>JBGATT010000092.1:0-13249 GCA_044229035.1 Gemmatimonadaceae bacterium | reverse complement strand
CCTCGCCCCCTTCTTCCTTCAGCCTTCATCCACCATCAGAACGGTCGCTCCAGACTCTCCGACTGCGGCGTGAACAGCTCCGCCCCGCTCTCGGTGATCACCATGTCGTCCTCGAGCCGGATGCCGAACTCGCCCGGGATGTAGATCCCCGGCTCGTCGGAGAACACCATCCCCGGCGCGAGCGGGAGCTTGTTGCCGCGCACGAGGTACGGCCACTCGTGCCCGTCCATCCCCATGCCGTGGCCCACGCGGTGCGAGAAGTAGGTGTAGTCGGGCCCGAAGCCGGCATCGACGATCACCTTCCGCGCGGCCGCATCGACCGCTTCGCAGGCGAGTCCCGGCTTCGCCGCCGCCAGCGCGGCGCTCTGCGCGCGATGCTCGATCTCGAACACGTCCTTCATGCGCTGCGTCGCCTTGCCGAGCACGAAGGTGCGCGAGATGTCCGAGCTGTAGCCCTCCACCTTGCAGCCGCCGTCGATGAGCAGGATGCTCCCCTCGCGCACGACCTGCGGCGTGGCCGACCCGTGCGGGAGCGCCGAGTACTTCCCCACCTGCACCCCCGCCGACCCGGAGTACCCGAGCTGCGTGTGCGCGAGCGACACCAGTCGCGCGAAGTCCCCCTGCGTCATCCCTTCCTTGAGCGACTTGTAGGCCGCCTCGTACGCCTTGAGCGTGACCGCGCTCGCATGGCGCATGAGGGCGAGCTCGTGCGCGTCCTTCACCATGCGGCAGCCGGCCGTGACCGGCGTGCCGTCGGTCAACCGCACCGCGGGGATCTTCGAGACCCCGTTGCTGAACTGCCAGCGGACGGTCTCCTCCACCGCGATCGTCGCGGTCGTGAGGCCGCGCGAGCGGAGCCCGTTCGCGATGCGCTCGTACGGGTCCTCGCTCTCCTCCCACGGATACACGTCGGCGCCGCCGGCCATCGGCCCGAGCGCCACCTGCTCCATCGCGCGCTCCTCCTCGAACTTCGGGGTGACGAGGAAGGGCCGGCCGTTGACCGGGATGAACGCCGCGAGCAGCCGCTCGCTCAGCCCCCACCCGATGCCGGTGAAGTACACCATCGAAGTGCCACCGGTGAGCATGAGCGCATCGATCCCCTGCTCGCGCATCAGCCGCTTGGCCTTCTCCAGTCGCCCCTGCCGCTCGGCGACGGAGATGGGCACCACGCCATCGCGCATGGGCCGCAGCGCGCGGATCGCCGGCGGCATCTCGCCGCCCTGCTGCGGGGCATCGTGGTCATCCTGGGCGCCGGAACTGGTCGCCCCGAGGGCGACGGCAGCGCCGAGGGTCGCGGCGGAGGTCAGGAAGGTGCGGCGGTCTGACATGGGATGAAGGCTGAAGGAGGAAGGGGGAAAGCGAACCGCGCGGGGTCGGGAGAGAACATCGCACCTGACCCCGCATTCCGCATCACCCACTTTCATCCTCCATCCTTCAGCCTTCATCCCGAATCAGAACACCCTCAGCGCGAAGTACCGCTTCGGATCCTTCCGGAAATCCTGGATCAACGACCGCAGGTCGATCAACAGCGAATCGGAGTTCCGGTAGAGCGACTGGTCGTTGAGCAGGAGCCCCAGCGTCCCTTCCCCGCGGTTGACCTTGCCCATCACCGAGTCCGACTTGGCGATGACGCCGCGGAGGTTCGACTCGCTCTGCTGCAGCGCGATCGTCAGGTCGTTGATCCGCGCGCTCGCCGCCCGCAGGTTCGCCGTCGCGAGTTCGGTCTCGCGCACGATGTTCGCGACCGCACCGGTCGCGGTCGCCGAGTCCACGCGACCCGTGGTGTTCCGGATCGCCTCGGCCGTCTTCGACAGGTCGGCGACGCTCGAGCGCACGTGCACCGCGATCGAGTCGAGGTTGCGCGACTGCACCCGCACCGCCTGCGCGAGGTCGCGGCTGAGCGTGGAGAAGTTGCGGATGCTCGACCGCAGCTCCTTCGCCGCGCTGTCATCGAACGCCGTGCGCACCCGCTCGGCGACGCTCGCGACGTTCCCCGCGATGCCGCCGGCCACCGTCGTGAGCTGGGCGATGTCCGGGAGGACCGCGCCGGCGAGCGCCTGCGGCGGGGCGCCCACCGAGTCGGCGAGCTGGGCGTCCACGTCCCGGATGTCGGGCGCGCCGGCGCGTGCCGTCACCAGCGCCTGCCACTCGCCGAAGAGCGAGCTCGACTGGATGAGCACCACCGGATCGTTCGGGAGCGTGATCCCCTCGTCGAGGTCCATGTCCACCACGACCCACCCATGCTCGGCCAGCGCGATCTGCCGCACCTTCCCCGCGCGCACCCCGCGGATCACCACCGCGTTGCCCACCTGCATGTTCCCCACGTCGCGGAACCGCGCACTGATCCCCGTGCGCTTCTCGCCGAGGTCGGCCTGCTGCAGGAAGAGCGTCGCCGCGACCACGCCGACCATCGTCAGCAGGATCGCGAGACCCACGAACCAGTCATTCGAACGGGACTTCTTCACCGGGCCCTCCCGAGAAGCCAGACCATCGCCCAGAAGGCGTCGAGCACGAGGATCATCACCGCCGACTGCACCACCGCGCTCGTCGCCGAGGCGCCCACGCCCTGCGCACCGCCACGCGCCCGCAGGCCGTTCGTGCATCCGAGCACCGAGACGGCGAACCCGAAGCTCGCCGACTTCACCAGGCCGTACCGCACGTCGAACGTGTCGAAGAACAATCGCGCACCCTTCATGAACTCCATCGACGACAGGTCGAGCAGCGTCATCGACGCCACCCACCCGGCCCCGAGCCCCACGAACATCGCCACGCCCACCACCACCGGGAACATGATGACCCCGGCGAGGATCCGCGGCACCACCAGGTAGGCCACGGGGTCGAACGACAGCGTCTCCAGCGCATCCACCTGCTCCGTCACCCGCATCGTCCCCAGCTCGGCGGCGATGTTCGCCCCCACGCGGCCGGCGAGCGCGAGGCCGGTGAGCACCGGCGCCAGCTCCATCATCACCGTCTTCTGCACCAGTGTGCCGACGAGATACCGCGGCACCGCCCCCGTGAAGCTGTAGCTCGCGAGCAGCGCGAGCACGACCCCCGTGAACAGGGCGATCAGGATGCCGATCGGGAGCGAGTCCACCCCGAGCTTCCGGGCCTGCTGGGTGAAGTTGGGCCCCCAGGTCCGCACGTCGCGCGCCGAGCGGACCGCCTCGGCCGTCAGCTTCCCGGCCTCGCCGAACGACTCCAGCGCCTCGCGGAACACCCGCCCGATGGTCTCGATCACCTGTCCAACATACGGTCCGCCCAGCCCCCGCCCTAGAGGGTTCGCCTCACGCGGGGGTCGGGCGACCCCGGGGGGCGCGCCAAGTCCTGACTCCTGCACGGGTTATCTTTCCCGGCGCCGTTGGGTCCCACTCGCTGGAGTCGCCGTTGGGCAAGCTCGTCGTGTTGATGGTCACCGCGTTCATGGACATGGTGGGGCTCCTCATGGTGCTCCCCTTGTTGCCGTTCTACGCCAAGCGGTTCGTCGGACACGGCCCCCTGTGGAGCGCGCTCGATGCGATCGGCCTCGGGGGCGAGGGCACGGTGATCGCGCTCATGGTCTCGAGCTTCGCGGTGGCCCAGCTCATCAGCGCGCCCATGTGGGGGCGCGTCTCCGATCGCCTCGGCCGGCGGCCCGCGCTGCTCGTCGGCATGGCCGCGAGCGGCATCGCCTATCTCATCTTCGCCTTCTCCAACTCGCTCGAACTGCTCTTCTTCTCGCGGCTCGTGCAGGGCGCGGGCGGCGGCACGGTGGGCGTGATCCAGGCCTACATCGCCGACGCGTCCGCACCGAAGGACCGCGCGAAGACGCTCGGCTGGCTCTCCGCGGCGACCAATGCCGGCGTCGCCATCGGACCGGTCATCGGCTCATCGGCCGCGCGCCTCGGCCACGCCGCCCCCGGCGTGCTCGCGGCGCTGCTGACCCTCGTCACCATGGCCTTCGCGTTCAAGTATCTCGTCGAGAGCAACGAGCGCGTGGGCGCCAAGACCGGGGAGCATCCGGCGGTGCGCAAGTCGAGCGTCGCGCTCAAGCGCGTGCTCACCCATCCCGGCGATCCCGCCTCGCGCCTCATCTACATGTACGCCGTGGGGATGGGCGCCTTCCAGGGCATGACCGCCATCCTCGCGCTCTTCCTGCTCGACCGCCACGGGATCGACGAGACGCGGATCGGCTGGGTCTTCGCCTACATCGGCGTCCTCTCGGTGGTCGCGCGCGCCGTCGTCCTCGGCCCCGCGGTGGACAAGTACCGCGAACCGAAGCTCTCGCGGTACGGGCAGGGGCTGCTCGCGCTCGGGCTCCTCGCGTTGCCCTTCACGACCAACTACCTCTCGCTCGCGCTCGCGATCCTGCTCATCCCGCTCGGCACGGCATTCACCTTCCCGTGCGTGACCGGCATGCTGTCACAGGTGATCCCGAACCATGAGCGCGGGCTCTACATGGGCGTGCAGCAGACGTTCGGCGGGATGGCGCGCGTGATCGGGCCCATCTGGGCCGGCTTCGCGTTCGACTATCTCGGGAAGGGCGTGCCCTTCTTCACAGGCGCCGCGCTGGCCGCGGGGACCATCCTGCTCGGCGTGGGGATCGAGCACCACATCCCGCCGCACGAACCGGCGCGCGCCGCGGCCTGAGCCCGGCCGACCGCGGACGCCGCGTCGCGTCGCGCCTTACTTCACCACCGCGTCCAGCTCCCCCTTCTTGTAGCGCGCGGCCATCGCCTCGAGCGGCATCGCCTTGATCCGGCTCGCCTTCCCCGCGCTGCCGAACGCCTCGTAGCGCGCCTTGCAGAGCGCCTTCATCGCGGTACGCGCCGCCGCGAGGTACTTCCGCGGGTCGAACTCCTTCGGGTTCTTGCCGAGGAACTGCCGGATCGCCCCCGTGCTCGACATCCGCAGGTCGGTGTCGATGTTCACCTTCCGCACGCCGTGCTTGATCCCCTCGACGATCTCCTCCACCGGCACGCCGTAGGTCTCGCCCATCTGGCCGCCGAACTCGTCGATCACCTTGAGCCACTCCTGCGGCACCGACGACGAGCCGTGCATCACGAGGTGCGTGTTGGGGATGCGCGCATGGATCTCCTTGATCCGGTCGATGCGCAGCACCGCCCCCGTCGGCGGCCGCGTGAACTTGTAGGCGCCGTGCGACGTCCCGATCGCGATCGCGAGCGCATCGACGTTCGTCGCCTTCACGAACTCCGCGGCCTCCTGCGGGTCGGTCAGCAGCTGGTCGTGCGAGAGCGCGCCCTCCGCGCCATGACCGTCCTCCGCCTCGCCCTTCCCCGTCTCGAGCGAGCCGAGGCAGCCCAGCTCCCCCTCGACCGACACGCCGATGGCATGCGCGATGTCCACCACGTGCCGCGTGACCCGCGCGTTGTAGGCGAAGTCCGACGGCGTCTTCGCGTCCTCGAGCAGCGAGCCGTCCATCATCACGCTCGAGAAACCGGAGCGCATCGACTGGATGCAGACCGCCGGGCTCGCGCCATGGTCCTGGTGCATCACGATCGGGATGTCGGGATGCGACTCGATCGCCGCCTCGATGAGGTGCCGCAGGTAGGCCTCGCCCGCGTACTTCCGCGCGCCGGCCGAGCCCTGCATGATCACCGGGCTGTCGCACTCGGCGGCCGCCTCCATGATCGCCTGGATCTGCTCGAGGTTGTTGACGTTGAACGCCGGGAGGCCGTAGCCATGCTCCGCGGCATGGTCCAGCAACTGGCGCATCGAGACCAAGGGCATCGTGAACTCGGGAGGGGAGTGAGGGCCGGGTGGGCGGTCAGCCGAGGATCTTCTTCCGCCGGTCCACCAGGCGCATGATCATCGGCGTGAAGATGAGCTGCATCGACAGCTCCATCTTCCCGCCCGGACAGACGATCGTGTTGGCGCGCGACATCCACGAGCCGTCGATCATGCTCAGAAGATAAGGGAAGTCGATGCCCCGCGGGTTGGCGAAGCGGATGACCACCAGGCTCTCGTCCGCCGTCGGGATGGTCCGCGCGATGAACGGGTTGGAGGTGTCCACCACCGGCACGCGCTGGAAGTTCACGTGGGTCCGCTGGAACTGCGGCACGATGTAGTGCACGTAGTCCGGCATGCGCCGGAGGATCACGTCGGTGACGGCCTCGGTGGAGTAGCCGCGCGTGTTGCGGTCGCGGTGGATCTTCTGGATCCACTCGAGGTTGATGACCGGCACCACGCCGATGAGCAGGTCGGGGTGCTGCGCCACGTTCGCGGTGGGGGTGACGACCGCGCCATGCAGCCCTTCATAGAAGAGCAGCTCGCTCTCCGGGAGCGGCTCCCACGCGGTGAAGGTGCCGGGCGGCTGCTTGTAGGGGGCCGCCTCCTCGTCGTTGTGCAGGTACTTCCGCGCCGTCCCCTGCCCCGTCTCGGCGTAGTCGCGGAAGAGCGCCTCCAGCTCCACGAAGAGGTTCGCGTCCTCGCCGAAGTGGCTGTACTTCGTGTTCCCCGCCGCCTCGGCCGCCGCCATCTGCTTCTTCATCTCGGCGCGGTCGTAGCGATGGAAGCTGTCGCCCTCGACGACCGCCGGCCGCACGCCCTCGCGCCGGAAGATGTTCTCGAAGGTCTTCGTCACCGAGGTGGTGCCCGCGCCCGACGACCCGGTGATCGCGATGATGGGATGTTTGGCGGACATGGTCAGTCGGGAGTGGAGAAGAGCCCGCGCCGCCCGAAGAGCGGCGAGGAGGAACTGTCGTCGAGCGGCGCCTCGAGGTGATAGCGCTCGATCCGCGCCACCTCCTCGCTCGAGCCGAAGATGTAGCCGATGCGCTGGTGCGGGGCCGTGGGGACGACGTCCATCACCCGCTGGTGCCCGTCGCTCGCGAGCCCACCCGCCTGCTCCACGAGGAACGAGATGGGGTTCACCTCGTAGAGCAGCCGGAGGCGCCCGGGCTTGGTCTTCTCGCGCGTGTCGCGCGGGTACATGAAGACGCCGCCGCGCATGAGGATCCGGTGCGTCTCCGCGACGAGCGACGCGATCCAGCGCATGTTGAAGTCCGCGCCCCGCGGTCCGGTGGAGCCGGCGAGGCACTCGTCCACGTACCGCTTCACCGCCGGCTCCCAGTGCCGGCTGTTCGACGCGTTGATCGCGAACTCCCGCGTCCGCTCCGGGATCCGGATGTGCTGATGGCTCAGCACCCACTCGCCCAGCTGCGGGTCGAGCGTGAAGGCGTGCGTGCCGTTGCCGAGCGTGAGCACGAGCATCGTGCAGGGCCCGTAGATCGCGTAGCCGCCGCAGACCTGCCTCGTGCCCGGCTGGAGGAAGTCCTCGGGCGCCGGGTCCTGACCCGGCGTCGGCGCGCGGAGCACCGAGAAGATGCTCCCCACCGACACGTTCACGTCGATGTTCGACGAGCCGTCGAGCGGATCGAAGAGCAGCAGGTACTTGCCGCGCGGGTACTGGTCCGGCAGGCGGTACGGCTCGTCGAGCTCCTCCGAGACCATGCCCGCGACATGCCCGCCCCACTCGGTGGCCCGGATGAAGAGCCGGTTGCTCGTCACGTCGAGCTGCTGCTGCTCCTCGCCCTGCACGTTGCGCGTGCCCGCCGACCCGACCGTGTCGCTGAGCGCCCCGTACGCGACGCGCTTGGCGATCGCCTTGCAGGCGAGCGACACATCGGTGATGAGCGCGTTCAGCTCGCCCGTCGCACCGGGGGCGCGCCGCCGCTCCTCGATGAGGAACTGCGTGAGCGTCGATCGTCCGCCTGTGGGCATCGTGGTCTCCTCGACCTAGCGGGCCGCGACGCCGAGCCGCGCGCGCCACCCCGGATACAGCGCATCGGCGTCACCGGGGAACGACTCGAACGCGCGCGCGAACTCGCGATGCGTCGTCGCCCACTCCACCGGGTCCGCCCCCGCCTTCCAGCACTCGTAGGCCTGCCGCAGCGAGATCGCGCCGGCGGCCGGCGAGTCGATATGGCCGTATGAACCGCCCCCCGCCGTGTTGATGACGTTACCGTGCCCCAGGTTCTGGAAGAAGCCGGGCAACCGGAGGGCATTCATCCCACCCGAAATGATGGGCGTCGTCGGCTTCATCCCGAGCCAGTGCTGGAAGTACGCCGGCCCCTGGTACTCGTCGCGTTCGATGATGTACGCGATGGCGCGATCGTCGTGCTCGCCTTCCATCTTGCCGTAGCCCATCGTGCCCACGTGGATGCCGGAGGCGCCCTGCAGGCGCGCCATCTTCGCGAGCACGTAGGCCGTGTAGCCGCGCTTGGCGCTCGGCGACGTCACCATCCCGTGCCCCGCGCGGTGGTAGTGCAGGTACTGGTTCGCGTACTGCCGGCGCGCGGTGGTCACCATCCCCGGCCCGCCGACGAAACCGTCCACGAGGAACGCGACCTTGTCCGCGTCGGCGCCGAAGGTCTCGAGGATGAAGTCGGCGCGCGCGCACATCTCGTAGTGGTCGTCGGCGGTGATGTTCGCCGAGAAGAGCTTCGCCTGTCCCGTCTCGTCCATCGCGCGGCGCATCGCGTCGGCGACGAGCGGGATCACCTGCTTCATGGGCGCGAAGACCTGGTTCCCCTGCGGCTCGTCGTTCTTGATGAAGTCGCCGCCGAGCCAGAACTGGTACGCCGCCGTCGCGAACGGCTCGGGGCGGAGGCCGAGCTTGGGCTTGATGATCGTGCCCGAGATGTAGCCGCCGTCGGTGACCGACCGGCCGAGGATGCGCCAGAGGTCCGAGATGTCCTTCGCCGGGCCGTCGAAGAGTTGCAGCGCGCGGTCGGGGACCCAGAAGTCGTAGAGCTTCGCGTGCTCGATGTCGCCCATCCCCTGGTTGTTGCCCATCGCCAGGGTGAGGAACGAGACCATCATCATCCGACCGTCGGTCATGTTGCGGTCGAAGAGCTCGAGCGGATACGCGATGCGCATCTCGTCGGTCGCCGCGTCGATGTGATAGACGAGGGCGTCCACGCCGCGCGTGAAGTCGTCGGTGGTGGAGACGGCGACGTTCGTGCCGGTGGAGGACTCGGCGGCGAAGTGCGCGGCGGCCTCGAGGTACGCGTGCCCGGCCTTGGGCCGCATCTTGTAGGCGGCGAGGATGTGGCGCCCGTCGCGGATCAGGGTCGCCTCGTCGAGGCCGAGGTCGGCGTAGCGGTCGGACTGGTCCATGATGGGCGTGCTCCACTCGGAAGGGGGACAGCGACAGCGGGATCGATTCCGGGGGGAATGCGCGGGTCCATCAGTTGTCTGGTGCGCCGACGAGCGGAAGCTACGCGCTTGCACCAAAAGGTGCAAGCGCGTAGCCCTATCGGTGTCCGCTACACCGCGGCGGGATAGTCGATGTAGCCCTTCGCCTCGCCGGAGTAGAAGGTCGACGGGTCGGGCGCGGACAGGGGTGCCCCCGTCCGGAATCGCTCGGGGAGGTCCGGGTTCGCCAGGAAGGAGGTGCCGAACGCGACGAGATCCGCCTCACCCTCCTCGATCGCCATCGCCGCCGCCTCGGGTCCGAAGCCGCCATTCACGATGTAGGCGCCCGTGAAGCGCGGCCGCAGCATCGGACTGATCCGCCCCGGCGCGCCCGCGGGGTCGATCACGTGCAGGTAGGCGATGCCGAGGGCACTGAGCCCGTCGACGAGCGCGCCGAACGTCGCGGCGGGGTCGCTGTCGGCCATGCCGTTGAACGGCGAGGTCGGCGAGATGCGATACCCCACGCGCCCGGGTCCCCAGACGCTGACGACCGCCCGCGTGACCTCGAGCGGCAGTCGCACGCGATTGGCGACGTTGCCGCCGTACGCATCGGTGCGGTGGTTCGAGCCGTCGCGCGTGAACTGGTCCAGCAGGTAGCCGTTGGCACCGTGGATCTCCACGCCGTCGAATCCGGCCGCCAGCGCGTTCGCCGCGCCGAGGCGGTACGCCTCCACGATCCGCGGCAGCTCGTCGAGCGCGAGGGCGCGCGGGGTCACCGTCGGCTTGAGCCCTGCCCCGGTGAACACCTTCCCCTCGTAGCCGATCGCCGAGGGCGCGACGGGGAGCGCGCCGTCATGGAAGTCCGGGTGCGAGACGCGCCCGACATGCCACAGCTGGAGGAAGATCCGCCCGCCGGCGCGATGGACGACGTCGGTCACGCCGCGCCATCCCACGACCTGCTCCGGCGTGTGGATGCCCGGCGTGCGGATGTAGCCGACGCCTTCCGCACTCACCTGCGTCGCTTCGGTGACCATGAGGCCGGCCGAGGCGCGTTGCACGTAGTAGGCCGCGGCGATCGGGTTCGGGACGTTGCCGTCGAGCGCGCGGCTGCGCGTCATCGGGGCGAGGACGAAACGGTTCGGGAGGTCGAGCGCCCCGAGCCGGAAGGGCGTGAAGAGGGCGTCCGTGCCCCCGTCAGCGGTGGCGTCGGCGGCGGGGTGCGGCGGGGATACGGCGGTCATGCGGTCTCCTTGTGGGGTGTGCCGGCATCGGCCATCTTGTACCGACCGGTAACATCTGGACGTTACTGACCGGTAACACCCTACGTCAAGCGGACCCATGCCCGCCTCCCCGAACGCGCACCCTGTGCCACCGGCCGACGCCCTGCCGCCGCGCGAACGCATCCTCGCCGCGGCCGCCGACCTCTTCTATCGACAGGGCATCCGCGCCGTGGGCGTCGAGGCCGTCGCCGAGGCGGCCGGCACGAACAAGATGACCCTCTATCGCCACTTCGCGTCCAAGGACGTCCTCGTCGCCGAGTACCTCCGGCTCGAGGCGCAGGAGGCCGAGGCGCAGTGGACCCACCTCGAGGGTCGGCACCCCGGCGAGCCGCTCGCCCAACTGCGCGCCTGGTTCCGCGACGTCACCGCGCACGTCGCCAGCGAGTCGGAGCGCGGCTGCGCGCTCAGCAATGCCGCCATCGAGCTCCCCGACGAGGAGCACCCGGCGCGCGCGGTGATCAAGACCCACAAGACCTTCACCCGCAAGCGCATCGCCGCGCTCGCGCGCGCCGCGGGACTGCACGAGCCGGCCCTGCTCGCCGACGAGCTCTTCCTGCTGCTCGAGGGCGCCCGGGTCACCGCGCAGAGTGTCGGGCGCGAGGGGCTCGGCGCGCGGCTCCTGCGCATGGGCGAGGCGATGATCGCGGCGCACCGGGACTGAGGACGACGAGTCGCCGAAGGCGCAGCGCTGCTCACGGCTCCGCAGGGTGGAAGAGCACGCGATGCATCAGCCCGGCACGCACCCGTACGCGACGACGCTCGATCGCCCTCCCGCCTCCGCCGTCGG
This sequence comes from Gemmatimonadaceae bacterium, assembly GCA_044229035.1. Taxonomy (GTDB): domain Bacteria; phylum Gemmatimonadota; class Gemmatimonadetes; order Gemmatimonadales; family Gemmatimonadaceae; genus Pseudogemmatithrix. The sequence goes on along the minus strand of JBGATT010000092.1, from coordinate 2,047 downwards.
CGCACTCCAGCGCGTCCGCTCGTGCGTGGTGACCCTCGGTCCCAGTGCGCGCACCGACACGAGCTCCGACTGGTCGGGCGGGTGTCGCTCGGCGCGACCAACGTCAGATGGGGCTGCGGGCTTCATGGAATGCGGCAGCATCCGACGAGACTCGGTCATCGAAGCCGTGTGCAGGGTGCACTCGTCCACTTGCGTTCGCCGGTGCTGCGGCCGCTTCCACTAGAAGCAGGCGGGTGGCCACCTGCGCCAACCTCCGCTATGCTCCCGCACTCCGATGCCGGTGCTCCGCCGACACGATGCAGGCCGCATAGCCAAGAATCCGGTCGCCCGTCTTGAGCGCGGTGGCGGTCGGCTGCCACCCCCGGGCAAGTCGCGCGTCAAGCATGTCCTTCGCGGCTGGCCTGCGATCCCAGACGGCGACCGCCGTCACGGAGCCCAGTCACGTGGTGTCGTACACGAGATAGCAGTCGCCGGCGAGCTCGAGGACCACATCGTGCGTGTACTCGTCCTGCGTCACGATCTCGACGGGCGCGCGCGGCGGGGACAGCGAGAGCCCCCACTTCATGACGTCGCCGAGCGTGACTTGCCGCGCCAGCGCGTCGGACACGTCGGGAGGGAGCGCCGGACCGCCGGCGTCGATGATCGGAACCTGCCGAGCACTCGCCATACCGTGATGTGTCTCCGGTGAGCCGAACGTCAAGTTGTGCCGCGGCCGCCTTCTATAAAATACAGGTGGGCGGCCGTGCGATACCGAAAGGTAGAACGGAGCACTGCCGCCCACCGGCCATCGGTCACCAACCGCCGCTAGGCCGAGCGCGCGCGAACTCCACGGCGGCGCCGAGTCGGATCAGTGTGCTCGCGGGCGAGTCCAGCGAGCTGCGAGACGGAACGAGCGAGCTGCGAGACGAGTTCAGCGAGCTGCGAGACGAGTCCAGCGAGCTGCGAGGCGAGTCCAGCGAGCTGCGAGGCGAGTCCAGCGAGCTGCGAGGCGAGTCCAGCGAGCTGCGAGGCGAGTCCAGCGAGCTGCGAGGCGAGTCCAGCGAGCTGAGAGGCGAGTCGAGCGAGCTGCGAGACGGATCTAGCGGGCTGCGAGACGGATCTAGCGGGCTGCGAGGCGAGTCGAGCGAGCTCCGAGACGACCGCTGCAGGGTCAGATGGGACTTCGGCAGCCCCCGCGGCGAGTGGCGACCGCGCCTCGTGTGGCGGATCGTTTCCGAGACTCGCGTGACAGTCAGCGTGAGGAGCGTGATCGACTCCGACGGCCGTCGCACTGCGAGCCGGTGACGGCGCAGGCCGTCACCGTGCTCGTTCCCGTCGGCCCCCGTAACGCTCAGCGCGCGCGCACGATCGCCGCGATGAGCTGCCCCAGCCTCTCGAGGTCGCGCAGGTCGAGCACCTCGCCCGGCGCATGGCTGTACCGACCCGGCCACGAGAGCGGCAGGTTCGGCGCCCCGTAGAACACGAACGCGGTCCCGTCGGTGCCGCCCTGCGTCATCCCCACCTGCAACGGGATCCCCGCCGCCCGCGCGATCCGCTCCACCTCCGTGCGCGCGGCCGGCGGCCACATGCTCTGCGACTCGATCCCGCGCAGCACCGGCCCCTCGCCAAGCCGCGCGTACGCGAAGTGCGGGGACTCGAGCGGCGACTCCGAACTCACGAACGTGTCGATGCTGTGCACCCGCTGCACCGTCGGACCGAGGCGCGCGGCGAGCGCGGCGGCGCCGTTGAGCCCGACCTCCTCCTCGGTGGACCAGACGAACAGCACGCGACGCGTGAGCGTGGCGGGGTCCACCATCCCCACCGCGCGGAGCAGCGCGAGCGAGCCGACGCGATCGTCCATCGCGCGGCCGGTGAAGCGGGTCGCACCCAGCCGCACGGCATCCTTGTGCGCGCTCACGGTCGCACCCACGCGCACGCCGCGCGCCACGAGCGCCGCCGAGTCGAGACCGAACCAGGCGAGCATCCGATCGGGCCGCTTGGTCCGCGGCTCGGCGCGCGGCACGAAGATGCCGGCGATCGACGGCGGGGCGGTACCGTCGGCCGCGCG
>JBGATT010000245.1:0-2896 GCA_044229035.1 Gemmatimonadaceae bacterium | reverse complement strand
AGCGCGAAGTCGGCATTGGAGGCCGAGGCCGTGACGCTCATCGTGGGCAGGTCGCGCACGAGATAGGAGACCGACACGCCGGGAACGATCAGCGACTGCTCCAGGAGCCCGACACGGGCGCCGAGGCCGACCTTCGTGTTGCCGTCGGACGCCGCGAGGGAGACGCCGTCACCCTCGATGTCGGGGACGTACGTGACGCTGCCGATGAGATCGACGCCGCCGACGCGCGTGACGCCGAGCGGGAGGCCCTTGAAGAGTCCGACCGCGAAGTCGACGCCGGGCAGGCCGATGATCTGCTCGTTGGCAGCGATGTTGGAGTTCTGCGCGCCGGCGAGGCTGACGTTCAGCCCCGACAGGTCGGGGAGGTCGCCCATCACCGCGTTGCCGCGGAGCGCGATGGCGAAGTGGCCGAGACCGCCGAGCGTGGTGCCGATGCCGAGGGTGTGGCTGCCACCGACGAGCGAGGTCCCGATCTGCGGCATCATGTAGGCCCACAGGTCCGTCGCCTTCTGGCAGGCATCCTGGGTGACCCCGGCGGTGCACTGGGCGTTCGCGGGGACGGAGACGGCAGCGAGCAACGCGGTACCGGCGAGAAGACGACGCATGTGGTGGAACTCCGTGTCAGACGAGGTGAACCCGCCCCGATCCAGGACGGGTGTGGCCGATGATCCAATTACCGACGCCGGCCTGCGAAGCAAGGTCACGGATCCGCGCGGCCCCCGCTGTGTCGGTGATCACAACCATCCCGACGCCCATGTTGAAGGCACGGTACATCTCCGCGCGGTCGACCCCGCCCGCCGCTTCCAGTACCCGGAAGGTCGACGGAATGTCCCACGCACTCGTCTCCACGACGGCGTCGAGATGCGACGGCAATGCCCGGTCGAGATTGCCGGGAATGCCCCCGCCCGTGATGTGCGCCATCGCGTGGATGTGACCCAGGACCGATCCGAGGATCGGCAGGTAGCTCCGGTGCACCGCGAGCATCACGTCGGCCACGCTCTTCCCCCCCGCCTCGGGGAACGGATCGTGGACGCCGAGCTTGAGCCGATCGGCGAGGATGCGGCGCGCGAGCGAGTAGCCGTTGGTGTGCAGTCCGCTGCTCTCGAGGCCCACGAGCACGTCGCCGTCCTGCACGCCGGCGCTCGTGATGACCTCATCCTCCTCGACGGCCCCCACGATGAAGCCGGCGAGGTCGTAGTCGGGGGGCGTGTACACGCCCGGCATCTCGGCCGTCTCGCCGCCGATGAGCGACGCCCCGTTCTCCCGGCAGCCGGCGGAGACACCGGCCACCACGCCTTCGACGACCGAGGGGATGAGCTTCCCGAACGCGACGTAGTCGAGGAAGAAGAGCGGCTTGGCGCCCTGCACCAGGATGTCGTTCACGCAGTGATTGACGAGGCAGTGCCCGATGGTGTCGTGCCGGTCGGCCTCGATGGCGATCTTGATCTTGGTGCCGACGCCGTCGGCGCTGGCGACGAGGAGCGGCTTGCGCATCCCCTCGGGCACGCGGAACATGCCGCCGAACCCGCCGAACGCCCCGCGCGCGCCCGCCGTGAACGTGCTCTCCACGAGCCGCTTGATGCGGTGCTTGGAATCCTCCGCCGCGTCGATGTCGACGCCGGCGCTGGCGTAGGTCAACTTGGCGTCGTGCATCTCCGCGCTCACGCGTCGAGGGCCTTGTCGAAGCTCACGAGCCGATGGAAATCGGCGACGCGCCGCTCGATGTCGGTGCGGGTGACCTCCAGGAGCCGCGTGATCGAGAACCCCTCGACGACGAACGACCCCATCGCCGAGCCGACGATCACCGCGCGGCGCATGTTCGCCTCGGAGATGTCGTCGGTGCGGGCGAGCCAGCCCATGAACCCGCCCGCGAACGAGTCGCCGGCACCGGTCGGGTCGAACACCGACTCGAGCGGATAGGCGGGGGCGTGGAAGATCGCGTCCTTGTTGAACATGAACGCGCCATGCTCGCCCTTCTTGATGAGCACGGTCCGCGGTCCCTTGTCCATGATCCAGCGCGCCGCCTGCACGAGGTTGGCGCACTCGGTGAGCTGCCGCGCCTCGCCGTCGTTGAGCGTGATGAGGTCGACGTGCTTGAGGAGCTCGAGGAGGTCCGGGCGGCGCGACTCGATCCAGAAGTTCATCGTGTCGCAGGCGACGAGCTTGGGCGCCTTGACCTGCTTGAGCACCTCGAGCTGCAGGCGCGGATCGATGTTCGCGAGGAAGACGTACTTGGCGTCGGTGAACTGCGCCGGGATCTTCGGCTTGAAGTGCGAGAACACCCCGAGGCGCGTCTCGAGCGTCTCGGCGGAGTTCAGGTCGTGGCGATAGCGGCCACGCCAGCGGAACGACTCCCCCTCCATCTGCTCGAGGCCGGCGAAGTCGATGCCCCGCGCCTTGAGCGGCTCGAGCTTGGCCATCGGGTAGTCGCTGCCGACGACGCCGACGAGCTGCACCGCGGTCTGGTGCGACGCGGAGGCGGAGAAGTAGTTCGCCGAGCCACCGAGGACCTCGTCGGCCTTGCCGAACGGGGTCTCGACGGAATCGAGCGCGACGGAGCCAACGACGAGAACTGACATCGGGATGAAGGCTGAAGGAGGAAGGAGGAAAGCGAGAAGTCGATACGGGGAGGTACGCGGGCTGCGCGGCGCGAGGGGGTGTCCTTCACCCTCCATCCTTCAGCCTTCGTCCACCATCACATCCGTTCCGGCGCGCTGATGCCGAGCAGGCCGAGTCCGTTGGCAATGGTGATCCGCGCCGCCTTCGCGAGCGCGAGTCGCGCCTGCATGATCGGCTCGGGTTCGCCGAGCACGTGGCACTTGTGATACCAGGTATGCACCATGCGCGCCGTCTCGAGGAGCCAGTTCGCGACCCGGTGCGGCTCGAGCGACTCGGC
>JBGATT010000244.1:0-2910 GCA_044229035.1 Gemmatimonadaceae bacterium | reverse complement strand
ACCGAGAAGCAGGCGGCGTACATCGGCGTGCCGGTCGATGGGCCGTACAAGCCGGATCACTATCGGTACTAGTAGGCAGAAGGGAGAAGGCGGAAGGAAGAAGCGGGGCGGTCCGGCGCGATGGCGCGCCGGGCCGCCCCGCGGCACTTTCCACGGGTCGGTGTTCGCCGAGCTGCGCCCCCCTCGACCTCAGCCTCTCCTCCTGTGCGACGTCGCACCTTCCTCGCCACCACCGTCGCCGCGCTCGGCGCGCCTGCGCTCGTCGGGCTCGGACGGCGGGATCATGATGTCGTCCTCCGCGGCGGCACCATCATCGATGGCAGCGGACGCCCACGCTTCGTCGCCGATCTCGCCATCAGCGATGACCGCATCGCGGCGATCGCGCCCCGGATCGTCGAGCGCGGCGAGCGCGAGGTCGACTGCCGCGGACAGGTCGTGGCGCCGGGATTCGTCGACGTCCACTCGCACGGCGACGGCACGCTCTTCGACGATCCCAACGCCGAAGGGCTCATCCGGCAGGGGGTGACCACCATCGTCGTCGGCGCCGACGGCTCGTCACGCGCCAGTGTGCGGGACTTCGTGGCGAACGTCGCCGTCCTCTCGCCCGCGCCCAACGTGGGCACGATGATCGGGCTCGGCACCGTGCGCGGTGCCGTCGTCGGGGATGACGACCGGCCCGCGTCACCCACCGAGCTCGCGGCGATGGTGCGCCTGGTCGAGGAGGCGCTCACCGACGGGGCCCTCGGCGCGTCGAGCGGCCTCGAGTACACGCCCGGCGCCTTCGCGCCGTCCGACGAGCTCGTCGCGCTCTGCCGACCGCTCGCGGCGCGGCGGCTCGCCTATCACACGCACATGCGGAACGAGGATGATCGCCTCCTCGAGGCCATCGACGAATCGATCGCGGTGGCCCGGGGGGCGGGGTGCGGTCTCCAGATCTCCCACCTCAAGACGCAGGGACCGCGGAACTGGGGCAAGCTCGACGCCGTCTTCGCGCGCATCGAGGCGGCGCGCGCCGCGGGCGTCGATGCCGCGTTCGATCGGTATCCCTACCTTGCCTACCAGACGGGGCTCACGAACCTCTTTCCCGTCTGGTCGCGCGATGGCGGCACCGCGCGCTTCTTCGCGCGGTTGGACGATCCCGCGACCGGCGCGCGCATGCGCGCGGAGACGCTGGACAAGGTCGCCCTCATCGGGGGGTGGGACAACGTGCAGATCACGAGTGTCTCCGCTCCTGAGGACAAGCCGGCGGAAGGGAAGCGCCTCGGCGCGCACGCGGCCGCGCGTGGCGAGGAGCCGTTCGCCTGCACCGTCGCGATGCTGCGTCGCAACAACGGCTCGGTGGGGATGATCGGCTTCGCGATGAGCGAGGAGAACCTCGAGCGCATCCTCCGGCACCCGCAGGGGATGGTCGCGTCGGATGGCGGTGCCTTCGCCATGTCGGGTCCGGCGCGGCGCGGCGTGCCGCATCCGCGGGGAACGGGGAGCTTCGCCCGTGTGCTCGGCCGCTACGTTCGGGAGCGGCAGGCGCTCACGCTCGAACAGGCGGTCCACAAGTCCACGGCGCTGCCGGCCTCGCGCGTGGGGCTCCGCGACCGCGGCACGCTCCGCGCGGGGGCGTTCGCCGACGTCACCGTGTTCGATCCAGCGACGGTGATCGATCGCGCGGACTTCGTCGACCCGTTCCGGTACGCCGAGGGGTTCCTCGCGACGATCGTGAACGGAGCGGTCGCCTTCGCCGAGGGCGAGCGGTTCGCGCGGACGGGACGGGCGCTGCGGGGCGGCTGACGCGCGGACCGCGCGTCAGCCGCGCGCACTCAGCGGAGGATGTCGATCCCGCCCGCCTGCTGTCCCACCTCGACCGTCGCCACGCGCGCGAGCGACCGCAGGTCGATCACGTCCACCGTGGCCTTCTCGCTCCCGACCCCTTCGTTGGTGACGAAGGCATAGCGATCGTCCTCGGTGACCGCGACCCCGTGCACCACGCGCTTCGAGGTCGCGATCCGCGCGAGTTCCTTCCCGCTCGTCGCGTCGAACACGCTGACCGACTGGCCGCGCTTGTTCGTCGCGATCACGCGCGTCCCGTCGTGCGTCACCGCGAGATTGTAGATCCCGTCGCCCGCCGGCAGTCGGCGAACGAGCGACCACGACGCGACGTCGATCTCGACGAGCTCGCTCGACTTGTTGCAGGCCACCCAGACACGCGCGCCGTCCACGCTCGGCTGAGCCCAGGTGGGAGAGCATCCCACGTCGCCGGGCTTGGGCGGTTCCATGCCGTGGCCCCCCATGTCATGCGCCGCGTGAGCCCCCGACGCGACGCCGCGGACCGGCGGCGCGCCCGTCATCCCCATCTCCTTCCCCTTGGTGAGGAAGAAGTGCCGCGCCACGGCGAAGGACCGGGTGTCGATCTCGACGAGCTCCTCGTCCATCATGCAGGCGGAGTAGTGCTTCGTGCCGTCCGCGTTGAGGCGCGAGCCGTGCGGCATGGTGCAGGTGGTGATCCGCGCGATCTCGATCATCTCGCCCGTCTCGACGGCCGAGACGCTCGACGCGACCATGTCCCCGTGCAGGTTGAAGTTCACGACCCAGGCGTACCAGCCATCCGGGCTCACCTGGGCGGTGGCGGGGAAGGGCCCGAGCACGGCGCGGCTGACCGGCTGCCCGGTGCGCGCGTCGATCTTCCACAGGCTTCCACCCGGCATGCCGTGCGCAGTGCTCACGAAGTAGTGCCGGCCGTCCGGCGCGACCGCGACCCCGTGTGGCCCGTCGGGGTCGATGAGCGACAGGCCGATCGGCTGCGTGCGTTCGACCACCGCGCCCGACGGGCCGAACCGGATCACCGCGACCTCGTCGACCGATTCCGAGACGACCACGGCGCGGTAGTCGCGCATGGGTGGCGCGACCGGGACCGCT
>JBGATT010000091.1:0-13341 GCA_044229035.1 Gemmatimonadaceae bacterium | reverse complement strand
ATTGAAGACGTGCGCGGGCGTGCTCGCGCGCCGATCCTCCAGCTTCGCGAGGTAGCTCTCGTGCTTGCGCTTCTCGGCCATGATGGCTTCGAGCGTATCGATCCGCGAGGTGTCAGGCTTCGCCATCGGGTTCCCTTGTCACTGATGGGGCGACCGGAGAATGGTCACCCGTCCAGATCGTAGACGATTCGACCACCCACGATGGTACGGAGGGCGCGTCCGCGCAAAGTCCGGCCGCCGTACGGCGTGTTCCGCCCCTTCGACTTGAACTGCGTCGGATCCACGGTCCACGCCCGCGTCGGATCGAACACCGTCACGTCCGCGAGACTGCCCTTCGCGAGCGTCCCTCCGGGCAGGTGGAACACCTTCGCCGGCCGGCAGGCCATGCGATCGACCAGTTGCGGGAGCGTCAGGATCCCGGGCTCGAGGAGCCAGGTGACGTTCACGCCGAGCGCGGTCTCGAGGCCGACGATGCCGTTGGGGGCATCGGCGAACTCGCGCTCCTTCTCGTCGTAGTGGTGCGGCGCGTGGTCGGTCACGAGGAGGTCGATCGTCCCGTCCTTGAGTCCCTGCTGCAGCGCCTCGACGTCCCGCTGGGTGCGGAGCGGCGGGTTCATCTTGGCGTTCGTGTTGTACCCCTCCACCGCCTCGTGGGTCAGCGAGATGTGGTGCGAGCAGACCTCGGCGGTCACATTGACCCCTTGGTCCTTGCCCCAGCGCACGAGGTCGACCGACCCCTTCGTGCTCAGATGGCACAGGTGGATGTGCCCGCCCGTGAGTTTCGCCAGGAGGATGCAGCGGATGACGTCGATCTCCTCCGCCTCGCCGGGGATACCCTTGAGCCCGAGCCGAGCGGAGATCGCCCCCTCGTGCATCGAGCCACCGTGCGCGAGGGCCATCACCTCGCAATGCTCGACCACGGGGATGCCGAAGGTCTGCGCATACTCGAGCGCCGTGCGCATGAGATGCGAGTTCTCGACGGGCTTCCCGTCGTCGGAGACGGCGACGGCGCCGGCCGCGACCATCTCGCCGAACTCCGCGAGGGTCTCGCCCTGCTGGCCGACGGAGATGGCGCCGTACGGATAGACCCGCGCGAAGCCGGCGGCCTCGCCCTGCCGCTTCACGAAGCCGACCGTCGCCTGGTTGTCGGTGACGGGCTTCGTGTTCGGCATCGCGGCGACGGCGGTGAAGCCGCCCGCGGCGGCGGCGTGCGCGCCGGTCGCGACGGTCTCGACATCCTCGCGGCCGGGTTCCCGCAGGTGCACGTGCACGTCGATCATGCCGGGGGCGACGACCTGTCCCGTGCAGTCGACGCGGCGCACGCCGTCGGGGCCGGCGATGGTGCCGCCGACCGCGGCGACCTTGCCATCGATGAGGAGGAGGTCCCCGACCGCGTCCATCCCCTGCGAGGGATCGACGATCCGGCCACCGGTGAGCAGGAGCGGCGTGGGCTGCGCGGGCATCAGGCACCACCCTTGGCGACGTCGGCGAGTGCCGCCTTGTTGCCGGCGAGGAGATAGAGGACGGCCATGCGCACGGCGACGCCGTTGGTGACTTGGTGCAGGATCACGGAATGCGGTCCATCGGCCACGTCGGAGTCGATCTCGACGCCGCGGTTCATGGGGCCGGGGTGCAGGATGAGGAGGTCGCGCGGCGACTTCTCCAGCCGCGCACGCGAGACGCCGAAGACGCGGTTGTACTCGCGCAGCGACGGGATGTATCCGAGCTGCATGCGCTCGAGCTGTAGCCGGAGGACGTTGAGGGCGTCCGCCCACTCGATGGCGGCCTCGACCCGGTCGAAGACCTGGACCCCGAGCTCCGCGATGCCGGCGGGGAGGAGCGAACGTGGTCCGCACACCGCGACCTCGGCCCCCATCGCCTTGAGGCCCCAGATGTTGGAGCGCGCGACCCGCGAGTGCAGCACGTCCCCGACGATGCACACGCGCTTGCCCTCGAGGGAGCCGAGCTTGTCGCGCAGCGTGAGCAGGTCGAGCAGCCCCTGGGTGGGATGCTCATGCGTTCCGTCGCCGGCGTTGATGACGTTGGACTCGATCCGCTCCGCGAGGAAGCGCGCCGCGCCGGAGCCCGGGTGGCGCACGACGACCATGTCGATGCGCATCGCCTCGAGGTTGCGCGCGGTGTCGACGAGGGTCTCGCCCTTCGAGATGCTGGAGGCCGAGGCGGCGATGTTGACCGTGTCGGCGGACATCCGCTTCTCGGCGAACTCGAAGGAGATGCGGGTACGGGTCGAGGCCTCGTAGAAGAGGTTCACCACCGTCATGCCGCGGAGCGTGGGGACCTTCTTGATCGCCCGCTCGGAGATCTCCTTCAACGGCTCAGCGACATCGAGGATGGTGGTGATCTGCTCCCGGGTCATCCCCGCGAGGCCCAGCAGGTCCTTGCCGAGCCCGTTCACGAGGCGCCGCCTCCGCTGCTGCCACCGAGCACGACGACCTCGTCGCGGTCATCGAGCGTGGGCACGAAGACATCGACACGCCCCCCAGCATGCACCTCGACCTTCTTGCCGACGACGTCGGGCTGGATGGGCAGCTCGCGCCCGCCGCGATCGACGAGGACGGCAAGCATGATCCGCGCCGGGCGGCCGAAATCGGCGAGCTCATCGAGCGCGGCGCGGATGGTGCGCCCGGTGAACAGGACGTCATCGACGATCACGACGACCTTGTCGTCGAGCGGGACCGGCAGATGGGTCTTGCCTACCACCGGCCGCGGGCCGACGGTCTGCAGGTCGTCGCGGTAGAGCGTGATGTCGAGCGCGCCGCGCGGGATGTCATGCCCCTCGCGCTCGCGGATGACGTCGGCGAGCCGGTCGGCGATCTGAACGCCGCGACGCTGGATGCCGACGAGCACGAGGCGTTCGGTGCCGTCATTGAGCTCGAGGATCTCGTCCGCCATGCGGGAGATCGTTCGCGCGACGGCGCGCGCGTTGAGGACTACGGAAGGTGTGTCGCTCATGCCGCCTCAAATATGCGGCAATGGCACCGTCCGCGGGAGCCGAACGTCCCCGCGGATCCGCGTCGGCTCAGGCGGCGTGCGACGTCCGCATGGCGGCGGGGCGGCGCGCCAGGTAGACCTTCTCGCGGCCGGGGCCGAGGATCTCGGTCGCGACGGGGCGGGAGATGACGCCGATCACGCGGCCCTCCTCGTCGAGGACCTGGACCTGCCGGGGATCGCTGCTGTTCTGCACGTGGGGTTCCATGAACGGGGCTCCGTGGGGCTTCACACCCTTGGACACCGGGAACGGCGTCAGGGTTCGCTGAACGTTCTCGCCAACCTGTCTCGGACCGGTCACGAGCCGGCCAAGAATGCGGAACGGCAGGCCCCGCGTGCGGGGCCTGCCGTTTCGTTCGACGGGAGCGGACGGGGTGGGATTCGAACCCACGGTACGCTATTAACGTACACACACTTTCCAGGCGTGCGCCTTAAACCACTCGGCCACCCGTCCCGGGGAGCTCTGGAGCGCGCGAGGCGCCCCTCCAAACGACGACGCGCCGGCATGGCCAGCGCGTCGGGTGCTGCACGGACAGAGTGAGATTCGAACTCACGATACCGTTGCCGGTATGCCGGTTTTCGAGACCGGTGCCTTCAACCACTCGGCCATCTGTCCTGAGTAGAGAGCAGAATTTAGAGGGCGGATGGGAGAGGGTCAACGGGGCGCGGCCGGCAATTTCGCGGGAACCGCGAGACCGCACGCGGCTTTCGTGACGCATGCCGACTGCCCGCACCCGCCGCCACCTCCGCTTCGCGCCGACGCGCGGATCCCTGCCCGCGCGGTCCATCGTCGCGGGCCTCGCGATGATGCTGGCGATCGGGAGCGCGGCCCCCGTGCGCGCGCAGGGCGCGGATGCGTATCCCCTCCCCGACCGTCCCGTCTCCGCGATCGTCGCGCCGCGCTGGATCGCCGAGGACCGGCGCGACGCGTTCGGCGAGGCCGAGCGCGTGATGACGTTGCTGAGGATCGGCCGCGGGATGCGCGTGGCGGACATCGGCGCGGGGGACGGCTACTACGTGGCGCGGCTGGCCGAGCGCGTCGGCCCCGAGGGGCTCGTGCTCGGAGAGGACATCGAGCCGCGCTATCTCGCCCTGCTCCGTGAGCGGGTCGAGACGGCAGGATGGACCAATGTCCGGGTCATCGAAGGTGCGGCGGACGACCCGGTGATCCCGCCCGGCAGCATCGACGTGGCGTTGATGATCCACATGTACCACGAGATCACGTCGCCCTTCGCGTTGCTGCACCGGCTGGTGCCGGCCTTCCGCGCCGGCGGACGGCTGGCGGTGCTCGACGTGGATGGCCCCACCGATCGGCACGGGACGCCTCCGCGACTCCTCGTGTGCGAACTGGGGGCGCTCGGGTACGCTCGCGTGCGCCGGGAGACGATGGCGGACGGCGCGTATCTCATGATCTTCCGGGCCCCGACCGCCGCGGAGCGCCCGACGTCGATCGCTGACGTCCGCGCGCGCGTCGCCTCCGCGAACTGCCGCGCCTGAGCGCCAGCCGTGGCCGATGTGCGCGGCGCGGGGCGCAGGCCGCCGGCGCCCGCTACCGGCGTTCGCGAAAGAAGGCCTTGAGGAGTGCGGCGCACTCCTCCTGGCGGACCCCGCCCTGCACCTCGGAGCGATGATTGAGGCGCGGGTGCCGGAGGATGTCGCCCACCGAGCCCGCCATGCCGGCCTTCTCGTCCCACGCGCCGAACACCACCCGTCCGACGCGCGCGAGCACGATCGCGCCGGCGCACATCGCGCACGGCTCCAGCGTGACGTAGAGGGTGGCCGTGGTGAGTCGCGTGTCGCCGACCGCGTAGGCGGCCGCCTTGAGCACCCGCAGTTCCGCGTGCTGCGTCGCGTCCTTCCCGCCCACCATCGCGTTCCCGCCACGCGCGACGACGTTGCCGTTGTGCACGACGACCGCGCCGACCGGGACCTCCCCTGCCTTGCCCGCGCGCTCCGCCTCGGTGATCGCCTCCTGCATCCAGAAGGCATCCTCCTCGGCGCGGGTCGCGAACGTCACCGGTCCTGTCCTCATGGCGGGCTCCAGCCGTAGTGATCCGCAAGATACTGCAGCAGCACGGTGACGAAGACGTCGGCGAATGCCGCGCGGGCCGCCTCCGAGTCGCGGATCCCGGCGTAGTGCGCCTCGAGCTGGACCGCGTCCACCCCGCCGATGCCGCCGAGCGAGCCGTGGCGATCCGTGTTGTAACCGCCATCGAAGTAGGCTTCCCCGACCAGCGGGGACGGTGCGGCCGCGGACGGAACGGCAGGGACACCCGCGGCGCTGAAGCGGGTACCGAGCGATCGCGCGCCGCGGAGCAGCGCCACGCCTGCGTCGCCGGACACCGCGTCGACATCGAGCCGCGCGATGCTGCTCGCCACGAGCATCGGCGCGAGCTGCGCATCCGGGAGTCGCAGCGTGCTCGCCGTGAGCCGGTAGCCCAGTTCCAACCGCTGGATCGCGTGGGCATGCCCATGGAGGTCGACCAGGAGGGCGCGCGGGTGCACGCGGGTCGCGCGTGCCTTGGCGCTGTCGATTCGGGTGTGGAACAAGTTCCAGAGCGGCGTGAGCGGCGCATATCCGTCGGTCGCCTCGGCGAGGTCGCGATTGGCGTCGAACTTCAGCCGGCTCAGCAGGTTGGCGACGACGAACGGGCGCACGCCAGCGCGCTGCTGGAACGCATCAGCGATCGCGAGGGCGAGGAGCCGGGTGTTGGCGTCGTTCACCGTCACGCACGCTGGGCAGTCGCGGTCCGGCAACTCCGCCGGCGCGAGCGTCCCGCCGTGCGGCGCGACGAGGACCAACGGCATGCTCCCGTCCTGCGCGGAGACCCAGGGCACGACATCATGGACGGGAGTCGGGGCAGGTCCGGGAGGCACCAGGCCCGGCGTCCCGTCGCCGGCGCAGGCGACGGCGCCGAGGATCGCGAGGACCCCCGGCGCCCGACGCCTCCACGCCGCGCGGCACGTCACGCCGTCGCGAACTCGATGCGATCGCCGTCGGCCTTCGCGACGATGTGGTCCCCGTCCTTGAACCGTCCCTCGAGGAGCGCGAGCGCGAGCGGGTTCTGCAACAGCCGCTGGATCGCGCGCTTGAGGGGACGCGCGCCGAACGCTGGCTCGTAGCCCTCGGCGGCGAGGATCGCCCGCGCCTCGTCGCTGAGCGTGAGCGTGATCTTGCGGTCGGCGAGGAGGCGGTCGAGCCGCGTGAGCTGGAGGTCGACGATATGGCTGATCTGTTCCTCGGCGAGCGGTCGGAAGATGACGATGTCGTCGACGCGATTGAGGAACTCGGGCTTGAAGTGCTGCCGCAGCGCCGCGCTCACCTGCGTCTCGACCAGGGGCCAGTCACGCGTCCCCTGCTCGAGGATCCAGGTCGACCCGATGTTCGAGGTCATGATGATGACCGCGTTGCGGAAGTCGACGGTCCGGCCCTGCGAATCCGTGAGCCGCCCTTCGTCGAGGATCTGGAGCAGGATGTTGAAGACGTCGGCATGCGCCTTCTCGATCTCGTCGAAGAGGACGACGCTGTACGGCCGGCGCCGGATGGCCTCCGTCAGTTGTCCACCCTCCTCGAAACCGACATACCCGGGCGGCGCGCCGATCAACCGCGCGACGGCGTGCTTCTCCATGTACTCGGACATGTCGATGCGCACCATCGCCTGCTCGTCGTCGAACAGGAAATGTGCCAAGGCGCGCGCCGTCTCGGTCTTGCCCACGCCGGTGGGGCCGAGGAAGATGAATGAACCGATGGGGCGGTTCGGGTCCTGCAGCCCGGCGCGCGACCGTCGGACGGCGTTCGCCACCGCGGTGACGGCCTCGGTCTGGCCGATGACCCGCTTCGCAAGCTCCTGGTCGAGCTTCGCGAGGCGCTCGCGCTCCGACTCGAGCATCCGCGTGACCGGGATGCCGGTCCACTTCGCCACGATCTCGGCGATGTCGTCGGCGGTGACCTCCTCCTTCAGGAACTGCGCGCCGCCGGTCTTCTGCGCCGTGAGCTGCTCCTCCACCTGCTTCAGCTCGGCCTCGAGCTTGGGGACGGTACCGTACTGGATCTCGGCGGCCTTGCCGAGGTCGCCGGCACGGGTCGCCCGCTCGGCCTCGATGCGCGCCTCCTCGATGCGCGTCTTGAGCTTGCCGACGTTGCCGAGGGCGTTCTTCTCGTTCTGCCACTGCGCCTTCATCCCGCCCGACCGCTCGCGCAGGGCGGCGAGCTCCTGCTCGATGGTCGTCCGGCGCTCGACCGTCGCGGGATCACGCTCCTTGGCGAGCGCCTGCCGCTCGATCTCGAGCTGGACGACACGGCGCTCGACCTCGTCGATCTCCTGCGGGAGGGAGTCGATCTCGATACGGAGCCGCGACGCGGCCTCGTCCATGAGGTCGATCGCCTTGTCCGGCAGGAACCGGTCGCCGATGTAGCGGTTGGAGAGCGTCGCGGCGGCGACGACCGCGCCATCGGTGATGCGCACGCCGTGATGCGACTCGTACCGTTCCTTGAGGCCGCGCAGGATGGCGATGGTGTTCTCGACGGTCGGTTCGCCGACGAACACCGGCTGGAAGCGGCGCTCGAGGGCGGGGTCCTTCTCGACGTGCTTGCGATACTCGTCGAGCGTGGTCGCGCCGACCACCCGCAGCTCGCCGCGAGCGAGCATGGGCTTGAGCATGTTGCCCGCATCCATCGATCCTTCGGCCTTCCCCGCCCCGACGAGCGTGTGCAACTCATCGATGAACATCACGAACTGGCCGTCGCTGGAGGTGACCTCCTTGAGCACGGCCTTCAATCGCTCCTCGAACTCGCCGCGGAACTTCGCGCCGGCGATGAGCGCCCCGAGGTCGAGCGAGACGAGGCGCTTGTTGCGTAGCGACTCGGGAACGTCGCCGTTGACGATGCGCTGGGCCAAGCCCTCGGCGATCGCGGTCTTGCCCACGCCGGGTTCGCCGATGAGGACCGGATTGTTCTTGGTGCGGCGCGAGAGCACCTGCACCACGCGGCGGATCTCCTCGTCGCGGCCGATGACCGGGTCGAGCTTCCCCTTGCGCGCGTCCTCGGTGAGGTCGCGGGTGAACTTCTGCAGCGCCTGATACTGGTTCTCCGGCGTCTGGTCGGTGACGCGATGGGCGCCGCGCACGGCCTCGAGCGCCTCGAGGAGTCCCTTCCGCGTGACCCGCTGTGCCTTGAGCAGGTTCGCCGTCTCGGCCCCCTTCACGTCGGAGAGGGCGAGGAGCAGGTGCTCGGTGCTGACGTACTCGTCGCCGAGGCTCTTGGCGTCCTTCTCGGCCTGATCCAGGACCGCGCTCAGTTCGCGCGAGAGGTTGGGCTGCGCATCGCTTTGCTTGGGATACCGCGCGATCTCGCGCGCGAGCGCCTCGTTCAGCGCGGGGATGCCGACCCCGAGCTTCTGGAGGATGGGGACGACGATGCCCTCCGTCTGCGCGAGGAGCGCGACGAGGAGGTGCGTGTCGTGCGCCAGCGGGTTCCCGTTCCGACGCGCATGGCCGATCGCGTCAGTCAGGGCCTCCTGGCTCTTCACGGTCAGGCGGTCGGGGGACAGCATTGCGGGGGCAGGCTGGAGGATGAAGGGAACGCGGCGAGCCGCGGATCGTGCGGGATGCCAGGGGCGGAGCACCGTCCCCTGCACTCCCAGTGCAAGGCTCAGACCCCTTCGTCTACGCCGATTCGGCCGGGTGGGTGTCTGGTCTGGCATCCCGTCCCGCCGAATCGCCGGACACGTCAGGGATTCTCCGGGATGGTCCCAAAGGTGCGGCCATCCGCACGGCGCAGCGAGATGCGTTGTCGGTCGCACCATTCCAGGAACGGGATGAGCCACTTGCGGGTGATCCCCAGTGCCTCACGCAGTTCCGAGGGCGCGTAGACGGTCCCCGCCTTGGCGTAGCTCCGCAGTCGCCGGAGCAACTCCTGTACCGCCTCCCGCGAGAAGGGGCGGTCGAGGGCGATCATCACCACCAGCTTCTCCTTCTCGAGCAGCTTGAGCTGGGCGTGCACATCGGTCCCGAGTTCCGCCACGAGTTCGGGGATGCTGAGCGCCTCCACGCCCGCACCCCGGATCCGCTCCAACAGTCGATCACGGGCCGAGGTGGCCCCGACGGACGATCCGGCGGCGAAGCCGACCCGTCGGAGGTGAGCGCCGTCGATCACGATGAGCCCAGCACGCTCGGCGCGTCGGATGACCTCGTCGGCGAGGGCCGTGTGCGGCGTCAGCGCCTGACGCGCGACCTGACGGTCGAGCCCGGGCGCGAGTGGCTGCTCGACATGCATGCGCTCGATGGTCGCCATGAGGACCTCGCGCATCTCACCGAGGACTTCCAGCCGGACCAGCCGATCCCCGACGCGAAGGACCTTCGGCAGTTCTTTCACGAGCCGTTCCACCGCGCCCGCGCGAAGGCCGAGGCGAAGTGGAAGGGCGACGGTGTCCAGGCCGGCGGCGCCTGCCTCGTCGAGCATCCAGCCGAGACGCTGCAGGTCGGTCGCGCCTGGCTGCACCCACGGCTTGGCGCGCGCACTCGGCGGAAGCGGGTCGGTGACCACGCCGCCACCGATCGTCCCGTCCGAGCCGCCGGCGCGAAGCACGAAGCGGTCGCCGGCACGCGCCACGACCGGGGCGTCGAGGATGAGTCGCACCGCGCGCACCTGCCCCGGTACCACGGAGCCTCCGCTCGCGATCACCCGAGCCCCGACGTCGGCCGTGCCGAGATGGAAGCGCAGCCACCGGCGCGCCTGCACGGCCGGTGCCTGCTCGAGCAGCGAGAGATCCGCGCGGAGCACATGACTGGTCGACCAAGGGTCGCCCGCGCGGACCAGCACCGCCTCCACCGACACCTCGTCGCGCGAGACGCCGGCGAGCGCGACGGCCACCCGCGTGCCCGCTCCCACCTGCTCCACCGTCGCGCCGTGTGACTCGAGGCTGCGGACGCGCGCCGTACGGTCGAGCGGCAGGATGCGCACGGTGTCGTCGCGGGCGATCGTGCCGGTCCAGGCCGTGCCGGTCACCACGGTCCCGGCACCCGCGACGGAGAAGACGCGGTCGACGGGCATTCGCCAGGGCTCGTCCGCATGCCGCGCGGGCACGCCGACCGCCGCGAGCCGGATGGCGGCGCGCAGGTCATCGAGGCCCGCGCCGGTGTGCGCCGACACCGGCACGATCGCCGCATCCGCCAAGGAGGAGGTCGCGAGCACACCGCGCATCTCCTCCACGGCGAGTGCGAGCAGGTCGGGATCGACGAGATCGGACTTGGTGAGCGCGACGACCCCCGCGCGCACGTCGAGCAGGCTCAGGATGGCGAGATGCTCACGGGTCTGTGGCATCACGCCCTCATCGGCGGCGATCACGAGCAGCGCGAGGTCGATGCCGGTCGCGCCGGCGAGCATCGTCCGCACGAAGGCCTCGTGACCGGGCACGTCGACCACGCCGAGCGTCCCGAGTCCCTCGATCACGAGCGGAGCGAAGCCGAGGGCGATGGTGATGCCGCGACGCTTCTCCTCCGGGAGTCGGTCGGTATCGACGCCCGTCAGCGCGCGCACGAGCGCCGTCTTGCCGTGGTCGATGTGTCCGGCGGTCCCGAGGATCATGGGTCGCCCTGCTCCCACGACACCCAGGCCCGGAGCGCACGGCCGTCCGCGAGGTGCTCCTCGACGAACTCGCGGAGCAGGCGCTGGTGGGCCCGCACCGTGGGAAGGTCGGTGAGCGCGGCCGTCCCGCCTCGCGACCAGGTGATGAGGGTCGCTCGCGCGTCCGGCGGCAAGGCGCGCGCGCCCGGCGCGAGGGCCGCGCAGAGGCGGCAGAGCGCGCCGCCCGCGCGGTGCGCGAATCGGACCGGCTCGTCGGGCGCGAGCGCGCGGTGACAGCTGGCGCACTCCTCCAGCGCCGGCGCGAAGCCGAGCTCGGTGACCAGGCGCCATGCCGCCGCCACGGTCCGCTCCGGCACCTCGGGGTCAGTCGCGGAGCCGATCGCATCGAGACCCGCGGCGAGGACGTCGTGGATCGCGCCGCCCTCGTCCTCCGGTCCGAAGCGCATGCACAGCTCCCCGAGCGCCGAGGCGGCGTTGAAGCGCGCCAGCGATTCGGCCAGCGCGGGCCGCGACCGTGTGGCGTCGAACGCGGTGAGGAGGTGCAGGTCCCGCGCCGGGTGGAGCGTGAGCTGCGCCATCCCGCTCGTGAAGAGGTCGAGCCCCTGCCCGAACCGGCTCCTGGGGCGCTTCGCGCCGCGCGCGATGACGCTCACCACGCCGGCCTCGCGCGTCGCCAATCGGACGATGCGCGAGGTCTCGCGATAGTCGAAGCCGTGGAGGACGATCGCCTCGGTCTGGATCACCGGTGCAACTTAAGTCCCGCGTACAGGGTGCGCCCCGGGGCGGCGAAGCCGGCGATCTGCTCGTAGCGGACGTCGGCGAGGTTCTCGATGCGGAGCTGGATGCGCGCGCCCGGCAGCAGTCGCTCGGGCACGGAGAGCTCCGCGCCGAGGTCGACGAGCGTGAAGGGGGCGAGGTCGACGATCGCAGGAGGATACGTGGCGAAGTCACGATCCTCGCGGGCACCGGAGCGGGTGAACGCTGCGGTGAACGTGCCGACGCCCTGCACCGTCCGCGCGAGGTGGAGCGAGGCCATGTGCTCGGGCCGGCGGAGCAACCGGCCGCCCGCGACGAAGTTGGCCCACGTGTCGGTGTCGAAGCCCGCGTCGACGACGCGCGTGTCGGTCCAGGTGTATCCCGCCGTCATCGCGACGCCGAGGACGTCCGGCAGCGTCGCCTCGATCTCGATGCCACCCGCGTTGGCCTGCGCGACGTTGTAGTAGTTGGGATCGGTCGGTGACGGCGGAGCGAACGTGTATTGGATGAGGTCCCGGAACCGCTGGGTGAACCCGGTCACCCGGACGATCGCGCGCGCACCGACGAGCGACTCGACGCCGAGCTCGGCGGAGCGCGTACGCTCGGGCCGCAGCCCCGCGTTCCCGATCACGAATCCGGTCGCGAAGTTCTCGTAGAAGCTCGGTGCCTTGAACGCGTTGCCGACCGAGGCACGCAGCCGCGTCCCAGGCGCCACACGCCAGGCCGCGCCTAGGCGCAGCGTGCGGAAGGTGCCGAACGCGCTGTTGTCGTCGAGGCGCGCGCCGACCGTGTAGGAGAGCCGTCCCGCGTCCCCGAGGAGCTGCGCGTACCCGGCACGCGTCTCGCGCCACGCGGCGAACGCGTCGGGCGACTCCCCGAACTCGCTCTGGGAGAGCGACGTCGAGCGCTCCGCTTCACGGGCGTACTCGCCGCCGAGCGAGAGGTGCGCTGCCGCGGCGAGGCGGAGGTTCGCCCGAAGGTCGGCGACGCGGCGCGTGACCGTGCCGCGCGCGAAGTAGCCGAAGAAGCCGAGCGTGTCGGCGGCGTCGTCCGCCCCGTCGCTCGTGCGCGGATGCAACGTGTTGGCGGCGAATGTCACGCGCGTCTCGAACCGATCGGTCCACCGATGACCGGCGTCGAGCCCGACCAGCAGCCGGTGCTCGGCGCGTTCCGCGTTGCGGTCCTCGATCGCGCCGGACGAACCCGTGGGGTAGCGATACGAGGAGGCGTTGTACCGCGTGGTGAGGCGCAGGTCGCTCCGCGCGGTTCCGCCCAGCGAGACGGTCGCCGAGAGCCCGTCGTTGCGGTACGCGTTGTTGAACGCGAGGATGCCGTCCGTGGCGTGATGATCGCCCTGCAGCGTCCACTGCGCGCGACGCGACGCTCCCTCGGCGCCGAGCGACGCGCGACGCCCGCCGAAGGATCCGACGCCCAGCTCGGCCCGCACGGCCTTCGCCCCGCCAGAACGGGTGAAGAGCTGGATCACGCCGGTCACGGCCTCGGACCCGTACAGCACGCTGGCCGGTCCCCGGACGATCTCGATGCGCTCGACGTCGTCCAGCGTGATGCGCCCGAGGTCCAGCACGCCGCCGGGATCATTGACCGGAACCCCGTCGATGAGCACGCGCACGTAGTTCGACTGTCCACCGCGCAGGAAGAGCGCCACCGGCGAGCCGAACGAGGAGGTCCGTGCGAGACTCAGCCCGGGGACGCGGCGCAGCGCATCGGCGAGGTGCGTGATGCCCTCGGCGCGCAGCTGATCGCCGTCGAGCACGCTCGCGGTGGCGGTGGGTGCGGCGAGGACGCCGCCAGGGAGCCGTGTCGCCGTCACCACCTCGGGCGGGAGACGGAGCGGATCAGGGCGCGACTGCGCGTGCAGGGGGCGCGGGGCGGCGGCGAGGAGCGGGGCGGCGGCGAGGAGGAGCGCGCGCGCTGGACGGAGGAGCATGGGTCTTGGCGAGGCTGGAAGGAGGGGGGACGCGGCGGCGCGG
>JBGATT010000090.1:0-13367 GCA_044229035.1 Gemmatimonadaceae bacterium | reverse complement strand
GGCCTGTTCGGCGGTGATGAACCCCTGCTCCTCCATCAGGCCGAGGATCGCGTCGCGACGGTTCCGGTTGCGGTCCGGGAACCGCACCGGGTCGTAGATCGCCGGACCCTTCGGCAGGGCGGCGAGCGAGGCGGCCTCGGCGATGCTGAGTCGCGCCGCGGACTTGCCGAAGTAGTGACGCGCCGCCGCCTCGACGCCGTAGAAGCCGCGGCCGAAGCTGATCTGGTTGAGATAGGCCTCGAGGATCTGCGCCTTGGTGTAGTGCTTCTCCATCTCGCGCGCCGCGGCCTGCTCACGGACCTTGCGGCCGATCGAGCGGTCGGTGCGGTCGATGATCTCGGGATGCATGTTCCCGACGAGCTGCTGCGTGATGGTGCTCGCGCCGCGGCTGCCGCCCAGCAGGTTGTCCTTGATGGCGGCGGCGATGCCGAGCATGTCGACCCCGTCGTGCTGGTAGAAGCGGCGGTCCTCGACGGCGATGAAGGCCTGCGGCACGTGGCGCGGGAGCGTGCTGATGAGCACGCTGGTACGCCACTCCCTGCCGATCTCGCCGATGAGCGAGCCGTCGCGTGCGAGCACGAGCGAGCTCTGCGCGGGCCGGACGATGCGCCAGGGTTCCTCGGCGGGCGCGGGCGTCGGCTGCTGGGCCGCGAGCGGCGCCACGCGGGGCACCGCGAGGGTCACCGCGAGGGCGACGAGGAGGAGCGGCACGGGAGGCTTCATCGGTCCTGAATTCTACACGGCGTACGCGTGGGCGGACGCCGCGTGGAGCCGGGACCGTACCCCTTTGGCCCGCGTTGCCGCACCTTTCGGGCATGCTGACGCTCGCCATCCCGCAGTTCCGCCCGCGCAAGGGTGACCTGGAGGGGAATCTCGACCGCGTGGGTTCGCTGCTGGCGCAGGCCGCGGCGCTGTCCCCGCGCCCGCAGGTCGTGGTCTTCGCGGAGACGATCCTCTCCGGCTATTTCCTCGAGGGCGGCGTGCGCGATGTCGCCCTCACGCTCGACGGACTCCTCGCCGCGGTGGGCGCCCGCTTCGACGCGATGGTGCCGGCGGGCACGCGGCTCGACGTCATCCTCGGCTTCTACGAGCAGCACGAGGGGCAGTTGCACAACAGCGCGGCCTGCATCGCGCTGGGGGATGGTCCGGCTCGGCTGGTGCACGTGCACCGGAAGAACTTCCTCCCCACCTACTCGCTGTTCGACGAGGAGCGCTTCGTGGAGCGCGGCTACGGGATCCGCGCATTCGAGACGTCGTGGGGACGCGCGGCGATGCTCGTATGCGAGGACGCGTGGCACTCGCTCTCGGGCACCATCGCCGCACTCGACGGGGCGCAGGTGGTGTTCGTGCTGGCCGCGGCCCCCGCGCGCGGCGCCGCCCCGCGCGGCGACGCGGTGCCGGGACCCGGCAGCGTCGCGCGATGGGAGCGGCTGATCCGCGACATCGCCGAGGAGCACGGGGTGTACTGCGTGCTGGCGAACCTCGTCGGCAGCGAGGGCGGGAAGATGTTCCAGGGCGGCTCGCTGGTCGCCGGACCGCGGGGCGAGATCCGCGTGCGCGCACCGGTGTTCGACGAGGCGCTGGTGACCGCCACGGTGGAGCTGACCGATCTGGCGCGCGCGCGGGCCGACATGCCGTTGCTGTCGGATCTCAAGGCGGCGCTTCCCTTCCTGCGGACGGAGCTGGACCGGGCGATGCGCGGCACGGCCACCGCCGTCGCTGCCGAGGGCGCGGACGTCAGCGAAGTCGCGGACGCGAGCGAGGCGGTACCGGCGGCCGCTCGGCGGGTGCCGGTGCAGGACACCGCCGCTCATGCGCCGTTGCCCGTGGTCGCCGGTGGCGAGTCGGCCCGCGGCATGCCGCCGTCACTCGAGATCGATGCAGCGCTCGTGGAGCGGTGGCTCGTCGCGTTCCTGCGCGACGAGTTCGCACGGCGCGGGTTCGGCACGGCGATCGTGGGACTCTCCGGCGGCGTCGACTCCGCCGTCGTCGCCGCGCTCGCGGCGCGGGCGCTGGGGCCGACGAACGTCATCGCGGTGCGGATGCCGTACCGGACGTCGAGCCCCGACTCGCTCGCGCACGCGCAGCTGGTGATCGACCAGCTGGGCCTCGCGTCGCGCACGCTCGAGATCTCCGGCGCCGTGGACGGCTACCTCGCACACGAGCCCGACGCCGATGCGGCTCGACGCGGCAACGTGATGGCGCGGACGCGCATGATCACGCTCTTCGACCTCTCGGCGAAGCATCGCGCCCTGCCGCTCGGGACCGGCAACAAGAGCGAGCGGCTCCTGGGCTACTTCACCTGGCACGCCGACGATTCGCCGCCGGTGAATCCGATCGGCGACCTGTTCAAGACCCAGGTGTGGGCGCTCGCGCGCCACCTCGGCGTGCCGCGGGAGATCATCGAGAAGCCGGCGAGCGCCGACCTCGTGCAGGGACAGACCGACGAGGGCGACTTCGGGGTGCGCTACGCGGTGGCGGACGAGATCCTCAACTGGATCCTGCATGGTTGGAACGCGAGCGAGCTCACCGCGCGCGGCATGGAGGCGGAGGCGATCCGGCTGGTGACGCGACGGCTCGACTCGACGCACTGGAAGCGGAAGCTGCCGACGGTCGCGATGCTCTCGGGCGCGGCGATCGGGGAGAGCTACCTGCGACCGGTCGACTACTGACCGCGGAGTCTCCGTGCTCCGCAGCGCAGGATTCGGATTGAGCACGGACCCGCGGCCCCGTAGATACCGGGAGACCCGAACGAAGGAGCACGCATGTCCCCGGAACGGCTGAGCACCGACTATGCGCGGATCGAGCAGGCGATCCGCTTCCTCGATCGCGACCATCGCATGGCGCCGAGCCTCGCGTCGGTCGCCGAGCATGTCGGCCTGAGCGAAGCGCACTTCCAGCGTCTCTTCACGCGGTGGGCGGGGATCAGCCCCAAGCGCTTCCTGCAACATCGCACCGCCGAGGTGGTGAAGCGGCTGCTGCGGGAACGGCGGCCGTTGCTCGACGTGACGTTCGCGGCCGGCCTCTCGGGACCGGGACGGCTGCACGATCTCGTCGTGAACGCCGAGGCGGTGACGCCGGGAGAGTATCAGCGCGCGGGGGAGGGGCTCGTGATCCGCTACGGCTTCCACCCGACGCCGTTCGGTGACTGTCTGGTCGCGGTGACGTCGCGGGGGATCTGCCACCTCGCGTTCACGCAGCCGGTCACGCGCGCGGAGGCGCTCGCCCGGTTGCGGCACGAGTGGGGCGGTGCGGAGTTGGTGGCGGACCAGGCGGGGACGCGCGCCGCTGCCGCGAGGGCCTTCCCGCCGCCGGGGGCCGCTCCCACGCCGGGGCTCGCGTTGCATGTGAAGGGCACCAACTTCCAGCTCAAGGTGTGGCGCGCGCTCCTGGAGATCCCGTCCGGAAGCGTGACGACCTACGGCGATCTCGCGACGGCGATCGGCGACCGGAAGGCCTCACGGGCGGTGGGCACCGCGGTGGGGAGCAACCCAGTGAGCTACCTCATCCCGTGCCACCGGGTGATCCGGTCCACGGGGGAGCTGGGCGGCTACGCGTGGGGCCCGGACCGCAAGCGCACGATGCTGGCGCTCGAGGCGACGCGGATGGAGGCGGCCCCGCCACCTGCAGCCTCCGTCCTTCAGCCTTCGCCGGCGGCTACGCGGCCTGAGCGAACGCCAGTGACACCGCCCGTCGCGCGCCGCGCTTCAGCTGCCGGTGCACGGCGCGCGCGAAGCGCATGAAGTTCTGGCCGGCGCTCGGATAGCGCGCGAAGAACTCCGTGGGAAGAAGTGCGCCCTTCATCTGGTTGCAGGGCTGGCAGGCGGAGACGAGGTTGCCCGGCAGGTGACTCCCGCCGCGCGAGACCGGGATCACGTGATCCAGGGTGGCGTTCTCGAGTCCGAGAGTGGCGCCGCAATAGACACATCGCCGTCCACAATCCCGAAAGGTCGCGCGCTTGACCTGACGCTTGTGCTGCTGGTGCTCCAGGCGGCGAGCGTGACGCGATAGCCCCCGAGGGGCACGAGCGAGCGCGACATGGTGGACGACCCGACGTGACATCGAACCTCGCCGGAAATGACGACACCCCGCTGCGGGGCTGCATGCCCGAGCGGGGTGTGGTCGATGAGGAGGAGGCGCCAGACCGCGGTCGCGGGGAGCGACCGAGGGAATCCGGGCTCGAATGCCTGTCCGAACGTGTCGGTCACGGGCCTCCCGAGTGAAGGGGGCGCGGGCGGGGTGACCCCGAGGCGCGCCGATCCTTGCCGAAAAGACGCCGCAATAGGTGCAACGTCACGTGAATCCGCGCAAGGGAAGTCCGAAAAGTCGCATTTTTGTGATGCGTCAGCCGCGACGGCCCGTCCACACGACGACCAGCCCGCACGCGTACGGCGGCGCCGCGCGTTGCAGCTCCGCCGGGACGGACGCCATGCTCGCGTAGATCTCGACGGCGACCACCGCGAGCGAGTTGACGAGCTCGTCGATCGACTCGCGAGAGTAGAGGAAGATCCGCTCCGCCTGCTCCCGACCGACTCGCTGCTGGCGCGCGATCCGGAGGATCTCCTCCTCTCCCTCGCGCGTGCTGATCTCCTCCACCGTGTGGTTCAAGCGCTGCCCATCGACGACGACGCCCATGGGACAGGTCCCCCCTCGCCCGGTGAGCACCGGCTTGCCGCTCATCGTCTTCACGCGGACGATGTTCTCTCCTTCCATCAGGACCGAGGTCCGGTTCGGGTTGCGTGCCTCGATCGCCTCGGGTGTCCAGAAGCGCGCGACGACCGAACTCTTGGCGACACGCTCCATGCGATCGTAGAAGCCGGTCCGCGCGAGTGGGGTGTCCCGCTCGTAGATGGACACGCGCTCGAGGGTCTGCGGCTGCGGGGTGAGCAGCACGACGAAGTCCCCCGTTGCGTCCGGCCGCACCCAGCCCTCCCAGGCCTGGAACCCGATCCGCCGCACGAGGAGCTTCAGGGAATCGGCACGGGGCACATTGAGGAGCACGACGCCGGAGTCGTTCGCGACGCGGGGGGTGCTCCCGTGCGACTGCACCGTCGCGTACGGGATCGACCGTCCCACGGAGTCGCGGATCATGGCTCGCGGGGCCGCAGCGTGCTGCGCCTCAAGATCGCGACTCAGCGTCACGAGGGCCAACGCGATGACTACCCCGGCGAGGTGCCGCACTGGATCATCTCCGCTGGGGGAAAGGCGCCAGACGCCGCGTCACATCGAGGTTGGTGATATGCAAGTTCACGCCGCGCCCGATCCGAAAGCCGAACTGGCCGTCCACCTCCATCGTGGACCGGGCGAAGGCCGCGAGGCGCTCGCCGTTCACGACGAAACGAACTGAGTCGGGCTCCGCTCGCACGGCGATGACGTTCGTGACGGTGTTGCCCGAGGGCTTCGGCTTCACCGCCGCATGCATCGTCCAAGGCATGAGCAACCGGGTCTCGGCACCGGACCGCTGCATCACCGCGGCACTTCCATCGGCTCGCACGAGGAAGGCGAACCAGTGCTGCGCCGCACCGTCGAGTGCGCGTCCGCCGACGAAGACCCCGTATTCGTTCCCCGACGCGTCGGGGAAGAGGATCAGTTCGCCCTGCACGGCGAAGCGTCCCTCGGCGCGCTCGCGCGGATCGAACAGCGTCGCGCCAGGCCCCATGGTGATGTGCCAGCCGGGTGCCATGTGGGCGAAGTCGAAGGTCGTGTCGGTCGGGGCGAAGCGGCCGCCGTTCACCAACCGCGCCGGCGCGTCCAGCGACCACTGCCAGCCCGGCGGAGGCGCAGCGACGGTCGGTGCCTGCTGGGCGAGCGCGGCATCCGACAGGAGGGCGAGGACGGCGAGGACGATCAGGTGCCTCGGGTGCATGTGGTCTCCTGAAGAGGTCTGTGTCCCGGTCGGCTACCGACGAACGTTGCACCGGGTCCATCGGGATCGGAAGGAAATGGGCCCCCATTCCCCTTCTGCCCTTCCTGCTACCTTTCTTTGCAATGCCCCCCGGTGACCCGGGGCGACTCGAATCCCAGCCCCTCCGACCATGGCCACCTCCGCCAAGGCCCGCCGCGCGACCCACGGCCTCTCCAAGGCCCAGCTCGTCGCTGCCTATCGCACGATGCTCCTGTCGCGCCGGATCGACGACAAGGAGATCCAGCTCAAGCGGCAGAACAAGATCTTCTTCCAGATCTCCGGCGCCGGCCACGAGGCGGTGCTGACCGCCGCCGGCCTGGTCTTCAAGCCGTCGTACGACTGGTTCTACATGTACTACCGCGATCGCGCCCTCTGCCTGCAGCTCGGCATGACGCCCGCCGAGATGCTCTACTCGGCCGTCGGCGCGGCGATCGACCCCAACTCGGGCGGCCGGCAGATGCCATCGCACTGGGGCCACAAGAAGCTCAACATCGTCTCCAGCTCGTCGCCCACCGGGACACAGTTCCTCCAGTCGGTCGGTTCGGCTGAGGCGGTCGTGCGCGCCAAGGCGCTGGGCATCACCGAAGGGTTCACCGACGACGAGGTGGTCTTCGTCTCCACCGGCGACGGCACGACCTCGCAGGGCGAGTTCTGGGAGTCGATGAACACGGCCTGCAACCTCAAGCTCCCAGTCGTCTATCTCGTCGAGGACAATGGCTACGCGATCTCGGTGCCGGTCGAGGTGAACACGGCCGGCGGCTCGATCTCCAAGCTGCTGACCGGCTTTCCCGACCTCTACATCCAGCAGGTGGACGGGTGCGACCTGCTCGCGTCGTACGAGGCGCTGCAGAAGGCCGTCGCCTATGCGCGCGAGCGGAAGGGCCCGGCCCTCGTCCATGCGAAGGTCATCCGCCCCTACTCGCACTCGCTGTCCGACGACGAGGTGATGTACCGCCCCGACGAGGAGCGGAACGCCGAGGCGGCGCGCGACCCGATCACCGTCTACCCGAAGTGGCTCGTGGACGAGGGCTACGCGAGCGAGGCGGAGATCAAGGCGATCCAGGAGTCGGTGGACGCGGAGGTGCTCGCCGCGACCGACGACGCCCTCGCGCAGCCGCAGCCCGCGCCCGAGACGGCGGCGTGGGCCCTCTTCTCGCCCGACGTGGACCCGACGAGCGAGCAGTTCGACACCGAGGATGACCCGCACTTCTCGGGCGAGCCGACGACGATGGTCGACCTGCTGAACGCCTGCATGCGCGACGAGATGCGGCGCGACCCGCGCATCGTGATGTTCGGTGAGGACGTCGCCGACGTCTCGCGCGAGGAGCACCTCGGCAAGGTCAAGGGCAAGGGCGGCGTCTTCAAGGTGACGTGGGGGCTGCAGAAGGAGTTCGGCGGGACCCGGGTCTACAACACGCCGCTCGCCGAGGCGAACATCATCGGGCGCGCGATCGGGCTCGCCGTGCGCGGCTTCAAGCCGGTGGTCGAAGTGCAGTTCTTCGACTACATCTGGACGGCGTACATGCAGCTGCGCGACGAGCTCGCGACGATGCGGTGGCGCTCGTCGAACGCCTTCGCGGCCCCGGTGGTCGTGCGTACGACCTACGGCGGCTAC
Organism: Gemmatimonadaceae bacterium; assembly: GCA_044229035.1. Lineage (GTDB taxonomy): Bacteria > Gemmatimonadota > Gemmatimonadetes > Gemmatimonadales > Gemmatimonadaceae > Pseudogemmatithrix. The sequence continues at coordinate 5,847 of JBGATT010000090.1, read as the reverse complement.
ATCCGCGGCGCGATCTACCACTCGCAGACCGGCGCGTCGCTCTTCACGCACTGCCCCGGGCTTCGGGTGGTCTGCCCGAGCAACGCGCTCGACGCCAACGGCCTGCTGCGCACGGCGATCCGTTCGGAGGATCCGGTGATCTTCCTCGAGCACAAGCACCTCTACCGGCAGACGTACAACAAGGGCGCCTATCCCGGTCCGAACTTCATGATCCCGTTCGGCAAGGCCCGCGTCGTGAAGGAAGGGACAGATGTGACCGTGGTCACCTACGGCGCGACGGTCCAGCGCGCGCTGGTCGCGGCGAAGCAGGTCGAGGACGAGCAGGGGCTGTCGGTCGAGGTGATCGACCTCCGCACCCTGTCGCCGTGGGACCAGGAGACGGTGTACGCATCGACCAAGAAGACCGGCCGCGTGATCGTGGGGTATGAGGACTCGGTCTCGTGGGGCTACGGGGCGGAGATCGCGGCGCGGATCGCCGACGACTGCTTCGCCTGGCTCGATGCCCCGGTGAAGCGCGTGGCGTCGATGGACACGTGGGTGGGTTACGCGCCGAGCCTAGAGGACGAGATCCTCCCGCAGGTCGCGGATTTCGCCAAGGCGTACACGGAACTCGCGAGGTTCTAGGGCCCTCACCAGGAGTGACGAGCATGGCGCATCACCGGCTCAGCCGGATCCTGATCTCCGCGGCGCTCTCGGGCGCCATGCTCCTCACGGCCGCCTGCGGCGAGCTGGCGCAGGAACCGCAGGTCCGGCCGGCGTCCGCGCCGCTCGCGTTGGCGCTCGCGTTGCCCGCGACGGGGACCGCGGCCTCCGCCTGGGGGGCGGATCTCGATGCGGTGCGCGTGATCGTGGGGCGACGGAACGAGTCGACGGCACTCGACACCACGATCGCGTGGTCGGCGGATGCCGACGGACTGCGTCTCGCCTTCGACATCCCGCTGGAACAGCGCGTCGAGACGCTCTTCGTCTCGGTGGACTTGCTCGCCGGGCAGGCGGTCCACTTCTACGCGAGCAACACGGTGGTCCTGCGCGCAGAGGTGGTACCGACCATCCCGCCGCTCACGCTGACGTACATCGGTCCGGGATCCGACGCGGTGTCGTTCTCGGTCACGCCGAGGAGCGCGTTCGTTCTCCCGCGCGGCACGCTCACGTTCGTCGCCAGCGCGTTCAACGGGCAGGGACTCCCGGTCCCCGCGCCCGTGGCCTGGAGCGTGAGCGATGCGCGGATCGGCAGCATCAGCGCGTCGGGCGTGCTCACGGCGACGGCGCGCACCGGTTCGGTGTGGGTGCGAGCCGCGATCCCGACCGGGCTCGCGGACAGCGTGCAGGTGCTGGTCGCGACGCAGGCGCCGTAGCCGGACCGTCACGCGCGCCCCCACAGCGGGAGCGGTGAACCCTTCGTTCACCGGGATTGTCGAAAGAGGGTGTCCGCGCTGGCGCGGACACCCTCACGTCTTCCGGGTGAACGATGTCCCTCCGCCTTCCGCCGCTCTTGGCACGCGCGATCCTCGCGACGGTACCGATCCCGACCGTGCTCGCCGCTCAGGCGGCGATGTTCCGCGGCGGACCGTCGCACGCCGGCGTGTACGCTTCACCCGCGCCGACACTCGCGACCGTCGCGTGGAAGTTCCGGACCGAGGGTCGCGTCATCTCCTCGCCCACCGTGAGCGGCGGGCTGGTCTACGTCGGCAGCACCGACCAGCACCTCTACGCCGTGGACCGCACGACCGGGACACAGCGATGGCGCTTCGCCACCGAAGGCGCGATCGCCTCGTCACCCGCGGTCGCGGACGGTCTGGTGTTCATCAGCAGCGCCGACGGCAACATCTACGCGGTGGACGCCGAGTCCGGCGCAGAGCGCTGGCGGTTCCGCACCCGCGGCGAACGCCGCTTCACCGCGCCGGGCATCCACGGCGCCGTACCCCGCACCGAGCGGATGCCCGACCCGTTCGACGTCTTCCTCTCGTCGCCGACGGTCGTCGGCGGCACGGTCTACATCGGGAGCGGCGACCAGCATGTCTACGCCCTCGACGCGCGCACGGGCGCCAAGCGCTGGGAGTTCGCGACCGGCGATGTCGTGCACGCGGCGCCGGCCGTGGTGGAGGGCGTGGTCTACATCGGCAGCTGGGACCGGAACCTCTACGCGCTCGATGCTGCGACCGGCCGCGAGCGCTGGCGCTACACGACCGGCAACGACACCACGATCTACAACCAGATCGGTCTCGCGAGCTCTCCCGCCGTGACGGACGGCCTGGTGCTCGTCGGAGGCCGCGACGGGCGCTTCCACGCCGTCGATGCCGCGACGGGCGCGCCCCGCTGGACGCACGACAACCACGGCGGCTGGACGATCGGCTCGCCGGCCGTGCGGGACGGTGCGGTCTACTTCGCGACCTCCGACGGCCGTCGTTTCAAGGCGCTCGACGTCGCCACCGGCGCGGTCCGTTTCGACCTCGAGAACAAGGCGATCTCCTTCTCGTCGCCCGCCATCGCCAGCGACGCGGTCTTCTACGGGACCTCCGACGGCTGGGTGCACGCGGTCGATCTCCGCACCGGCGCCTTCCGCGCGCACTTCCAGACCGACGGCTCCAAGGCCAATGGCCCGCGATGGACCGACTCGACCGGCGTGCTGCGCACCAACGGCATGTATCCCGACCGGACCCTCGACGGCATGATGATCGGGATGCGCACGATGATGACCGTCGGGTCGGTGCTCTCGTCCGGCGCGATCGTCGACGGCGTGCTCTACGTCGGGAGCACGGACGGCCAGCTCTACGCCATCCGGTAGCTCGTGATCCGGTAGCGGGGGCGGCGTCCGGAGAATCCCCTACACGAAATCGGGGACTCCTCCGCTCACCATCGCCCGGCGGTCGGCGAATCATCCATGGGCCTGACCACCCCTCTGCCACGCCCCCGACGATGACCGACACCCCCCGTACCTTCGGCCAGCAGCTCGGCCGCCGCTCCTGGGCCGAGCCCTGGAAGATCAAGATGGTCGAGCCGCTCACGATGACCGAGCGGGCCGACCGCGTCCGCGCGCTCGCCGAGGCAGGGAACAACACCTTCCTCCTCCGTTCGCGCGACGTCTACATCGACCTGCTGACCGACAGCGGCACGAGCGCGATGAGCGACCGCCAATGGGCGGGCATGATGATGGGCGACGAGGCCTACGCCGGATCGGAGAACTTCTACCATCTCGAAGCGGCGATCCAGCGCTTCTACGGCTACAAGCACATCGTCCCCACGCACCAGGGGCGCGGCGCGGAGAATCTCATCTCGCGCAGCGCGATCACCCCCGGGCAGTTCGTGCCGGGGAACATGTACTTCACCACCACCCGCCTCCATCAGGAGATGGCCGGCGGCACCTTCGTCGACGTCATCGTCGACGAGGCCCACGACCCGCAGCATCGCGGCGACTTCAAGGGGAACGTCGATCTCGCCAAGCTCGATGCGCTCGTGGCGCGCGAGGGGGCCGCGCGGATCGCCTACATCTCGCTCGGCGCCACCGTGAACATGGCCGGCGGCCAGCCGGTGTCGATGGCGAACGTGAAGGCGCTCCGCGCCTGGTGCGACGGGCACGGCGTGAAGCTCTTCCTCGACGCGACGCGCGCGGTGGAAAACGCCTACTTCATCCAGGAACGCGAGGCGGGGTACGCCACGAAGCGCATCGCCGAGATCCTGCTCGAGTTCTGCTCCTACACCGACGGCGCCTGGATGAGCGCCAAGAAGGACTCGCTGGTGAACATCGGCGGGTGGGTGGCAGTGAACGACTTCCCGCTCTTCGAGGAGATGCGGAACCTCGTCGTGGTGTTCGAGGGACTGCACACCTACGGCGGGCTCGCGGGCCGCGACATGGAGGCGATGGCGATCGGCATCGCCGAGTCGGTCGAGGATGCGCACATCCGCTCGCGCATCGGGCAGGTGCGGTATCTGGGGATGCTGCTCGAGGAATGGGGCATCCCGATGATGGAGCCCGTGGGAGGCCATGCGATCTTCCTCGACGCGAAGCGATTCTATCCGCACCTCGCGCAGGACCAGTTCCCGGCGCAGACGCTGGCGGCGGAGCTCTACCTCGACTCGGGGATCCGCGCGATGGAACGCGGCATCGTGAGCGCGGGCCGCGACCCCAAGAGCGGCGACCACCACCGGCCGAAGCTCGAGCTCACGCGGCTCACGATCCCGCGGCGCGTCTACACGCAGGCGCACATGGACGTGATCGCCGAGTCGGTGAAGGCCGTGTACGAGGGACGCGACAAGGTCCGCGGGCTCCGGATGACGTACGAGCCCCGGTACCTGCGGTTCTTCCAGGCGCGGTTCGAGGCGCTCTGATCAGCGCTCGAAGACGACCTTCCCGCCGACCATGGTGAGCAGCACCTTCGCCTCGCGGATCTCGGGCGCCGGGATCCGCGTGAGGTCGCGGTCGAGCATCACGAGGTCGGCGAGCATCCCCGCCTTGAGCACGCCGCGCTGCCCCTCGTCGAACCCGGCGTAGGCCGCGGTCGCCGTGTAGGCGCGCAACGCCTGCTCGACCGTGATGCGCTCGCCGGGCACCCAGCCGTCGGGGTCGTGCGCACCGTCGAGCGTGCGACGCGTGACCGCGGCGTAGATTCCCTCCAGCGGCGTCGGCGGTGCGACGAACCAGTCCGACCCGAACGCGACCTTCGCGCCGGCGTCCAGCAGCGACCGGAAGGCGTAGGTCCCCTTCGCGCGTTCCGAGCCGATCACGCGGTCGGCCCAGCGGCCGTCGTCGATCGCGTGATACGGCTGCATCGACGCGATCACGCCGAGCGGAGCGAAGCGCGCGATGTCGGCCGGGGCGATGTGCTGCGCGTGCTCGATGCGGAAGCGGCGGTCTCGCGCGCCGTTCTCCTCGGCGACGCGCCGGAAGATGTCGAGCTGCTCGCGGATGGCGCGATCGCCGATCGCGTGCACGAACACCTGCAGCCCCGCGGCGTCGGCCCCCTTGATGGCGGCGTAGCGGTCCTCGTTGCTGGTGACGTAGAAGCCGCGATCGTTCGGCGCATCGGTGAAGGGCTCGAGCATCGCCGCGGTGTGCGAGCCGAGCGAGCCGTCGACGAATCCCTTGAGCGCGCCGTAGTGGAACCACCCGTCCCCGGTGCCACCATGGCGCTTCACGTACTCCGCGAGGCGTGTCCAGGTGGCGAGCGGGACCGCGGCGTAGATGCGCGTCCGCAGCCGTCCCGCGGCGTGCGCCCGCTCGAAGGTCGCGAGGTCGTCCCAGCTGCCCATGTTGTGCACCGCGGTCACGCCCTGTGCGGCGACGTACGACATGGCCGCCTCGAGCGCGCGGTCGTTCAGCTCCGCGCTCGGCGGCGGGATCACGCGCTCGACGAGGGAGGTCGCGTTGTCCTTGAACACGCCGGCCGGTTCACCCGCCGGATCGCGCACGATCTCGCCGCCCGCGACGCTCGGCGTCGTGCGCGTGACGCCGGCGAGTCGCAACGCGAGAGAGTTCGCGACCGACATGTGCCCGTCGAGCCGCGTGACGAACACCGGATGCTCGGGGGTGATGGAATCGAGCCAGGCGCGCGTGGGGAGCTCGCCCCCCCAGTTCATGTGATCCCAGTCGCCGCCGAGGATCCAGGTGCCCTTCGGGACCGTCGCGGCGAAGGCCTTGATGCGCGCCACGAACTCCGCCGGCGTGCGGGCATCGCGCAGCTGCACCGAGGCGAGCCGGAACCCGCCGTCGATGAAGTGCACATGCGTGTCGGTGAAGCCGGGGACGACCATCGCGCCATGCGCATCGATCACGCGCGCGCCCGCAGCGAGCTTCATGATCTCGGCGCTCGAGCCGACGGCCCTGATGCGGTCCCCTTCGACGGCGACGGC
>JBGATT010000004.1:0-54754 GCA_044229035.1 Gemmatimonadaceae bacterium | reverse complement strand
GATGTCGATCGTCACCAGGTCGTCGAGCGTCTCGCTGCCGAGCAGGATGTGCGACGAGAGTCCCGACCCGAACCCGATCACCGCCGCCTGCCGGGCCTGCGGCGCATAGGCCAGCGTCACCAGCGGCAGGAGGATCTGCGTCGACTCGTCGCCCCCCAGCGGCAGCCGCAGTGAATCGGCCGTCGGTGGCTCGGCGAACCAGTAGGCCGAGATCGAGGCATCCGGCTTGCCGTTCGTCGCGAGCGAATAGCCGCTGTCGCTCCCCATCCGCACGCTCACGCTCGCCGTCCGGCCATCCTCATAGAAGAGGATCGTCCGCGTGCCCCGCTCCGGCACGGTGCCGTAGCGGAACACGCCGCTCGAGAGGATCCCCTCGTCGAACGGCCGTCCCGCCAGTGCGCCGATCACCACCGCCAGCGCCACGCCGGTCCCCGCCCACGCCGTCGGCCGGGCGAGCGGGTCGAGGCGCACGCGATGCCAGAGCAGCCACGCCCCCAGCGCGAGGTCCACCGCGCCGCCCGTGATCAGCAGCACGCGGAGCCCCAGCAGCGGCATGAGCCAGAGCGACGCAAGCGCGACGCCGAGGATCGACCCCAGCGTGTTCCAGGCGTACACCGCGCCGATCGCGCGCTCGCCATGACCCGCGCCGAGGAGCGTCCGGGTGATGAGCGGAAGCGTGATCCCCGCGCAGAAGGTCGGTGGCAGCATCACCGCGAGCGCGATGCCGTACCGCGCCAGGTTGTAGAGTCGGTAGCCCTGGTCGTTCTCGTCCACCGCCTGCGTGAGCCCCGCCATCCAGTCGAACGCGCTGCCGTACACGACGAGCGTCGCGATCGCGAGCGCGCCCATCGCGAGCTGCACGACGCCGAGCAGCCGGATCGGGTCCTGCACCCGGTCGGCGCGTCCGCGGATCCAGAACGCGCCGAGCGCGAGCCCGAGGATGAACGCGGAGAGCATGAGTTCGAACGCATGCGTCGCGCTCCCGAGCACCAGCGAGAGCATCCGGATCCACGCGATCTCGTAGATGAACGACGCGACCGCGGTGCCGAAACTCACCCAGAGGAGCAGCCGCCAGACGCGTGCGCGGTCGTCGCGCAGCGCTCCGTCGGTCGGCTCCGCCGTCGCCGGCACGGCGGGAGGCGGCATCTCGTCGGTCGCGCCGGAGTCGCTGCCGCCGAGCAGCATCGACTCCATCAGCGCTTCGATCTCGTCGTCCTCCTCGCCCTCCGCGCCGCGCAGCACCACATAGGTCGTCACCGCGACCAGGACGTTGATCACCGCCGCCGTGAGCAGCGTCCCCGGGAGGCCCAACGCCTCGATCAGCCAGAACCCCGCCACCAGCACGCCCACCGCCGCGCCGATCGAGTTGGCGAAGTAGAGCACCCCGATCACGCGCCCGCTCGCGGCGTTCGCGTCCGGTCGCCCTCGCGCCACGCGACGCAGCAGGCCCGCGCTCATGAGCGGGAAGGTCGCGCCCAGCAGCACCGACTGCGGCAGGATGAGCAGCGCCGCGATGGTCCACTTCACCACCACGAGCAGCGTGCCGCCCGCCAGTGCCGGGAAGATCACGTCGTACGCCAGCGCGCTCACCGCGCCGAAGAGGTCGTGGAAGACGAGCCCGATGAGCCCGACCACCAGCTCGACCCCGGCATACCAGAGGAGCGGCTCCTGCACCCGCTCCGACCGCCGCGCAGCGACGGTCGCGCCGACGGACATGCCGCCGAGGAAGATCACGAGCACGATCACCTGGGCGTAGGCGCTGTGCCCGACGAGGAGTCCGAGGTACCGGCTCCAGATCGACTCGTACATGAGTCCTGCCGCACCCGACAGGACGAAGATCAGCGTGAGGAGGAAGGTCACCCGCCGAATCTACCGGGCGGCGGCACCGGCCGGGAGCGAGTCGAGTGCGAGCGAGTCGGGCCGCGCGCCGGTGTATCGCACCAACCGGAGCGTCTGCCGTTCGATCAGGACGCGGGTCTCGGTCGCCGCACGGCCCTGTTGCACCGTGTTCTCGGCGACGAGCAACTCCAGCACGGGCACGAACGGCAGCAGCTCGCGATACCGCGCCGTGCTGGACGAGTACAGCAGGCCGCGCACCTGTGGCGGCGCCTTGGAGAGCGTGTACGTCGCGTGCCGCAGCTGGAAGTCCGTGGGGTCGAGCCAGACCGCCACGTTCACGTCCACCCCGCGCAGGCGGGTCGCGGCGACGATGTCGATCCGCAGCAGCTGCGCCCCCGACTTCTCCTCGAGTCCCGCCACGTGGAAACAATGGTTGTCCACGAAGGACTGCTCCGCCAGGTCGCCGATCGACGGGATCCGCATCATCCACTCGCTCGTTCCCGGCTCGCGCGCCACGAGCGTGCCCGGACGGTAGGTCCACTCCGGCGTCGCGCTCACCGGGACCACGTTCCGCGACTCGGCGACATACGACCCGTCCATCTCGCGACGCCCGAACTCGCGCTCCATGAAGTAGAGGAACGGATACGTGCGGGTGAGCAGTCGATACCGCTCGGCGTTCTGCCGCAGCTGGTCGACGATCCCCCGCACCTGGCGCGTCGCATCGCGAAGTCCCGGGCGGCGGCAGGGCGGCCACCCCACCACCCGCACCGGGGCGAGCCGGAACGAGACGCGCGCGAGACGGACCGTGATCGCCTGCGACGGGGCGTCACCGACCTGGATCACGGTGTCCAGGGGCGTGTAGCCGAGCCGCTTCACCACGAGCCGCTGCGGTCCAGAAGTGGGCACCGCCACCGCGATCGCGCCATTCGCGCCGGTGAAGCGCTCGATCGCGAGCGCGGGCAGCGCGACCACGCTGTAGCCGAGCGGTGCGCCCTCCATCACCGTCTGCACCCGCACCAGCAGGTTCCGCGGGGCGCTCTGTGCGTCGGCGAGCGCCGTGAGCGCGCAGCATGCGAGCGCGAGGGCGCCGACCCGCCTCATGCGCTCACTTCCCGCGCGGCGCCGGCAGCGGCGTTCGCGGCATCAGCGCGTCGCGGTTCGCCACATGGTAGACCATCGACGCGAGGATCATCGACGACGCGCGCAGGTCCTCCTCCACGAGGAACCCCGCACCATCGAGCCCCGTGTGATGTGTCCGCGACTCGTAATCCATCTCGTCCTGGATCGCGTTGAATCCCGGGATCCCCACCCCGGTGAAGGCGATGTGGTCGGTCGTCCCACGGTTCCGGATGTTGAGCATCGTCAGGCCGAGGTCCGCCCAGGGCGCCATGTAGGTCGCGAGGATCGGGCGCGCGGCCTCGTTCCCCTGCAGGTAGAAGCCGCGGATGCGCCCCGTGCCATGGTCCACGTTGAAGTAGGCGGAGATGCGCGCATGCTCCGGCTTGAGCCGCATCGTCGCATGGTCGCCGAAGTGCGTGCGCACGTAGCCCGCCGCCCCGAGGTAGTCCTCCTGCTCCTCGCCGTCCCAGAGCCCCAGGCGGATCGTGCGCCGCGGCTTCGCGCCGATCGCGACGAGGATCCGCAACGCCTCCATCGCCACCGCCGATCCGGCCGCGTTGTCGGTCGCGCCGCCCGCCGCGTGCCAGCTGTCGAAGTGGCCACCCATCATCACCACCTCGTCCTTCAGGCTCGGGTCGCTCCCCGCGATCTCGGCGATCACGTTCACGCCGATCGTGTCCGCCGTGTTCACGCGGGTCGCGAGCGAGAGCTCGAGCGTGACGGGCGCGCCCTGCTCCACGAGGTACTGCAGCCGCCGGTACTGCTCGCGCGCCACGATGAACGCCGGAAGGTTGGCGTCACGCGCGGAGGCGCCGCTCACGTACTTGGTCGCGAGGATCGTGAGCTCGTGGCTGCTCGCCTCCACCACGGCGGCCACCCCTTCGCGATGCATCCACTCGAGTTGCGCTTGCCGCTCGCGGAGGTACTCGTCCCATTCATCGAAGTCCTCCCAGTACGACCGCGGCGAGCCCGGCGCGGTGATGCGTGACATCGAGTCGAGTTCCGCCGCGCTCCAGCGCGTGAGCGCGGGGACGGTGCGAGCCGCCGCATCGACCGTCTCATTCACGCGCCCGAGCATCACGATCCGACCGCGCAGCTTCCCCGTCCACCGCTCGCGGTCGAGCGCGTTCGCCAGCGACGGCACGAGCAGTGGCGCCCCGCGGAGCGTCCCCGCGATCGGGAGGCTCCATGCCTTGGGGAGCGCGTTGAGGCGCAGGTAGAACGGCGCCGTCATCTCCGCCGAGTGCCGCGTCATCTCCCACGCGGGACCGCGCGTGCCCCACGGTTCGAGCGCCGCGCGCGTCGCGCCGAAGCGTCGCAGCTCGGTCACCGCCCACTCGGCCGCGGCGGTGTACCCCGGCGCACCGGAGAGGCGCGGGCCGAATCCCTCGGAGAGTCGCCGCGCGGTCGCCAGCACCTGCGAGCGCCTCGTGCCCTCCTCGCGGATGCGCGCGTTGATCGCCGCATCGACGCGCTCGGGGGCTTGCGCGCGGAGCGCGGCGGGGAGGAGCAGCAGGGCCGCACCGAGCGCGCGGCCGAGGGAATGGGCGGTCGAACGCCGAGAGGACATGGGGCGGGGCGGGGGAGGGGGCGCGTCAGCGGCGCCGCTTCGCTTCGTTCTCGAGGAAGCCGCGCGTCCAGTACATCACCAGTGCGCACGGCTTGTCCTGGCCGTTTGGCCACGCGAGGCGCTTGTACGCGGCGGGGACCTTGTCGTAGGTCTCGTAGTGCTCGATCGCGACGATCTGGTCGGGGCGGATGTTCTCGAGGTCGGCCGTGCGGTGGCGGCCGTTCCATCCTTCGGAGAGGCAACGCCAACCGGTGATCGACGCGACGTGCCAGTCCTGTCCGATGAGCGAGTCGCGGACGGCCTCGCGGCGCAGGCCCGGCAAGCCCTCGAACATGTCCGCCCAATAGTAGGAACGGAGCGCGGCCAGCTCCTCCGGGCCGCGGAACTGCCCGATCCCCGCGCGCCGCCGGCAATCGAACCCCGCGTAGTCGTAGGCGGCGCAACCGTCGTGCGAGACGATGCGCACGGTGTCGAGTGCCTGGACCACGCGCCGGAGCCGGAAGGAGATCTCCGCCTGCGCGGTGTCGAGCATGTTCACGGCGCGGTCCGCCGGCTGGTACCCCACCGTGCGCGCCATGATCAGCTGCTGACCGAACGGGAGCCGCGTGAGGATGAACCGGCCGTCCTTCCCGGTGCGGACGCTGCGCTTGGCGTTGATCGAGAGGACCTCGACGTTCTCGAGCGGGCGCCCGGTCGTGTCAGTGACGAGGCCGCGGAGCGTGCCGGGCTGCGCCTGCAGGACGGACGGCAGGAGCAGCAACAACGCGACGACGAACTGCGTCAGGCGGGGCGGGCGGGCGGCGGACAGGACCATGGTGGCGAATTCTACACCGCGCCGAGCCTCGCGTCCCTTGCCGGCCACGTCCCGATCCCCGGTGCCGACCCTCAGCGCCGCGCGAGCTTGTCGAGGAACACCTTCCGCGCCTTCGACACCTTCGGCGCCACCACCACCGCGCAGTACGGGTTCCCCGGGTTCCGCGCGAAGTAGTTGTCGTGGTACGTCTCCGCCGGCCAGAACGTCTCCAGCGGCTCCACCTCCGTCACGATCGGGTCGTCCCAGTGGGCCTGCGCCGACGCCCGCGCGGCGCGTGCTTCGGCCTCCTGCTCCGGCGAGTGCGTGAAGATCGCGGAGCGGTATTGCGGTCCCACGTCGTTCCCCTGACGGTCGATCGTCGTCGGGTCGTGGATGGTGAAGAACACCTCGAGCAGCTCGCGATAGGTGATCTCCGTCGGATCGTACGCCACCTGGATCACCTCGGCGTGTCCCGTCCGCTTGCCGCACACCTGCTCGTACGTCGGGTTCGGCACATGGCCGCCGGCGTAGCCGCTCTTCACCGACCGCACGCCGCGCAGCTCGAGGTAGACCGCCTCGAGACACCAGAAGCAGCCGCCGCCGAGCGTCGCGAGTTCCAGGGCACCGCTCACGCCGACTCCCCCGCCTTGCGGCGCGCCTGTTCCTCGAAGAGCGGCACGAACTTCTCGTACCCCTCCGCCGCGAGCCGCGCCACGGGGATGAACCGCAGCGACGCCGAGTTGATGCAGTAGCGGAGCCCCAGCGGGCCGGGGCCGTCGTCGAACAGGTGCCCGAGATGCGAGTCACCCTCCTTCGACCGCACCTCCGTCCGCACCATGAAGTGCGAGACGTCGCGATGCTCCGTCACGTGCTCCTGCAGCACCGGCTTCGTGAAGGACGGCCACCCGGTCCCCGAATCGAACTTGTCGAGCGACGAGAAGAGCGGCTCGCCGGAGACGACGTCCACGTAGAGCCCGGGCTCATGGTGATCCCAGAACTCGTTCCGGAACGGCGGCTCGGTCGCGCTGCACTGCGTCACCTGGTACTGCATCGGCGAGAGCTTCTCGGCCAGCGCGGGATCGGTCGGCTTCTGCTTGGTCATGGGTCCTGAAGGGGTACGGGTGGCACGTCGGACATCAGAATCATGGCGCGCGGCCGATGGTTCCGCGCTTCCGATACCTGTACAACCAGTGCCAGATATCGGAAAATCCTTGACAATACCGAATACATCCCGAAAATATAGGAACATACTGTCAGACAACGGACTGCAACGGTCTCGTGAAACCTGCAAGCGGTTGCTTGCGTTGTAAGCAAGTAGTCGCTTGCGTTGTGAAAGTTTTCACGAACCCGAAATGACCGAACCAATCCGCCAGCAGATCATCGATGCCGCCGTCCGCGTCTACTCCGACGTCGGATTCCGCGGCGCGACCACCCGACGCATCGCCGATGAGGCGGGCGTCAACGAAGTCACGCTCTTCCGCACCTTCGGCTCCAAGGCCGCCCTCATCGCCGAAGCGGTCCAGTGTCACGCGCAGGCTCACGCGCGGACCCCGCTCCCCGATGTCCCGGTCGATCCCGAGGCCGAACTCACCGCCTGGGCGCGCTCGCATCACGACTTCATGCTCGCCAACAGCGGCATGATCCGCACCGCGCTCGCCGAGATGCACGAACGCCCTGAGTGCGCCGGGGCCACGCTCGAACAGCCGGCGCAGACCCACCGCGACCTCTGCTCGTACGTCGAACGGCTCGCCCAGCACCGCTTCATCCCCTCAGCCGCGGACGCGAAGGCCGCGGCGGCCATGCTCCAGGGGTCCCTCTTCGCCGATGCCATGGGGCGCGAGATGATGCCCGTCGAGATGCTCCTCCCCGCTGAACAGATACCCGCCAACTACGTGCGACTCTTCCTCCGCTCCCTCGGCGCCACCCTCGCGTCGCTCCTCCTGCTCCTCCTGCCGCTCTCGGCACAGGCTCAGCAGGCCACGCCCGCGGCGGGCGCCACGCTCTCCCTCGCCGACGCGCTCCGCCTCGCCGAGCGCAAGAGCGAGGGCGTCGCGATCGCCGGCGCCGGTGTCACCCGCGCCCGCGGCCAGCAGGCGCAGGCCAATGCGCAGCGCCTCCCGCAGGTGAACGGCACCGCCGGCTACCAGCGCGCGATCCAGAACCAGTTCCAGGCGATCACCGAACGCTTCGCCGACCCGAACGACACGACGAGCGGCGGTGGGGCGGGAGGCTTCGGCGCGATCTCGCAGATCTTCGCCGCGCCCAACACTTTCACCTTCACGCTCGCGGCCACGCAGAACCTCTACACCGCCGGTCGCATCCCGGCTGCGCGCGCGGGGGCCGCCGCCGGACGCACGGCTGCCGAGATCGGACTCACGTCGGCGCGCGCGCAGGCCGCGCTCGATGCGGCGCAGGCCTACTTCGATGCCGTCGCCTCCGACAAGTTCCTCGCGATCGCCGAGAGCTCGCTCGTGCTCACCGAGCGCACGCTCACGCAGACGCAGCTCGCGCGCGAGGTCGGCTCGGCATCGGAGTTCGACCTGCTTCGCGCCCGCGTCTCGCGCGACAACCAGAAGCCGCTCGTGATCCAGGCCCGCGGCGCGCGCACCACCGCCTACCTGCGACTCAAGCAGCTCCTCGACCTTCCCCTCGGCGGCGAGGTGACGCTCACCACGCCCATCCGCGACGACGCGAGCACGGCGGAGACGGCGAGCGGCCCCATCCGTCTCGCGGATGACCGGTCGCTCACCCCCGACACGAGCGTCTCGTCGCGCGCGACGGTGCGGCAGGCCGAGGCGCAGGTGACGGCCTCGGAGCATGCGCTGCGCGCCGCGCGACTCTCGCGACTCCCGTCGGTGCAGCTCTCGAGCACCTACCAACGCTTCGCCTATCCGCCCGAGGGCACGTTCCTCCCCTCGGCGATCGACCTCTACTTCCCCAACTGGAACGTCACCCTCGGCGTTTCCTTCCCGGTCCTCACCGGCGGTCGCCTCCGCGGCGAGCGGCAGGTCGCGGAGGCGAACCTCACCGAGGCGCAGCAGCGGCTGCAGCAGACCCGCGAGGGCGCGTCGCTCGACGCGCTGCTCGCGATCACCGCGCTCGAGCAGGCGCAGGCGTCGTACCTCGCATCGGTCGGCACCGATGCGCAGGCGGCGCAGGCGTACCGCATCGCCGAGGTGCGCTTCCAGGAAGGGATCTCCACGCAGCTCGAACTCACCGAGGTCCGCGTCCAGCTCGAGCAGGCGCGGCTGCAGCGCGTCAACGCGGCGCGCGACCTCGAGATCGCGCGGCTCCGGCTCGCGCTCCTGAAGGACCTCCCCCTCACCACCGGGGGACGCTGACCATGACCATCGCACACAACAACCTGAGGAAGTCCCTGATGTCCCGTCGCACCCTCGGCCTCGTCGCCCTCGCCACGCTCACGCTCGCGGCCTGCGGCAAGAAGGACGCCGGCGCTTCCGAGACGCCGTCCGAGGTGACGGTCCAGGTCGGTCCCGAGGCGATGACCATCGCGGCGCGGACGGTCCTCTCGAGCGGCCCGATCCTCTCTGGCTCGCTCGTCGCCGAGCGCACGGCGCAGATCCGCGCCGAGGTCCCGGGCTCGATCATCCAGGTCTTCACCGATCCGGGCACGCGCGTCGCGGCGGGGACGTCGCTCGCCAAGATCGACGACCGGGCGATCAACGATGCGTATCTCTCCGCGCGCTCCGGCCTCACGGCGGCGCAGACCGCGGCCGACATCGCCCAGCGCGAGCTGGCGCGGGCGGAGGCGCTCCTCAAGGCCGGCGCGATCAGCGACCGTGACCTCGAGAACGCGCGCCGCGGCGACCTCGCGGCGCGCACGATGCTCGACGACGCCAAGGCGCGCCTCTCCTCGGCGCAGAAGTCCCTCGATGCGACCAACGTCCTCGCGCCGTACGCCGGCGTGGTGAGCGAGCGCTTCGTGAACCCGGGCGACGTGGTCGCCCCGGGCTCGCCGCTCATGAACGTGGTGGACCCCGCGACCATGCGGCTCGAGGCGGCGGTACCGGCCGAGCAGCTCTCGCAGGTGCGCGTCGGCGCGCCGGTCCGCTTCTCGGTGACGGGCTATCCGGGACGCACCTTCGAGGGCCGCATCTCGAGCATCAACCCGAGCGCCGATCCGCAGACGCGCCAGGTGCGGCTCTTCGTGCGGATCCCGAACAACGGGAACCAACTGGTGGCCGGGCTGTTCGCCGAGGGGCGGGTCGCGAGCGACTCGCGCGAGGCGCTCACGGTGCCGGAGCTGGCGGTGGACCTCCGCGGCCTCACGCCGTCGGTGCTCCGCCTCAAGAACGGTCGCACCGAGAAGATCGAGGTCACCCTCGGCGCGAAGGACGAGGCACAGGAACGGGTGGAGATCACGGCCGGCGTGACCGCCGGTGACACGCTGCTCGTGGGCCCGGCCCTCGGCATCTCGCCGGGGACGCCGCTGAAGATCACGACGCCGACCGATTCGAAGCCGCGGCAGTAGCGATCCCCGCTGCGGCCCTCCGCCTCAAGCCATCCGACCCATGTTCATCTCCGATTTCGCCATCAAGCGCCCGCTGATCACCATCGTATCGATGGTGGCGCTGGTCGTGTTCGGGCTCTTCGCGCTCTTCCAGCTGGAGACCGACGAGTTCCCCGACGTGCAGCAGCCGATCATCAACGTCGCGATCCCGTACCCGGGCGCGTCGCCGGACGTCGTGGAGCGCGAGGTGCTGGACCGCGTGGAGGAGGCCGTCAGCGGTATCTCCGGCGTGGACCGCATCTCGGGCGCCGCGCAGGACGGCTTCGCCAACGTCACGGTCTTCTTCGTCTTCGAGAAGGACCTGCAGCAGGCGTCGCAGGACATCCGCGACAAGATCTCCTCCATCCGCTCCGATCTCCCGGTCGAGATGAAGGAACCGATCCTCACGCGCTTCGATCCGGCCGACCAGCCGATCGTGCAGCTGTCGCTCAACTCGAGCACCCTCGACGCGGCCGCGCTCACGCGCATCGCCGACCCGGGACTCACCCGCGTGCTGCGCGGCATCCCCGGCGTGGCCGAGGCGGTGGTCGTGGGCGGCGTGGAACGCGAGCTCACCGTCGAGATCCGTCCCGCCGCGATGGAGGCCGCCGGCATCACCGTCGCCGAGGTGGTGGGCGCGCTGCAGTCGCAGAACCTCGCCGTCCCGGTCGGGCGGCTCAACGGCGCGATCGACGAGCGCGCGATCCGGCTCAAGGGCAAGCTCGAGACGCCGGAGGACTTCCTGCGGCTCGTCGTCGCCCAGCGTGGCGGGCGCGCCATCCGCCTCGGAGAGGTCGCCGACGCGCGCGACGGCACCGCCGAGATGCGCACGGCGGCGATCTACAACGGCAAGGACGCCGTCGGCATCATGATCAAGAAGGCCAAGGGCTACTCGACGACCGAGGTGAGCACGCGCGTGCTCGAGGGCGTCGAGGAGCTCCGGCCGACGCTGCCTGCCGGCACGACCATCGACGTGATCCAGGACCGCGGCGAGCGCGTGACCGCCTCGGTGGCGAACGTGCAGAGCACGCTCATCGAGGGTGCGCTCCTCACCGTGCTCGTGGTGTTCCTGTTCCTCAACTCGTGGCGCTCGACCGTCATCACCGGCCTCGCGCTCCCGATCTCGGTGCTCGCCGCCTTCGTCGCGGTGTGGGGCTTCGGCTTCACGCTCAACACGATGTCGCTGCTCGGCCTCTCGCTCGCGATCGGCATCCTGATCGACGACGCCATCGTGGTCCGCGAGAACATCGTGCGACACGTCGAGATGGGGAAGGACCACTTCAAGGCCGCGCACGAGGGCACCGACGAGATCGGGCTCGCCGTCGCGGCGACGACCTTCTCCATCGTCGCGGTCTTCGTGCCGATCGGCTTCATGTACGGCCTCTCGGGGCAGTGGTTCAAGCCCTTCGCGCTCACCATCGCCTGCGCGGTGCTCGTCTCGCTCTTCGTCTCGTTCTCGCTCGACCCGATGCTCTCGGCGTACTGGCCGGACCCGGAGCTCGAGTCGCATGAGCATCGCAGCTGGATCTCGCGCAAGCTCGTGAAGTTCAACGCCTGGTTCGACCGGCGGGCGCTGGGCTACACCAAGGTCATCGGCTGGGCGCTCGACCACCGCCTCGCGGTCATCCTGCTCGCGACGTTCAGCATGGTCGGCGCGATCTGGCTGCAGGCGAACTACGGCGGCTTCGGTTTCGTGCCGATCACCGACAACTCCGAGTTCACGATCCAGGTGGAGACCCCGCCGGGTTCGAACCTCGACTACACGCGCCTCAAGGCGGAGGAGGCGGCGCGGATCGCGCGCGCGCATCCCGAGGTCCGCTACACCTTCACGACCATCGGCGCCGGCGGCGGCATGGACCCGTCCGAGGCGCTCGGCGCCGTGGACGTCGCGACGGTCTACGTGCGCATGACCCCCAAGGCGACGCGGAGCATCTCCCAGGAGGTGTTCGGCGGGACCATCCGGCAGGAGGTCAAGCAGATCGGCGGGGCGACCGTCGCCGTCTTCACCAACGGCTTCGGCGGCGCCATCAAGCAGATCCAGCTCGAGCTGCGCGGCAACGACGCGCGGCAGCTGCAGGCCGTCGCCGACACCGTGATGGCGCGGCTCCGCGCGATCCCCGGCGCGGTGGACGTCTCGCTCTCCACCAAGGGCCAGAAGCCGGAGCTCGAGATCGCGCTCAACCGTGCGCTCGCCGGGTCGCTCGGCGTCTCGGTGGGGCAGATCGCACAGTCGCTGCGTCCCGCCTTCGCCGGCGTCGACGCGGGCGACTGGATCGATCCGTCGGGCGAGAACCGGAAGGTCCGCGTCCGTCTCGCCCCCGAGGCGCGCACCCGCGTGGGCGACATCGAGCGGCTGCCCATCGCCGTCGGCCAGCCCGGCGGGCGGATGACGATGCTGCCCCTCGGCCAGCTCGCGACGGTCACGCAGGGCATCGGTCCGGCGAAGATCTCGCACCTCGATCGTGACAACGTCATCGTCGTGCAGGCCAACGTCGAGGGCCGCTCGCTCGGCGAGGTCACCAGCGCGCTCACCGCCGAGGTGCAGAAGCTCAACCTCCCGGCCGGTGTGCGTTCGTCGTTCGGCGGCGAGGCGCGCGACCAGGCGCAGGTCTTCGGCGACATCCTCGCCGCGCTCGGCATCGCGCTCCTCCTCATGTACCTCATCCTCGTGATGCAGTTCGGCTCGTTCCTCGAGCCCATCGCGATCCTCATCTCGCTGCCGCTCTCGCTCATCGGCGTGGTGCTCGCGCTGCTCATCACGAACGACACGCTGAACATCATGTCGATGATCGGCGTGATCCTGCTCATGGGCATCGTCGCGAAGAACGCGATCCTGCTCATCGACTTCGCGAAGTGGGGGCAGGAGCAGGGGATGGACCGCCGGACGGCGATCATCGAGGCCGGCCGCGTGCGCCTGCGGCCGATCATGATGACGACGCTCGCGCTCATCGCCGGCATGATCCCCGTCGCGCTCGGCATCGGCGAGGGCGCCGACTTCCGCGCCCCGCTCGGCCGCGCGATCATCGGCGGCACCATCACCTCGACCTTCCTCACGCTCCTCGTCATCCCGACCGTCTACGAGATCATGGACGAGATGCGCATCTGGGTCAGCGGGTTCTTCAGCTTCCCGGAGCGGCCGAAGACCGGGGAGTACGCGGTGCCCACGCGAGAGTAGTCCGGGGCGCTGCTCCTGCGGACCAGCTTCACCGCAGAGGTCACACAGGGCACAGAGAAGGGCGGAGGGCGCTTGGCGCTCTCCGCCCTTCTTCTTTCAACCTTCCTCCTTCTTCCTTCTTCGTTCTAGGCTGCCGCGATCACGGCCCGGCCGGCGTATTCGGCCCCGCCATCGGCGTGGGGGGGCGTCGCGGACGGTGCGAGACGATCCAGGCCTTCTGGGCCGGCGTGTAGACCTGCCAGACGGCGTAGTGCAGGTCGACCACGTCCACGCGGAGCGCGATCGCGAGCGGACGGCCCGTCGCGAGGATCGCGCGGATCTCCTCGCGGGTCGCGCCGGCCTCCTTCGCCGCCCGCGCCTGCTCGAAGATCGCCTTGAGCGAGTCGATCTGCGGCGCGTGCGCCGCACGGAACGCCGCGCGCAACGCGGCGATCGAGTCGATCTGCGTCTGGCTCAGCGCGATCGAGTCGGGGAACGGACGCCGGAACGTGCGGCCATCGAACGGCCGGTTCGCCGGCTGGCTGCCCATCGTGCCTTCGAGCGAGGACCCCGCCTCGCCGAACATCACGAGCGCGTAGTCCTCATCGGTCTGGGTGGCCGCGGGCTCGGTGCTCGCCTGATCGCAGGCGGCGAGGACGAGGGTGGCGACCAGGGCGGGGGCGATGAACTTCCGAAGCATCGTGTGAACTCCTTGTTGGCGCAGTACGCCGGTTGTCGCGTGGCTGGGTGGGAACCACCGCGCGTTCACCCGGTTGGATGCCGGACTCCCGTGAACGTTAAGGGCCCCGGCGGGACCGGCCAGAATGCCCGCCCGGACCCGTCACACGGTGACACCGGCAGCGTGCCGAAGCAGTCGCCACGCCTCGGCCACATGGGCCTCCCGCGTCCGGATGTTGCCGATCGCGATCCGGAGCACGTACCGCCCGCCCAGCTTCGTATGGGAGAGGAACACGGTGCCGCTCGCGTTGACCCGCTCGAGGATCGCCGCGTTGTGCCGCTCGAGCGCCGCCTCGTCGGTCATCCCCGTCGGCCGATGGCGGAAGCAGACCACCGACATCGGGACCGGCGCGACCACCTCCCATCCGGCGTCGGCCCGGATCCAGGACTCGAGCGTCCGCGCGAGACCGCAATGGTACCGCAGCCGCTCGACGAGCCCCTCCGTCCCGAAGGCGCGGATGACGAACCAGAGCTTGAGCGCCCGGAATCGCCGCCCCAGCTGGAACGAGTAGTCGGACTGCGAGAGCGCCACCTCCTGCTCCGCCGTCTCCAGGTACGCCGGCGTAAGACTGAAGGTCCGCTTGAGCAACGCCGGATGCCGCGTCCAGAGCACCGAGCAATCCATCGGCGTGAACAGCCACTTGTGCGCGTTCACCACCAGCGAGTCGGCGCGGTCGAGTCCTGCGAAGTGGTGCTGGTACTCGGGGACCATCGCGAGCACGCCGGCGTACGCCGCATCGACATGGAGCCACATCCCCTCGCGCGCGCAGACGGTCGCGATCGCCTCCACCGGGTCGACGCTCGTCGTGGACGTCGTGCCGATCGTCGCGACCACGGCGAGCGGTCGATACCCGGCCGCCCGGTCCGCGGCGACCGCCGCCTCGAGCGCGTCCACGCGCATCCGATAAGCACCATCGCTCGGGAGCCGCACCACGTTCTCCGCACCGAGGCCGAGCGTGATCGCCGCCTTGTCCACGCTCGAGTGCGCATGCTCCGAGCAATAGATGCGGAGTCGTGGCAGCTCGGGACGGCCGGCCATCCCCTTGTGGCGGATCTCGAGCGCCGGGTCACGCTCCCGTGCGGCGGCGAGCGCCTGCAACGTCGAGACCGAGGCCGTGTCAGTCAGCATCCCGAACCAGTCGCCCGGAAGTCCCATCGCATCGCGCAACCAGTCGGTGGTGACCTGCTCCAGCTCCGCCAGCGCCGGCGAGGTCCGCCAGAGGATGCCCACCTGGTTGAGTGCCGCGATGACGAGCTCGCCCAGGATCCCGGGGACCGACGCGGTGTTCGCGAAGTAGGCGAAGAAAGACGGATGATTCCAGTGCGTGACCCCGGGCATCACGATCCGGTCGAGGTCCGCGAGGATGGTGTCGAGCGACTCGCCCTGCGCGGGGGCTGTGGCGGGGATTCCCTTGCGGAACTCCCCGGGTGCCAGCCGCGAGAGCACGGGATACCGTTCAGGGGAGCGCAGGTACTCGGCGATCCAACTGGCCAGCTGGGTCGCGTGGCGTTCGAACTCCTCGGGCGAGAGGTCGCCGGGCTCGTGGGGGGCGGTCGTCGACATGCGGGAAATGGATGATCCCCGGGCGCGCGGGGCAATGGGGGCGCGACACGCGCGGCACGGGACCACCGTACGGAGGCGCATGGAACGGAACGACCGACGACTCGAGGCGGCCGTCGCGCTCGGGATCATCACCGAGCAGCAGGCCCAGGCGATCCGGGCGATCGCCCCCGCGCCCGGCGAACGCGCCGCACGTCCGCCGCGCGCGATCGACGCCGCGACGATCGGCTACGTGCTCGGCGCCATCACCGTCGTCGCCGCGATGGGCTGGTTCCTCGCCGACCGGTGGGCGTGGCTCGGTCCTGGCGGGGCGCTCGCGACCGCGGTGCTCTATGGCGTGATCCTCGTCGTCGTCTCGCAGCGTCTCGCCCGCGAGGGCTTCACGACGGCGTCGGGACTCGCCATGCTCCTCGCGGTCGGGACGGTGCCCGTCGCCACGATCGCACTCAACGAGCTGCTCGGCCTCTTCGCGCGGGTGCCGTTCGACGGCTGCCACACGAGCGACTTCGACCTCCTCGCCTGCCGTGGCGAGGAGCTCCTCGTCGAGCTCGTGACCATCGCCGCCGCGCTCCTCGCGCTGCGGCGCGTGCGGTTCGCGCCGCTCGTGCTGCCGGTGGCCGCGCTCTCCCTGCGGCTCCTCTTCCATCTCGTGGATGCGCTCGGTGCGAGCCCCATGGGCTACGGCACGCAGGGATGGGTGTGGGCCATCGGCGCGAGTCTCACCGCCGCCGCCGCGTACGCCGCCGAGCGGCGACAGTCGGACGACCTCGACATCGCGTTCTGGTTGCACGGCGTCTCCGTGGGCGCCGCGCTCACCGCGACGATGCAGGTGGTCGGATCGGAGGAGCTCTACAAGCACCTCCTCCCCGCGGGCGCGGCGGTCGCCTTCGCGTACGCGCTGCTCATGCGCCGCTTCGTCCATGTGGTGCTCGGGATGCTCTGGTTCACGGGCTACGTCTTCTGGCTCGCGGCTTCGGTCTTCCGCGACTCGCCCGCCTTCCCGATCGTGCTTGCCGCGCTCGGCATCGCCGTCATCGTCGCCACGGTCTGGGTGCAGCGGAACGCCGAGCGGCTCGCCGCGCGCTTCGGCGTGGTGGGCGGCACCGGCCGCCCGCGCTTCCCGGGCGGCGCGGCGCTGCTCCTCGCCCCGGCACTCGTGGCGGCGCTCATGATCCCGATGGCGGTGCGCGAGGACGCGGACCGGAACGCGGACGCGCGCTGGAACGGGGAGCGGTTCGCGCGGCGGACGCGCGCCGAGGCCATCCGGAGCGCCCGCGAGGAGGAGGCGCGGGCGGCGGCCGCGAGGGCCGCGAAGGAAACCCCGCCCCCTCCCCAGCCGTAGAACCTGCAGCACACCTGAACGGCTCCGACGCCCCGCGTCGGGGGCCGGCTCGTTGTCCCGTCCTCGCTGGAGTGGTCGATGATCGTGCTGGGAATGCTGGCCGTCGCGCTGCAGGTGCAGGTGAACGTCGACGTGAACCGGTCGGGCGGGTCCGCCTCGGTCGGCGTCCGGCCGCCGCGCATGCGGATCGAGGTCACCGACGAGCACCGGCGCACCGCCTTCAAGGATGCCGCCGCGCGCGAACTGCTCCTGCGCGCCCGCGCGGCCCGCCTCGAGCAGGACTCGACGCTCCTCTCCTACGACGTGAAGAGCTACCAGCGCGTCTCCGCCGGCATGGCCCTCCGCGAGACGGCGCGCGACCGCCTGATCTTCCGCTCCGAGAACGCCTCGCACGTCCGCTGGCATCGCGCCACCGGCGCCCGCGTCGAGGTCCTCGGCGCCCGTTCCGCGGTGCCCATCGTCGCCGGCTTCAAGGAGGCCGAGGCGGAGATGGAGCAGGACATGATGGACGAGGCGTCGGACATGATGGCGATCCCCTACTACCCGGGGAAGGACGAGCTCTGGCTCTTCGAGATGATCGGCACGACCGACTCCGAGGACGAGGGGCGCTCGATGCTCATCCATCCCGTCGCGGAGGGGTCCGAAGCCTACTTCTTCTTCTCCTCGGGCGACTCGGTCGTCATGACGCTCCCCGACGGGAAGCGGATCACCCTGCGCGAGATCCTCGTCACGCCGCGCGAGGCGCGCTGGAACCTCGTCGTCGGGTCGTTCTGGTTCGAGACCGACGACGCGCACCTGGTGCGCGCGGTCATGCGCTTCTCCGCGCCGATGGACATCTGGGAGACGGTCGAGGAGGAGGACTCCACGGCGCGCGACGACGTGCCGTGGGCGGTGCGGGGCTTCCTCTCGCCGATGAAGGCCGAGATCACCGCCGTCACCATCGAGTACGGCCTGCTCAACCAGCGCTTCTGGCTCCCCCGCACGCAGGGCGCCGAAGGGTACGCGCGCGTGAGCTTCATGCGCGTCCCGTTCAAGATCGAGGAGCGCTACCGCTACGAGAGCGTGAACGCGATCGACTCGCTCGCCGCGATCCCGCCGCCGCAGTGGAAACGCGGGAGCGAGTACGAGGACAGCCTCAAGACCGCCGGCGTCGATTCCACCGCGCGCAGCGAGGCGATGAAGCGGTTCTACGCCTCGCGCGACTCGGCGCAGCGCGCCGAGCGCAAGCGGCAGTGCGAGACGAGCGGGAGCTTCCTCGAGTACCATCAGCGCTACAACGGGACACTGCCGCTCGCGATCGAGGTCCCCTGCGACCCCAAGCGCCTCGCGTCCTCCGCCGACCTGCCCCCGTCGATCTACGACGAGGGCGAGGAGCTCTTCGGCGCGGCCGATCGCGCCGAGCTGATGCAGGCCCTCGACTTCGGGTTGCAGCCGGCGTGGGCGCCGCGCGCGCCGACCATCGCGTGGGGCCTGAACGAGACGCGCTACAATCGCGTCGAAGGGCTCGGCACCGGGGCCGTCGTCACGTCGCAACTGGGGAAGGGATACGTCGTGGCGCTCACCGGCCGTGGCTCGCTCGCCGACCTGCAGCTCAACGGCGAGCTCTCGGTCTCGCGCAGCAACGGGCGGCGCGAGCTCCGCGCCACCGCGTATCGGCGACTCGTCTCGAGCGGCGACTTCGGGTCGCCGCTCTCCTTCGGCGCGTCGTTCAACTCGTTCGTCTACGGGCGTGACGAAGGGTTCTACCATCGCACCTGGGGCGGGGAGCTCGCGGGACGACGGACCATCGGCAACGGGTTCGTCTGGCGGCTCTTCGCCGAGGAGCAGTGGGAGGCGCCGGTGGCGACGCGCTTCTCGCTCACCGGCGGCGCCCATGACGACCGTTTCCTCGGCAACGTCGCCGCCGACCGCGCGTCGCTCTTCGGGGCGGGCCTCAACTGGCGCGGCAGCCGTGGACTCGATCCGCAGGGGTGGCGCCTGAGTGCCGACCTGCGGCTCGAAGGCGCGGCCGTCGATCCTTGGGCGGCGAACGGCGGGACGGAGTACGGCCGCCTCTTCCTCGAGACCACCGTCTCGCGCGGGCTCGGTCCGCTCGCCGCTTCGGTGACGGGGGCGGCCGGCCACATCGTCGGCACCGCGCCGGCGCAGCGCCACTTCTTCCTCGGCGGGCTGCAGAGCGTGCGCGGCCAGACGGCAGGGACGGGGTACGGCACCGCGTTCTGGCTCTCGCGCGTGGAGCTCGGCACCAACAACGCGGCGGTGCGCCCCGTGATCTTCGGCGACCTCGGGTGGGCGGGTTCGCGCGATGCCTGGAGCCAGACCGGCCGGCCGATGAGCGGCGTGGGCGTGGGGGCGAGCTTCCTCGACGGGATGATCCGCATGGATCTCGCGCGCGGCCTCTATCCGCGTCTCCAGACGCGGTTCGACGTCTCGCTCGAGGCGCGGTTCTAGCTTCGTCCAGTTCCGCGACACCGCACAGGGCGCGCACAGAGGCTCTTGCCAATCTGTCAGGGGGGTGTCTCATTAGAGGCGCCCCCCTCGTCGTCCACCTCCCGTCCACCGTCCGAGCACGCCCTGCAAGACCCCGTCGCCGCGCACCAGGCCGAGGAACAGGCGAACGCCGAGATCCTGCTCTGGCAGGGGCGCTATCGCGCGCTCTTCATCTCGCTCGTGGGGTTCTCGACGATCACGCTGAAGTGGTTCGGCGTGATCTCGTCGGACTCGGTGTTCGTCGAGCGGATCGGGCTGCGCCCGGCGTTGCTCTGGGTGCTGGCGATCATCGTCGCCTACCTGCTGTTGCACCGCGTGCTCGTCTGGCACCTGCGGCGCGCGGGACGCGCATCGCGCGGGCTCGCGGTCGCTGCCATCGCGAGCGACATGGTGTCGCTCTTCACGGCGGTGGCCCTCATGACGCCGCCCGAGCACTACGACCGCGCACTCATCGTCTCGATCTTCACCGTCCAGCTCACGCAGCTCTTCTTCGGCTGGACGGTGACCGTCGCGAACCTGCTCTTCGTCGGGATCGGCTACACGGCGCTCATCGCCCTCGCGGCGGACGCCGGCGCCGCGACCTCGCCGCCCGAGGAGCTCTGGACGCTCGCGCTCTACGCCATCGGCGTGCTCGTGTACGTCGGACTGCAGGGGCACGTGGCGCAGCGGATGCGCAGCCTCGTGCAGGTCTTCACCAAGGCGCAGGACGGCGACTTCTCGGCGCGCTACGACGAGGGGGCCGACCAGATGCCCGACCCGGTCACGGTGATCGGGCGCGCGTACAACAAGATGCGCTCGCACCTCGAGACGATCGTGCTCACCGATCCACTCTCGGGCTGCTTCAACCGGCGCGGGCTCAACCAGCTCGCCGAGCGCGAGGTCTCGCGCGCGGTGCGCGCCAAGAAGAACATCGCGGTGCTCGCGATCGACGTCGACCACTTCAAGCACATCAACGACGAGTACGGGCACCTCACCGGTGACGAGGTGATCCGCGAGGTGGGCGCGCTGCTGCGCGAGACGGCGCGCGACGTGGACGTGGTGGCGCGCATCGGCGGCGAGGAGTTCACCATCCTCGCGCCCGATTCGAACGACGAGGGGGCGCTCATCCTCGCCGAGCGCGTGATGCAGGCCTTCCGCCAGCACCAGTTCCGCTCGCTCCCGCCCGAGCGGCGGATCACGACGAGCGTGGGCGTGGCGGCGGCGCCGGCGCGGGACGACGAGGTGGCGAAGACGCTGCTCGCGCGCGCCGACGAGGCGCTCTACGTCGCCAAGCGCAACGGCCGCGACCGCGCGGTGGTGTGGCATGCCGGGATGCGCGCGTTCGACGGCGCCGCGCATGGGCGCGCGCGGCACTCCACGCCGTCGATGATCCGCGCGGTCGAGTAGACCGCGCTCAGGGCAGCCGCAGCGTCCCTTCGCTGACGAGCACCGCGCGCCCGGCGACGCGCACCGCCGTCACCTGACCGCCCGCCTTGTCCGCGCTCACGTCGAGCCGGCTCGGCCGTCCCATCTCGATCCCCTGGTCCACCGACCAGGCGAACGCGCCATCGGCCTTGGGATCCTTCATCGCGAGCCACCCACCGAAGGCGGCGATCGCCGAGCCGGTGGCGGGATCCTCGGGGACGCGGATGCCCGGCGCGAACATCCGCGCGCGCCAGTGATGCTCGCCCTGCTCGGGATCGCGCGCGACGACGAGGATCTCCGGGGCCCAGAAGCGCTGCAGCGTGCGCTCCCACGGGTCCATGCGCACGCGCGCCGCCTTGAGCGCCTTGAGGGACTTGAGCGGCACGATCAGGAACGGGTAGCCGCACGAGACCGCCTGCGGCGACATCGCACCGCCCATCAGGTCGGTGGGCTCGAGGGAGAGGATGTCGGCGAGCGTGTTGATCGTCGGCGCGTGCGGGCCCACCTCGGGAAGCTTCGCCACCGAGAGTTCCGCCCAGGCGCGGGTCGGCGACTCCATGCGCACATCGACCGGCACCACGCCCACGCCCATCTCGAAGGTGAAGCGGCCATGCCCGTCGGGGAGCGCCCCCTCGCAGAGCGCGAGTGCCGCCGCGGTGCCGATCGTCGGATGCCCGGCGAACGGCATCTCCTTGTCCGGCGTGAAGATCCTGACCTTCCGCGTGTGCGAGGGATCCTCGGGCGGATAGCAGAAGGTCACCTCGGAGAAGTTGAACTCCTGGCAGAGCTTCAGCAGCAGCCCTTCGGGGATCCCGCGCGCGTCGGGGAAGACGGCGAGCTGGTTGCCGCCGAACGGCGACGGGGTGAAGACGTCCAAGGTGAGGAATCGCATTTCAACCGCAGATGTGAGTTGTGAGCTGTAAGCTGTGAGTGAACGGCTGCGGGATGCGGGATGATGCGCGACGGAAGCGGCGCAGTCACTTACAGCTCACATCTCACGACTCACAGCGCACTACTTCTGTTCAGCCATGAACGGATAGCGATAATCCGTCGGCGGCACGAACGTCTCCTTGATCGTCCGCGCCGAGACCCAGCGCAGCAGGTTGAGCTTCGACCCCGCCTTGTCGTTCGTGCCCGAGGCGCGCGCGCCGCCGAACGGCTGCTGCCCCACCACCGCGCCGGTGCACTTGTCGTTCACGTAGAAGTTGCCCGCCGCATGCCGGAGCTTCGCGTGCGCCTCGCGCACGGCGTTCCGGTCCTGCGCGAACACCGCGCCGGTGAGCGCGTACGGCGACGTCCGGTCCACCAGGTCGAGCGTCTCGCTCCACTTGTCGTCGTCGTACACGTACGCCGTCACCACGGGGCCGAAGATCTCCTCGCACATCAGGCGGTACGACGGGTCCTTCGTCTCGATGAGCGTCGGCTCCACGAAGTAGCCCACGTCGCCCTTCACGCCGCCGCCGGCGACCACGGTCGCGTTCGCCTTCGCGTCGGCGAGGTAGCCACTGATCCGGTCGAATGCCTTCTGGTCGATGACCGCGCCCATGAAGTTCCGGAAGTCGTTCACGTCGCCCATCCGGATGTCCCGGATCATCGCGGTCATCCGCTCCTTCACCTCGGGCCAGATCGACTTCGGCACGTAGATGCGCGAGCAGGCCGAGCACTTCTGGCCCTGGTACTCGAAGGCGCCGCGCACCACGCCCACCGCGAAGGCGGCGACGTCGGCCGAGGGATGCGCGATCATGAAGTCCTTGCCGCCCGTCTCGCCCACGATGCGCGGATAGGAGCGGTAGCGCCCCATGTTCTTCCCGATCGTGCCCCACATGTTGTTGAACACGCCGGTGGAGCCGGTGAAGTGCACGCCGGCGAGCGCCGGGTCGGTGAGCGCGATCTCGGAGATCATCGCCGGGTCGCCGGGGAGGAAGTTGATCACGCCCGGCGGCATTCCCGCTTCCTCGAGGAGCTTGTACGTGTACCACCCGGAGAGCATCGCCGTCGCGGCGGGCTTCCAGAGGACGGTGTTGCCCATCAGCGCCGGCGAGCCGGCGAGGTTGCCGCCGATCGCGGTGAAGTTGAACGGCGACACGGCGTACACGAACCCCTCGAGCGCGCGGTACTCGAGCTGGTTCCACATCCCCGGCGCCGACACCGGCTGCTCGGTGTAGATGTCGCGCGCGAAGGCGGCGTTGAAGCGGAAGAAGTCCACCATCTCGCACGCGGCGTCGATCTCGCTCTGGAACACGGTCTTCGACTGCCCGAGCATCGTCGCGGCGTTGAGCGTGTCGCGCCACGGGCCGGCGAGGAGGTCGGCGGCCTTGAGGAACACCGCGGCGCGCTCCTCCCAGCTCCACTCGCTCCACTCCTTCCACGCCGCGGCCGAGCTCGTGATCGCGTCGCGGACGTTCTGCGCCGTCGCCTTGTGATAGGTCGCGGTCACGTGCCCGTGCTTGTGCGGCGAGACCGACGTGCCGAGGTCGCCGGTGCGGATCTCCTTCCCCGCGACGACCACCGGGATCTCCGGCCGCTCCGATTCCATCGCCTTGAGTCGCGCCTGCAACGAGGTGCGCTCGGGGGAACCGGGGGCGTAGCTCTTGATCGGCTCGTTGGCGTGCGGCGGGAGCTGGCGGACGCCGTTCGGCGAGAAGGCGGGCATGGTCGTCGGGGTGGAGGGTCGAGCTTGGAATCTACACTCGCGCCGGGTGATACTTCAGCCGTGCGCCTCTCCCTGCTGCTCCTCCTGCTCGCCGGCACGGCGTGCGTCCCGCAGCCGGTCGCGTGGAGCGAGACGGCCGCGCTCGGCGATGGCGCGCTCGCCGACACCCTGCGCCTCGTCCTCGACGCGACTGGGCGGCCCGCGTTCGTCCCCGCCTGGACGCCGCCCGCCTGGCCCGACGAACCCGCAGCCTGTGCGGCGTCGTTCCGCGCCGTGCGCTCGCCCGACGGTGCTGCCTACGCGAGCTGGTTCGCCATCCGGCCCGACTCGAGCGTCGTGCTGCGCGTGGCGCGCTCCGACAGCGGCGGCCGCGTGTGGAACGCCCCCGTCACCGCCGACTCCACCGACGTCGGCACCGCGGGCTGCGCGCGACCGGTGCCGTTCCTCGCCGCCGACTCGCTCAACGGCTACGTGCATCTCGCCTATCACCTCGTCGCGCGGGAGGGAGCGGGGCTCTTCTTCACGCACTCCATGGAGCGTGGCGCGCTGTGGCACGAGCCGGTCCCCATCGTCTACGGCGACCGTCCGTCGCGCGCCGCGGTCGCCTCGCGGGGCGACACCGTCGTCGTGGTGTACGAGGATCCCAACAGCCGCCTCCCGCGCGTCGGGATGGCGCTCTCGCGGACGCAGGGCCACATCTTCGAGGCGCGGCCGCCCGTCTCCGAGGACAACGGCGAGTCCACCGGCCCGCAGGTCGCGGTGCGGGGCGGTCGCGTCGCCGTCGTGTGGACCGCGTCACAGCGCGGCGGGCGGTGGCCGCGTACCGTGCAGCGTGAAGGGACCCTGACCTGGTGAGGCAACGCTGATGCGCGTGCTCCTGGCCGACGACGACGAACTGATGCGCGAGCTGACCGCCGCGGTGCTCGAGGTGCACGGGCACACGGTCGAGATGTTCGCCGACGGCGACGCCGTCTGGTCGGCCTTCGCGCGCGAACCGGCCGAGATGGTCGTCCTCGACTGGCAGATGCCCGGCGCCGACGGGCTCGAGGTCTGCCGCCGCGTGCGCGCGCACCCGGATGGTGCCTACACCTACCTCCTCGTGATCACCGCGCGCAGCGGGATGAACTCGCTCGAGGCGGTGCTCGACGCGGGCGCCGACGACTACCTCTCCAAGCCGGTGACGCCGGAGGACATCGCCGCACGCCTCCGCATCGCGGCGCGCCGCATGGAGAACGGGACCGCGCGCCGCGCCGCCGAGGCGGAACTCCGGAAGGCGCGCTACCTCGCCGGCGTCGGCGAGGTCTCCCTCGCGCTGCAGCACGAGATCAACAACCCGCTCGCCGCGCTCCTCACCAACAGCGCCCTCCTCTCCGGCGGCATCCTCCCGCCCGACGAGTCGGCGGCGACGCTGCGCGTGATCGACCAGCAGGCGCGCCGCATCGCCGACGTGGTGAAGCGCCTCAACGCCCTCACCGACCCGCAGTCGGTCGAGTACGCGCTCGGCCAGCGCATGGTCGACCTCAGCAAGCCCAAGGGGACCGCATGACCGCGCCCACGCCCTCCTCCGCGCGCATCCTTGGCGTGCATCCCGCCGACGACGGCGGACTCCCCATCGCGGTGCAGCGCGCGGCGAACGCCGGCGCGCGCGCGCTCCAGGTCTTCACCGCGCCGCCGACGTACTACAACGAGAAGGTCACGATCAAGCCGGACAAGGCGGCGAAGGTCCACGCCGCGCTCGACGCCGCGGGGATCGCGCGCCGGCACGTGCTCGTGCACGCGGCGTACGTGCTCAACACCGCCTCGCCCGAGGAGGCGAAGGCCGCCAAGGCGCGCGCCGGACTGGCCAAGGAGTACGAGCGCACGAGCGCGCTCGGCGCCTGGGGCTGCTGCTTCCATCCCGGCTCGGCCGGCGAGAGCGACCCGGTCGATGCGGCGGTGCGCGTGGGGCAGGCCATCGCGCACGCGCTCGCGAGCGTCCCCGAGGGGAGCGGGTCGCGCGTCCTCATCGAGAACACCGCGGGCGCGGGGCGCACCATGGGGCGCACCGCCGAGGAGATCGCGACGATGCTCGCGCAGGTGCCGGCGGCGTTGCGCCATCGCACCGGGTACGGGCTCGACACCTGTCACCTCTTCGCCGCAGGGCACGACATCCATTCCTCGCCCGAGGCGCAGGCGCGCACGCTCGAGGCGTTCGTGCGCACCATCGGCGAGCCGCCGGCCTTCTTCCACCTGAACGACAGCCAGCATCCGTTCGCGAGCAACAAGGATCGCCACGCGCTCCTCGGGGCGGGGATGATCGGCGCGGAGCCGTTCCGCTGGCTCGTGCGCGCGCCCATCTCCGAGGGGATCCCGCTCATCCTCGAGACGCCGTCAGAGCGGGAATCGGTCGTCGAGGACGACGTCTCGGCCGATCCGGCCGACGCGCGGATGATCGAATTGCTCGAGGGATTCCTGCGCGGCGGATGAGGGGATGAAGGCTGAAGGGTGAAGGACGAAAGGGGGTTCTCCGAGGGAGGATCGCCCATTCCCAGAGGGAGAATCGCCCATTCCCAGAGGGCGGAGACCCCCCCGCGCGGACCCCGGCAGGCCCGCCCCAGAGGGAGATCCCCCCGTTCCCAGAGGAGGATTCCCCGGTTCTCAGAGGGGATTGCCTATTGCGCCAGAGGGGAACCGCCTTACTTTCGAGTACAGATCGCGCACGACTCGACCGGGCGTAGCACCGCGCGATCCTCACTTCCTCTCGAGGAGATGTTCGAAATGGCTGCGAAGAAGAAGACCGCCAAGAAGGCCGCGAAGAAGGCGACGAAGAAGGCCGCGCCGAAGAAGAAGGCCGCGAAGCGCAAGCCGAACGCCGCGTTCATGAAGCCGGTGACGCCGAACGAGAAGCTCGCCGCCGTCGTCGGCGCCGCGCCGCTCCCGCGCACCGAGCTCACCAAGAAGCTCTGGGCCTACATCAAGAAGAACGGCCTCCAGGACAAGAAGAACCGCCGCATGATCAACGCCGACGACAAGCTCAAGGTCGTCTTCGGCGGCAAGGCGCAGGTGTCGATGTTCGACATGACCAAGCTCGTCTCGAAGTGCCTCAAGTAAGGCACTGATCGACCGGCTGGGACGGGGGGGCGCGCCGCGAGGCGCGCCCCTCTCGTCTTTGCGGGGTAATCACGGCAGATTCCCCTCGTGCGCCGCGCTGCGGCGCGCGCCTCCCTGGCGCCCCGTTCCCCTTGCCCCGTCCGCCGTGGCCGCGAAGAAGTCCAAGAGCTCCGACAAGCCCGCCAACTCCGTCGCCGCCGCGCGCGGCCGCAAGGGCGGGTCCTCTCCCGCCAAGGCGTGGGAGGTCTTCAAGTCGATCGCCGGCACCCTCGCGATCTTCCTCCTCCTCCGCACCTTCCTCGTCGAGGCGTATCGCATACCCTCGGGCTCCATGATCCCCACGATGCTCGTGGGCGATTGGCTCTTCGTGAACAAGCTCCGCTTCGGGCCCAACATCCCGTTCACGAAGGTGAACCTCCCCGGCTACGCCGAGCCGCGCCGCGGCGACATCGTCGTCTTCGTCTCGCCCTACCAGGCGTTCAATCCCGACGATCCCACGCCGACCGTCGTGAAGCGCCTCATCGGCATGCCAGGCGACACGATCCACTCGCGCGGTGGCGTGGTGCACATCAACGGCGAGCCGCAGCGCCAGGGCTACGCCTCGGGCCGCCCCGGCGAGCTCATCGGCGACAACCCCGATCCCATCCTGCGCTGGCAGCACGAGGTCGAGCTCAAGACGACGCGCTTCGGCGCCCCGCCCGCCGAGCCGACCATCGACGACTGGGGGCCGTTCATCATCCCCGAGGCGCACTTCTGGTTCATGGGCGACAACCGCTACAACTCGATCGACAGCCGCTTCTACGGCTTCGTGCCGCGCAAGAACATCCGCGGCCGGCCGCTCTTCGTGTACTACTCCTACAACGCGGACGACTCCGATCGCCCCCTTCCGGCGATCACCGACATCCGCTGGTCCCGCCTCGGCACGGTGATCCGATGAGCCTGCGTCCCGCCCTGCTCCTCGTCGCCGTCGCGCTCCTCGCGACCGGCTGCCGCGCCGCGCGCGAACGCCGCCTCGAGCGGCGCCTCGATCGCGTCTCCGATGGCAGCGACGCCACCGCGACCGTCCGCGACTCTGCGCGCTACCTCACGCCCTTCGGCGCGCCCACGCGTCCCTTCTCTCCCGCCGTGCGCGTGGGGAACCTCATCTACCTCTCGGGACAGATCGGGACCGCCGATCCCTCGGCCAACGCGAGCACCCTCGTCCCCGGCGGCATCGAGGCCGAGACGCGCGCGACGCTCGAGAACATCCGCGCCACGCTCCTCGCCGTCGGCTCCTCGATGGACAAGGTCATCAAGTGCACCGTGATGATGGCCGACATGAAGGAGTGGGACCGCATGAACGCGGTCTACCGCACCTACTTCGCGCCGGGACGCCTGCCGGCGCGCAGCGCCCTCGGCGCCAACGGCCTCGCGCTCGGCGCGCGCGTCGAGATCGAATGCATCGCCACCGCCTGAGCTGACGCGACGATGCCGCTCCTCCGCCCCACGATGGTGCTGACGCAGCTCGACCTCGAGGAGCCGACGGTCGTCCGGAAGTTCTCGCTCAACGTGCTCGCCATGGCGCTGCTCACCGGCGCCAGCCTCCGCCTCTATCGCGCGGCCATCCTGCAGTTCGGGTGGAGCAACAGCTGGACCTGGATCGCCGGCACCTTCCTCGGCGGCGTCGCCATCCTCTTCCTCCTCGCCACGCTCCACCTCGGCAACTATCCCGTGCGCGCCTGGCTCTGGCGCGCGCCGCTCTTCGCCATGCTCGAGGCCGCCACCGAGATCGGCGTGAGCCTCGCGCTCACCGTCGCGGGCCTCGAACGCATCGGCAGCCTCACCGCGACGCTCGAGGACTGGCAGGGCTCGGCCTTCAAGCTCGCCGTCGTGCGCATCGTCGGCATCACGCTCTTCGCACTGCTCCTCGCGTTCGTCTCCACCATGGTCCGCCTCGTCCTCATGCCGCGGAAGAAGGAGCGGCGCACGACCACCGCCGTCGTCCCACCGGAGCTCCCATGATCCAGCACTCGCTCGCGCGCGCCATCCGCGTCGCCGCGCTCGCCGCCGCGCTCGTCCTTCCCGTCGCCACGCCCGCGCCCCTCGCGGCGCAGGCCCCCGCCACCCGCGCCGACGCCGCGCCGCGCCGTCCCTTCGGCACGCTGCGCGAACAGGCCGACATCCAGCAGGGCTGGCTCGCGCTGCGCCTCCGCACCGTGCTCCCCGCCCTCATGCGCAAGCACGGCGTCGATGCCTGGGTCATCCCCATGCGCGAGTACAACGAGGACCCCGTCTTCTCCTCGCTCGTCTCGCCGACGACCTTCGCCGCGCGCCGTCGCACCATCTACGTCTTCTTCGACAAGTGCGCCGCGAGCGGCCGCACCGACCCGGGCGACGGCTCCTGCGTCGAGCGCATCGCCCTTGGCGGCACCTCGCAGGGCGGGCTCTACGAGGCGCGTCGCGCCATGACCGCCGTCGCCGGCGACCTCACTGGCCGCCAGGCCGAGCTCTGGGGCGACCAGCAGTGGTCGGTGCTCAAGACCGTCCTCGAGGAGCGCGCGCCCAAGGTCATCGCCATCGACGTCTCGCGCACCTTCGCCTTCACCGATGGCCTCACCGCCGGCGAGCGCGACGGGATGACCGAGGCCCTCGGCCCCGCGCTCGCCTCGCGCTTCCGGCCCGCCGAGGCGCTCGCCCTCGAGATGATCGCCACGCGGCTCCCCGAGGAGGCGCAGTTCTACGCCAAGCTGCAGGCGCTCGTGTGGGAGCTCTCCGAGCGGATGTTCTCCGCCGAGGTGGTGAAGCCCGGCGTCACGCGCACGAGCGACCTCGTCTGGTGGTGGCGGCAGCAGGTGAACGATCTCGGGCTCGGCACCTGGTTCCAGCCGAGCATCGAGGTGCAGCGCAAGG
This sequence comes from Gemmatimonadaceae bacterium, assembly GCA_044229035.1. GTDB lineage: Bacteria > Gemmatimonadota > Gemmatimonadetes > Gemmatimonadales > Gemmatimonadaceae > Pseudogemmatithrix. The sequence continues at coordinate 25,602 of JBGATT010000004.1, read as the reverse complement.
GCGCGACCGACGCGCAGCTCGGCGACGACCCGGTCATCCAGCGCGGCGACGTGCTGCACTCGGATCTCGGCATCACCGCGCTCGGGCTCAACACCGACACGCAGCACATGGCGTACGTGCTCCTCCCCGGCGAGACCGAGGCGCCGGCCGGCCTCACCGCCGCGCTCAAGCGCTCCAACCAGCTCCAGGACATCGTGATGGAGGAGCTCCGCGCCGGCCGCACCGGCAACAGCGTGCTCGCGCGCTCGCGGCAGCGGATGGGCGCGATGGGGATCGACGGCACGATCTACTCGCACCCGATCGGCAAGCACGGCCACGGCGCCGGCCCCCTCGTCGGCCTCTGGGACTACCAGGACGGCGTCCCCGGCCGCGGCGACGCGACGGTGATCGCGAACATGTGGTACTCGATCGAGCTCCAGGCGACATCGCCGGTCCCCGAGTGGGGCGGCCAGCGCGTGCGGATGGCGCAGGAGGAGGACGCGGTGATCGGTCCGAACGGTGTCGCGCGCTGGGCGATCAAGCGGCAGGACCGCTTGTTCCTCGTGAAGTGAACCTGATAGACTTGTTCCCGTATGCGCAAAGGCAAGAAGGAACTCCTGGTCGTCGGTGACCGCGTGCTCATCAAGCTCGAGGAGGGCGAGGAGCGCACGAAGGTCGGGCTCTACCTCCCGGCGACGGCGATCGAGAACCAGCAGGTGCAGGGCGGCACGATCGTCGCGACCGGCCCGGGGCAGCCGCTGCCCGAGGTGAGCGACCATCTCGACGAACCCTGGCGCATCGGCGCGACATCGGGCGCCAAGCACGTGCCGATGCAGGCGCAGGTCGGCGATTACGCGATCTTCTTCCGGAAGGCGGCGGTGGAGATCACGTTCGAGAACGAGCGATACCTGGTGGTGCCGCAGGCGGCGGTACTCGCGCTGTCGCGCGAGTAGATGAAGGCTGAAGGATGAAGGGGGGAGGTTCCCCCGCATCCCGCATCAGCCTCCCCGCATCCCGCATCCCGCACCACCACCTTCTCCCTTCATCCTTCAGCCTTCATCGCCCCATGATGTACGACGAGAGATTCGTGACCCCGATGCGCGAGGAGCTCACCCGCCTCGGCATCACCGAGCTCCGCACCGCCGCCGCCGTGGACGAGGCGCTCAAGGATGCGCCCGGCACCCGGCTCGTGGTCGTCAACTCGGTCTGCGGCTGCGCCGCGCGCAACCTGCGCCCCGCCATCGCCGTCGCGCTCCAGCATGGCGTGAAGCCCGAGCATCTCTACACGGTCTTCGCCGGCAACGACGCCGATGCCACGCGCCAGGCGCGCGGCTACTTCACCGGCTACGCCCCGAGCTCGCCGAGCATCGGGCTGCTGCGCGACGGCAAGCTCGTGCACATGGTGGAGCGGTGGCAGATCGAAGGACGCTCGGTGGAGTCCATCGCCGCCGACCTCACGAAGGCGTTCGACACGCACTGCGCCGCGGCCAGCAGCGCGAGCTAGCGTCCGCGCGCGCTATCGTCCGCGCGCGCAGGCGCGCGCTACCGGGGCGGCGCGGTCGCGGGCAGGAGCGTCAGCTCGCCCTTGAATGACCGCACCGTGATCGACGCGGCCGCCCCGGTCGCCGATGCGCCGTGCAACGCCACCGTCCGCGGCGGGGCGCGCTTTCCCGGCGGCGCGGGACCGGCGGCCGCGCCGGGTACGCCGGTGAGCCGTGCGGCATCGACGGTGAGGCGCGCGGGGACCGCCGACGGCAGGCGCAGCGTCACCGACCCGCTGTGCGACTCGACCACCAGGTCGGCCGTCGGGAGCAGCGCCGCGTCGACGGAGACATCGCCCGAGATGGTCTCGATCCGCACCTGACCGAAGGGCCCGCGCCCCGCGCGGATGCTCCCGCTCACGCTCCCGAGCGTCGCGTCCTCCGCGTGACCCATCCACAGCAGCGACCCGCTCGCCGTCTTCGCGCGCAACGTGCCCGGCGAGCCGAGGATCTCGAGACTCCCGTCCATCGCCTCGGCGGTGAGGTCGCGCGGGTCGCCGGTGATGCGCACGAGGCCGCTCACGCAGCCCACATCCACGCCGCCCGTGAGCCCTTCCACCGAGATGTCGGTCGCCGCGCCGCGCACCCAGACCACCGCACCGGCCGGCACGCGCACGGTGAGGTCGGCCCACGCGGTCATGTCGTGCCCCTCGGTGCCGAACTTCACCGCGCGCCGCGAGCCGCCGCCGAACACCGTCGTGCCGCGCGTCGTCGTGCCGGTGACGGCGATGCTGTCGCGGTCCCAGCCGATCACGCGGATGCGGCCGTTGGGATTGAACAGCTTCACGAGACCGTCGCGGTCGAGCGGCCAGCCGCGCGTGATGGGGACCTGCTGCGCCGCGCCGGGCGTCGCGAGGAGCAGGAGTCCCAGGAGCAGGACGGCGCGCCTCATGACCCGAGCTCCGCCGCGACATCGTTCGCCCGGCGCAGGAAGTCGATCTTCTGTCGGTACGCCGTCGCGACGAACCCTTGCACCGCCGCGTTCCCCGGGTCGGTCGCGAGCGCCTCGCGCGCCTCGGCGATCGCGCCGTCGATCGTGCGGAGCGTGCGCTCGAGCACGGCCAGCGTATTGGGGTCGAGCGCGCCGCGGCGCCGCTCGAGCGTGGCGGTCAGCTCGGCCGCCGAGCGCTCATACGAGGCGAACGAGGCCAGTGCGGCGGCGGGATCGACCGCAGCGGCCGGTGCCGTGACCTCCGCGAGATCGCTGGCCGGCGTGGTGCGCATCGTCCACCAGGTCGCGGTCGCCGTGGCTGCCACGAGCAGCACTGCCGCCGCCGCGAGGCGCTGTGGCCGCGCGTACCACGGCCAGCGCTCGCCTGCGGGGCGCGAGGCCGCCCCGCCGCCACCTGGCAGCGCCTGCACCCGCCCCTGATCGATCCGCGCGCGGATCGAGGGCCAGAGGTCGCGTTCGGGCTCCACGGCCGCAGGAAGCCGCTGGAGCGCCGCGCGCAGGCGCGCCGCCTCCGCAGGGTCCAGTTCGTGCGCGCCGTCGGCCGCGCGGTCAGGCGTCTCGTCCCGGTCCGTCATCGTTCCAGCACCTCCAGCAGTCGTTTCCGCGCCCGGAACAGCTGCGCGCGGATCGTCGCCGCGGCCACTCCCGACATCGCCGCGATCTCCTCGTGCGAGTAGCCCTCGAGCTCGTGCAGCACGAACGCCGTCCGCGCGCCCGGACTCAGCCGCGCGATCGCCGCCTCGAGGTCCATCCGGCCCTCACGCCCGAGTCCCTCGCCCTCCACGTCGAGCGCCGGCTCGGGCAGCTCCCCCGGCAGCTCCTCGTGCGCCCCGCGCCGCTGGCGGCTGCGCGTCTGCACGAGGAACACGTTCACCGTCAGCCGGTGCAGCCAGGTCCCGAACGCGCTCTCGCCGCGGAAGCTCCCCAGCTTCTCCCACGCCCGCACGAACGCGTCCTGCACCAGCTCCTCGGCGCGCCCGCGGTCGGCGGTGAGCCGGAGCGCCAGCGCGTGCACCCGCCCCACATGGCGGCGATAGAGACGCCCGAACGCGTCCGCATCGCCGCGCTGGGCGGCGCGGACGTCTTCGAGCGCCTCGGGGGTCTCGAGGGCGCGCGGCTCCGGGGCAGGGGCGGGAGGCACGGACACTCCTGTGATGCCACCCGCCCCGGGCGCGTTTACAGCCGGTCCGTCGGCCGGCTCAGCTCTGCCGGACCCAGCGCGCGAGTTCGCGCAGCGACGGACGCTTGCCGTACATCAGCATGCCGACCCGGTAGATGCGGGCCGAGATCCAGATCACCACCACGCACGCGACGAGCAGGCCGAGCAGCACCGCCGCGATCTCCAGCGGCGCGACCGGGGTCGCCGTCATCCGCAACGGCATGATGATCGGCGCCGAGAAGGGCAGCCAGCTCATGACCTGCGCCAGCTGGCCCGTCGGGTTGAGCATCACCGGCTGCACGAAGATGATCGAGAACACGAGCAGCATCATCACCGGCTGCGCGGCCTGGTTCGCCTCCTCCTGGCTCCCCACCATCGAGCCCACCGCCGCGAACATCGACGCGTAGAACGTGTAGCCGAGCAGGAAGAACAGGATGAGCGCCGCGAGCATCCCCGGGGCGATCGACGGGAACGGCATGCTCGTCGGCATCCCGTCCACGCCCATCGCGCTGAGCAACTTGGCGCGCTGGCCCCAGAGCAGGAACCCGCTGCCGATCCAGACGGCGTACTGCGTGAGCCCCACCGCGCCCACGCCGATCACCTTCCCGGCGAGCAGCGTGTCCGGCTTCACGCTCGAGATGATCACCTCGGCCACGCGCGTCGTCTTCTCCTCCAGCACGCCGCGCAGGATCGCCTGGCCGTAGAGGATGATCGTCATGTAGAGCAGGAACGCGATCGCGAAGCCGAAGATCGCCGCCGCCACGCCGGAGCCGCCGCGACCCTCGTCGGTGATCCGCTCGGTGGAGACGTTCACGCGGAGCCGCGCCAGGTCGCGCGCCATCGCTGCGTCGAGACCGGCCGTCTCCATGCGATAGCCCATGAGCGCCCCGCGCAGCGCCCCCTCCACCTGCTCGTTCTCGCCGATCGACGACGCGTTCCGCCCCGCGTAGCGCGCGCGGCCGTCATTGAGCGTGGAGGGTTCGATCACGAGGAACCCGGTGAGCTTCTTCGCCACCACGTCCGCCACCAGCACCGACTCCGCGGCGGCGAGCGACGTGGAGTCGACGAGGTCCACCGGCACCGCCGCCGGCGCGGGCGCGCCCTGCAGCGCCGGCGTCGCGAGCCGCTCGGCCACGCGCGCCCCGAGCCCGACGCCCGAGGCGTCCACGATCCGGATCCCGCCCACCTTCGCGTCGCGGATGCCCCGCACCGAGAGGTACGCCGGCAGCACCATGATCATCGCGAAGAAGACCGGCCCGAAGACCGTCACGATGATGAACCACTTGTTGCGCACGCGCTCGAGGTACTCGCGCTTGATGACCGCCCAGAGCTTACCCATGGCCGCTCATCCCCTCCTCGACGCCCGTGGCGCCGACGCGTTGCAGGAAGATCTGGTGGAGCGATGGCTGCACGCGCTCGAACCGCGAGATGCGCGCGCCGGCGTCGAGCACCCGGCGGAGCAGCACCTGCGAGTCGGCGCCCACCGCGAGCTCCACCTCGAAGTAGCGATTGTTGTCGTCCACCCGCTCCACCAACGTGCGGTCGCTCAGCACCGCCATCACCGACGCGTCGGCCCCGCCCTCCACCGCGAGCGCCACCGTGCGCCCCGCGTTCTCGGCCTTCACCGCCGCCACCGTCCCGTCGAGCACCTTCCGGCCCCCGGCGACGATGCACACCGAGTCGCACAGCCGCTCGGCGTTGTCCATCAGGTGCGTCGAGAAGATCACCGTCTTCCCGCGCCGCTTCAGCTCCACCACCGTGTCCTTCAGCGCCTGCGCGTTGATCGGGTCGAGCCCGCTGAACGGCTCGTCGAGGATCACCAGCTCCGGGTCGTGCAGCAGCGTGCCGATGAACTGCACCTTCTGCTGCATGCCGCGCGAGAGCTCCTCCACCTTCTGCTTCCCCCAGTCCTTCTCCGCCGTGCGGAGCGAGAGCCGGTCGAGCCACTCGTCGATGCGGGCGTCCGCCGTCCTCCGCTCCACGCCCTTCAGCTCGGCGAGGAACTTCAGCACGTCGCGCACGACCATCTTCTTGTAGAGGCCGCGCTCCTCGGGGAGGTACCCGAGGCGGTCGAGGATGGACTGGTCGGTGTTGGGCCGGCCGAGGACGGTGATCGCGCCGCTGTCGGGCGCGATGATGTTGAGGATCATCCGGATCGTGGTCGTCTTGCCGGCGCCGTTGGGGCCGAGCAGACCGTAGACCGCGCCGCGCGGGACCGCGAGGCTGAGGTCCGCGACGGCGACATGCGCCGCATACCGCTTGGAGACGCCCCGGATGTCGAGGGCGAGTTCTGTCATCTGTTCCCGAGGGGAAGGGTCGAGGGAATATACGCGCGGGGGCTGGTGCGGGTGAGCCGCGCTCGCGACACTACGGCGATGCGCCAGAACGGGTTCCTCCTCCTCGTGGCCGCCACCCTCCTCGCCGGGTGCCGTGGCGCCGATCGCCCCGCGGGCGAGGCCCTCGTCGTCTACAACGCCGGCAGCCTCGCCCGCCCCATCCGCGTCGCGCTCGACACCTTCGCCGCCCGCGAAGGCGTGGTCGTCGAGCAGGAGTCCGCCGGATCGCTCGAGACGGCGCGCAAGCTCACCGAGCTCGGCAAGGTCCCCGACCTCATCGCCCTCGCCGACGCCGAGGTCTTCCCCACCTACCTCGTGCCGGACCACGTGAGCGCCTGGGTGGAGTTCGCGCGCAACCGCATGGTGCTCGCCTACACCGACCGGTCGCGCTTCGCCGACGAGATCACCGGCGAGAACTGGTCGCGGATCCTGCTGCGCCCCGGCGTCGAGACGGGCCGCTCCGATCCCAACCTCGACCCCAACGGCTATCGGACGCTCCTCGTCTGGCAGCTCGCCGAACGGCACCACCGCGAGCCGGGCCTCGCTGCCCGACTCGCCGCCGCGCACGCCGCGCGGAACGTCCGCCCCAAGGAGGCCGATCTCGTCGGGCTCCTGCAGGCCGGCGAGCTCGACTACATCTGGTCCTACGAGTCCCTCGCCCGCGCCACCGGGCTCCGCTTCGTGACCCTTCCGGCCGCGATCGATCTCGCCGCCCCCGACTCGGCCGCCACCTACGCCACCGCGCGGGTCACCATCCGCGGCGCGACCGCCGGCGACTCGGTCACCTTCGTCGGCCGGCCCATCGTCTACGCCTTCGCCATCCCAAAGGCCGCACCGCACCCGGCGCTCGCCGAGCGCTTCGCCCGCTTCCTCCTCTCCCCTGACGGCCGCGCCATCCTCCGCGCCGCCGGACTCGACGCGCTCGACGTGCCGAACCCGCAGGGGCTCGTCGCGCCCTGGATGCCGCTGCCGTGAGCCGCTCCCGCGCGCTCCCGCGCCTGCTCAGCGTCCTCGCCGCGCTCGCCGGCTCGGCGCTGCTGCTCTTCCTCGCCGCCCCCATCGTCGAGCTCGTCGGCGTCGGCGGCGCCGAAGGCCTGCGGCGACTCGGCAGCGACGCCGAGCTGCGCGACTCGCTCCTCCTCACGGCGCTCTGCGCCACCACCGCGACGCTCATCGGCGCCGCCTGCGCCACGCCCCTCGCCTACATGCTCGCGCGCCGCGACTTCCCCGGACGCGCCATCCTCTCCGCACTGCTCGACCTGCCGCTGCTCATCCCGCATCCCGTCGCCGGCATCGCGCTGCTGCTCCTCCTCGGCCGCGAGAGCGCCGTCGGCGGCGCGGCGCTCGAGCTCGGTCTCCGCATCGTCGGGACGCCGCTCGGCATCATCGCCGCGATGCTCTTCGTCTCGGCGCCGCTCTTCGTGAGCGGGGCGCGAGAGGCTTTCGCCAAGGTCGATCCCCGCTACGAGGGCGTCGCGCGCACGCTCGGCGACTCGCCCTGGCGCGCCTTCCGTCGCGTGACGCTCCCCCTCGCCGGCCGCGGCCTCCTCGCCGCCGCGGTGGTGATGTGGGCGCGCGCGGTGAGCGAGTTCGGCGCGATCGTCATCCTCACGTACAACCCCAAGGTCGTGAGCGTCCTGAGCTACGACCGCTTCACGAGCTACGGCCTCCGCGAGGCGCTTCCTGTCGCCGCCGCGCTCGCGCTCCTCGCGCTCGTGCCGCTCACGCTCCTCCGCGCGCTGCGCACCGACGGCGCGAGCGAGCGATGATCCGCCTCGACGGACTCTCCGCGAAGAAGGGCCGCTTCGCGCTGCGCGACGTCACCTTCGCGCTCGACGCCGGCGCCTTCGGCGTCGTGATCGGCCCCGCCGGCTCGGGGAAGACCACGCTCCTCGAGGTCATCGCGGGCCTCCTCGCCCCGACCGCGGGCACGGTCCACCTCGGCGGTGCCGACGCGCGCGCCGTCCCGCCCGAGGAACGCGGCATCGGCCTCGTCTACCAGCACGCCTTCCTCTTCCCGCACCTCTCGGTGCGCGAGAACGTCGCGTACGGCTCCACCGATGCCGCCGCCTTCGACGAGGCCACCGAGCGCATGGGCGTCACGCCGCTCCTCGCGCGCGAGGTGCGCGGCCTCTCCGGCGGCGAGCGCCAGATGGTCGCGCTCGCCCGCGCCCTCGCACGACGCCCGCGGCTGCTCCTCCTCGACGAGCCCTTCAGCGCGCTCGACCCGCGCCGTCGCGCGCTCATCCGCCGCGAGGTGCGCGCCCTGCATCGCGCGTGGGGGCTCACCACGCTGCAGGTGACGCACGACTTCGCCGAGGCCGGCATGCTCGGCGACCAGGCGATCCTCCTCGACGCGGGGCGCGTGCTCCAGTCAGGGCCGCCCGCCGAGGTCTTCCGTCGCCCCGCCTCGCCCTACGTCGCCGAGTTCCTCGGCGCCGAGAACGTCCTCGCCGGCACGGCGCGCGACCTCGGCGAGGCCGCGCCCGACTGGATCGACGGCGCGCCGAGCGAGTACGCGCACGGGCATCGCGCGTTCGCCTTCGAGTCGGAGGGACTCACGCTGTACGCCGTCGGCGACTTCGCGCCGGGGGCCGGCCATGCCGTGATCCGCGCCGAGGAGATCACCATCGCGCGCGACCAGACGCACGACTCGGCGCGCAACCGCTTCGCCGGTCGCGTGGTGGAGGTCGCGACGCTCGGCGCGCTCACGCGCGTGACCATCGAGGTGCGCGGCACGCCGCTCGTCGCCGCGCTCACCACGCGCTCGGCGAAGGAGCTCCGCATCGAGCCCGGTCTTGCCGTGGTCGCGAGCTTCAAGGCGATGGCGGTCCACCTGTGCTAGCGCCCACGCGCGGCCCGCTGCTCGTCTGGGGGACGTACGACGTCTCCAAGCCCAACGTGCGGCAGCTGCTCGCCGGCATCCGCGCGGTGGGGGTGGAGGTGCACGAGGTGCACGCTGACATCTGGGCCGGCGTGCGCGACAAGGGCACGCTCACCCGCGGCGAGCAGCTGCGCGCCGCGTGGCGCTGGCTCGCGGCCATGCCGCGGCTCGTGCGCGACTATCTCGCCGCGCCGCCGCACGCGATGGTGCTCGTGCCGTATCTCGGGCTCTTCGATCTCCTGGTGCTGCTGCCGTTCACGAGCTTCCGCGGCACGCCGGTGGTGTGGCAGGTCTTCATCTCGCCCTACGACACGGCGGTGAACGATCGGCGCATGCTCTCGCGGTGGAACCCGCTCGCGCGGGTGCTCTACGCCTGCGAGTGGGTCGCCGTGCGCGCCGCCGACCGCGCGTTCATCGACACGCCCGCGCATGCGCGGCGGTTCGAGGCGATCATGGGCGTCGCGCCGCACACCGTGGGCGACGTCCCGCTCGGCACCGATCCCGCGCGCTTCCCGCCGCGCGCCGGCCGGCCCACCGTGCACACGCCGCTCCGGGTCTTCTTCTATGGACAGTACATTCCGCTCCATGGACTCGAGACCATCGTGCGCGCCGCCAAGCGGCTCGAGGAGGCGGGCGTCGCCGTGCAGTGGGAACTCGCCGGCACCGGACAGGAACAGCCACGCATCACCGCGCTCATCGCCGAGCTCGGCGTGCGCTCCGTGACGCAGCTCGGGTGGATCGATGCGACCGCGATCCCCGGCCGCATCCACGCCTGCGACGTGGGGCTCGGCATCTTCGGCACCTCGGGGAAGGCGATCACCGTGATCCCCAACAAGGCCTACGAGATCGCCGCCACGCAGACGCCGCTCATCTCCGGTGACACGCCCGCGCTCGCGACCTTCGCGCCCGGGCACCCGTGGGTGCTGCGCGTCGCGCCCGGCGATGATGCGGCCCTCGCCGCGTGCGTCGCGGGGATCGTGGCGCGCGGCGAGTGGCCCGACGCGCCGCCGATGCCGGTGATCGGCGCGCGCGAGGTGGGCGAGGCGTTCCTGCGTGTGGTGGACGGTCTCGCGTGACCGCACCGGCCCCTGCGCCGCTCCGCGCGCCGCGCGATCCTGCGATCACCGAGGACCGCGACTTCGGCCGCGCCGCCGTCGCGCTCGGCTGGGTCCCCGCGCCGCGGTTCCTCCTGCGACGCGATACGGTGCTGCGACGGATGCGCACCCTCCCGCGCGGTCGCGTGCTCGAGATCGGGTGCGGTGCCGGCAGTCTCCTCGCCGACCTCGCGGCGCTCGGTTTCGAACCCACCGCGGTGGAGACCGCCCCCGCCGCGCGCGCGCTCGCGCAGCGGATGGTCGCCGACTTCCCGCAGGTCGCCGTGCACGAGGCCGTGCGCGACGAGTGGGCCGGGCGCTTCGACTACCTGCTCTCGTTCGAGGTGCTCGAGCACATCGAGGACGACACGGGGGCGCTCGCCGCGTGGCTCCGTTGTCTCCGCCCCGGCGGACGCGCGCTCCTCTCGGTCCCCGCGCACGCGCATCGCTGGACCGCGACCGACACCTGGGCGGGCCATGTGCGCCGCTACGACCGCAAGGACTTCGTCGCGCTCGCCGAGCGTGCGGGGCTGCGCGTCGAGCGTTGCGACAACTACGGGTTCCCGCTGAGCAATGTCATCGAGCCGTTGAACGCGTGGGCGCATGCGCGCGCGCTGGCCAGGCGCGGCGGCGTCGCACCGGCCGGCGGTGACGATGCCGCCGCGCGCGATGCGCGTGACGCCCGCAGCGGCGAGAGCGGCGTGAAGCGCACGGTCGAGACGCGGCTCTATCCGTTGATGACCGCCCTCCCCGGCCGGCTCGCGATGCGCGCGGCCTTCGGTGTGCAGCACTGGTTCACGGGGAGCGAGCTCGGCAACGGCTTCGTCCTCGACGCGGTGAGACCCTGATGTACAGCGACATCCGGACCGGCCTCCCGCTGCTGTTGAGCCACCTCGCCACGCTCTGCGGCGCGCTGCTGCTGCTCCTCACGCATGTCGCCGTCGGCGCTCGGGTGCGGGCACTCCTCGGCGCGCGCGGTCCGGCGGCGGCCGCCTGGCGCTGGCCGGTGGACGCGACGCTCGGCGCCGGCGTCCTCGCCCTGCTGCTGCTCGGCGCCGGGCTCGCCGGCGCGCTCCAGCCGGTGAGCGTGCTCGCCATCACCGCGCTGCTCGCCGCCGCGTCGTTCCGTGAATGGATCGCCGCCGCGCGCGAGCTCGGCGCGCGATTGATGCCCGCGCATGAGATGGCCGCCACCGCCGCCGGTGACGCGCTCGTCGCGAGACTCGCGCCGCTGGTGCGCGCGTTGCTCGCCATCCTCGTCGTCCTGCTCCTCGCCGGCGCCATCGCGCCGCCCACCGAGTGGGACTCGCTGATGTACCACCTGCGCATCCCGCTCGGTCTCCTCGGGCAGGGTCGCCTCGCCACGCCCGCCGACTCGTTCCATGTCGCGCTCGTCGGCGCCTCGCACTTCGCCACGCTCCCGCTGCTTGCCGCCGGACTGCGCTCCGGCCCCGCCGTGATGCAGGTGGCGGCGCTCGTGCTCACGCTCATGAGCACCGTGCAAATCGCCGAGCGCGCCGGCGTCTCGCGCGCCGGTGGCTGGCTCTCCGCGGCGATGGTGCTCGGCTCGCCCGCCTTCATGCTCGTCGCGATCACCGCGCGGGTGGACGTGACGCTCGTGCTCGCGCTGGTCGCCGCGCACCTCGCGCTGCTCACCGCCAAGGACGAGGCCGATCATCGTCTCGTGCTCGTCGCCGCGCTGCTCGTCGCCGTCGCGATGGGGATCAAGCCGCAGGCCGGCGCGTACGCGCTCGCGCTCGTCCCGCTCGGGTGGATGGCCGCGCGCGGCGTGCGGCCCGCGGTGATCGCCGCCACGCTCGCCGCCCTCGCGAGCGCGCCCTGGTACCTCAAGAATCAGCTCCTCGTCGGCGCCCCGCTGTATCCCAAGGGCGCACCCGGCTGGTTCGAGCCGTGGATCGCGCAGCTCTACGGCACGCAGGTGCGTCCGCCGACCGTCGATGCGTCCATCCTCTCCGCACTCCCCGAGGCGCGCGCATCGTTCGACCTGCTCGATGCGTTCTTCGACCCCGGCAAGCTGACCATCGAAGGCGAAGGGGCGTTCTACGCGCTCTCGCCGCTGCTGCTCGCGCTGCCGCTCGTGTTGCTCGCGCTCATTTCGCACAAGCGCGCCGCCGGTGCGGGTGCCGTCGCGCTGACGTACGCCGCGCTCGTGATCGTCCCGTTCGGGCAGATCAACATGCGCTACCTCATGCCCGCCATCCCCGCGCTCGCCGTGGCCGTCGCCGCCGCGCTCGAGTCGGCCAACGCGCTCCTTGGTGCGCGCATGAGCGGCGGGATGCGTCGCGCGCTCTGGGCGGTCGCGTTCGTGAGTGCGCTCCTCCCGCTCTCCGGCGCGCTGCGCCAGCGCTTCACGCGCGGCGACTATGTGCTGGTGCGCCACGCCGTCGGGGCGGCGAGCGCGCAGGAGGTCTGGCGCCGCCATCCTGACGGCACCTCACGCGAGCTGGCGCCCACCGTCGCCAACGTGCAACGGCTCGTGCCCGCGGGATCGAAGGTGCTCTTCCTCTGGGAGGCGCGCGGCCTCGCCTTCGAGCGCGACGTGCTCGTGGACGTGATGCTCTCCAACTGGACCTACGTCGCGCAGTCGCCCGCCGCGGAGACCTGCCTCAAGGGGACCGGGATCACGCACCTGCTCGTCGGCGCGGGGTCGGTGGAGTACTACGTGAACCGCGGCGCGGATCCACGCGCGTTCATGCTCGACCGGTTCGCCCGGTTCCGGGATCGGTGCCTGGGGCCGAACACGACGGTGGGGCCGGGGGTGGAGCTGTTCGTGGTGCGGTGAGCCTACCCGACCATCCGCCCCGCCTGCTTCGCCGCCGCCGCCTCCGCCTGCCAGAAGCTGTAGAGCCCGCGCTCGATCTCGATCTTCTCGAACCGGCTCGGGTCCCGCTTCCCGACCTCCTTCGCCCACCGCGCCATCCGCCCGATCCCTTCCTCGAGCGAGACGTTCGTGCGCAGGTCGCCGAAGAGCTGCTCGCACACGTCGTGCGACGTCCAGGCGTGCTTCACCTCGTGGCGCGCCTCGAGGTGCTTCACGTTCGGGTCCACGCCCATCGCCTTCGCGACCGTCTGCGCCATCTGCAGGATGGTGTAGGGCTGGTCCGCGCCGACGTTGATCACCTGCTGGTACGCGGCCGGCCGTTCGGGGGCCGCGGCGATGATCGGCGCCACGTCGGAGATGTAGCTGAAGGCCCGCGTCTGCAGCCCGTCGCCGAAGACGCTCATCGACTCGCCGCGCATCGCCTGGTTCATGAAGATGCCGATCACGTTGCGGTAGCGGTCGGCGATGTTCTGCCGCTCGCCGTAGACGTTGTGCGGACGGAAGATCACGTACGGGAGCTTCCACATCGCGTAGGCCTGCGCGAGGTCCAGCTCCACGGCGAACTTCGCGATGCCGTACGGATCCTCCGGCATCGGGACCATCTCCTCTCGCATCGGCACCTGGCCCGAGCCGTACACGGCGAGCGATGAGGTGAAGACGAAGCACTTCACCGTCCCCGCGTTCACCGCCGCGTTCACGAGGGTGACGGAGCCGAGGAGGTTGTTGGTGTAGTTGAAGCTCCGGATGAACGGGCTCAAACCCTCGGCCGCGTAGGCGGCGAGATGATAGACGTAGTCGAACCGGTGCTGCTTGAAGAGCCGGTTCACGAGGTCGGCGTCGTTGGTGGAGCCTTCGACGAACTCGCAGCCCTTGGGGACGTTCTCCACGTAGCCGCCCGAGAGGTCGTCCATCGCGACGACCGTGTGGCCCTTGGCGAGCAGGTGTTCCGCGACGTGCGAGCCGATGAAGCCGGCGGCGCCGGTGACGAGCGAGACGGGAGCGGGCATGGAGGCGGGAGCCGGGGTAGGGGACCTGACGTCGGGCGGGGCAGCGCCGGGGCGCGCCCTGCCTGACCAAGGACGACCGAACCCCCGGCGGCGAAATCGCGCCGTCACAGCGTGGCAGCCGTGTGGCATGAGCGTGGCAGCGGCGTGGCAGCGGCGTGGCGGCGGCATGCAGGCGGCGAGCGGGGGGCGCGCGAACGGTTGCCAAAGGTGCCGGCCGGCGGTCCCTGCTGGGTCAGCCCTCGCATGCCCGATCCCGCCCCCGCCCCCTCGAACCGCCGCCTCCTCGCGGCGTTCCCCACGCTGCTCGCCGTCGCGCTGCTCGCGTACGCGGCGCGGTGGTTCGCGGTGCGTTGGCGCACGGTGATGGGCGACGGCCCCGCGCCGCCGGTCGCGTGGGGGTGGCTCGCGGTCGCGGCCGGTCTCCTCGTGTTGCATGCGACGAGTGCGATGGTGATCTGGCGACAGGTCCTCGCGGCGATCGGGCACCGGCTCAGTTGGCGTGAGGCGACGGACTCGTTCGCGCCGTCGCTGCTCGCGCGCTACGTGCCCGGGAAGGTGTGGGCGAACGCCGTGCGCGTGGGGCTCGCGCGTCGCGCCGGTGTGCGTCTCGGTGCCGGCGCCGGCGCGGTGCTCTGGGAGACGTTCGTGGCGCTCGGGTCGGGCGGCGTCGTGGCGTTCGTCGGCCTCCGCCTCGCCGGCGCCGCTCACGCCCGGCCGGCGCTCGGGCTCATCGTCGGCATCATCGTCGCCTGGATCGCCGCCGGCGTGCTCGCGCGCCAGGCGCGGGGCGCCGCCCTGCTCGAGCGCTTCGGCGGCGTCCGTCCGGTGCGCGAGCCGATGTCCCTGGCCCCGGCGATCGGCACGAGCCTGCTGGGGTGGGCGCTCTTCGCGTTCGCGCACCTCGCGGTGGTGCGCGCCGTGGCCCCGGTCGGGCTTGAGGCGCTTCCGCTGGTCGCCGGCGCCGTCGCGCTCGCGTGGGCGGGCGGGTACCTCGCGGTCGTGATGCCGCTCGGGCTCGGCGTGCGGGACGGACTGCTGCTGGTGTTGCTGGCGCCGATCCTGACGGCGCCGCAGGCGCTGCTGTTCGTGGCGCTGAGCCGGCTGGTGCAGCTGGCGGTGGACGCGGCGATCACCGGGGGATGGGTGATCGGGCAGGTTCTGCGGCGGTCGTGACGGGCGGGTGGCGCCCGGTGACCGTGCGTCTCGTGTGGCGATCGCCGCGGGACAGCGTCGGAACGGCCGCGCCATGACGGAGTTGGTGCAGATGGCGGCCCACCTGCATCTTGATGGAAGTGGCCACAGCACACCGAACGGCAGGCGGAGCGATGCGCAGCGCACGTTGTCTCGTGGATGGCCTCGGGCGAGGCCGCCTCACGTTGCTTGGAATCCTGCTTCTTGGGCGTACCGCTGCGGCAGATGCGCAGAGTGCGGTGCCCAGCCCGCGCGACACCACGCCGACCGCGGTGGTACGGGAGTACGTGGCGGCGTTCAATGCCAAGGATCTCGACGCCATGATGAAGGTGGTCGCGAGCGAGATGGTGTGGATGAGCGTGGCCGGCGACTCGCTGACCGATGTGGGGCGCGGCATCGAGGCGTTCCGGCGGATGATCGCGGGGTACTTTCGCGCTGTGCCATCAGCGCGCTCTGAGCTGAGCGAGATCGACGCGACGGGACCATGGGTGACGACGCATGAGCGAACACGCTGGGAAGCGTCCACGTCCGGCGTCGGTGGACAGGCCAGCCTCGTGGTCTACGAGGTCCGCGACGGATTGATCCGGCGTGCGTGGTTCTATCCGGCGCTCCCGATTCCGGGGTCCACCTGACGAAGGTCGGTGACCGATGGCCGGCCAACCCGCATCCCATTTGATCGGTCACGGCACGACCGATCGTTGCGCCGAAGTGGGAAGACCTGGTCACCACTCGCCGTAGGGGTTGCCGAAGTCCACCCCGAGCCTGCGGCGGTCGTCTCGGAGCTTGCTCAACTCGTCTCGGAGCTTGCTCAACTCGTCTCGGAGCTTGCTCAACTCGTCTCGGAGCTTGCTCAACTCGCCTCGGAGCTCGCTGAACTCATCTCGTTGCTTGCTGGACTCGTCCCGTTGCTTGCTGGACTCGTCCCGTTGCTTGCTGGACTCGTCCCATTGCTTGCTGGACTCGTCCCGTTGCTTGCTGGACTCGTCCCGTTGCTTGCTGGACTCGTCCCGTTGTCTGCTGGACTCGTCCCGTTGTCTGCTGGACTCGTCCCGTTGTTTGCTGGACTCGTTCGGTTGCTTGCTGGACTCGTTCGATTACGTGCTGGACTCGTCCCGTTGCGTGCTGGACTCGTTCGGTTGCTTTCTGGACTCGTCTCGCAGCGCGCTCGGCCGGACGGCAGTTTCCGACCGGCGGCCGTCCAGGGGATCGGGTGGGCGGCCGCGCCTGCCTGTACCTTTCGGTGAGGCGCAGCTGCCCACCGCAATTCAATGAAGGCGGCCACGGCACGACCGAACGCTACGCCAACCTGCTCACTTGCGCCGCCGATGAGCCCACACCGCATAGTGGTCCACCTACCATCGAGCGGACCGATCAGCGCCGCCGACTTCATCGCCTACGCGACGGGTGTGCGCGTGCAGGTGTGCCGGCCGTCCATCGTCCGCGGAACGGAGCGCGTGCCGCTGGAGCTTCATCTCGCGCAGCCGTCGGTCGGTCCACTGACGCTCGCCGAGCTGGAGCCGACCCCGGAACGCGTTCCCGTGTTGGTGTTCCCCGTCCATGGGGATCCCGTCCGCGCACAGTTCGGGGGCGACGGCCTCGCGCGCGCAGCGGACATCGCCGCCGCGGTCGGAGTCATGCAGTCGGCGTGGACGTGGGACGAACGGGCCGAGATGCCCGTTGAGGTCAACGGAGTGCGCTTTGCCGTCGGGCCCGTGTATCGAGGCGAGCACCTGTGGGACGTGTCAGTGGCGCCGTAGGATCATGATCCGCCTGCGGGCGGTTGCTGGGGCGGATCACGCGGCGCTAGACTCACGGACCGCTGCATCCACCACCGGGTCCCCCGCATGCGACACTCCCTGACCTCGAAGAAGGCTGGCAACTGGGTCGATCGCGGCGCCTCCCCGCTGCCGGTGATGGAGCGCACCCTCCAGTTCTTCTTCGAGCGCCACGGACCCGAGGACGCCGAGTGGTTGAGTCGCGCCGCCGAGGACGTGTACGGCATGGTCGCCGCCGACGCGACGGACATCCACGTGGCCGGCTACTTGAAGAGCGTCGCCCGCACCCAGGGACTCGAGTTCCCGCCGAAGGCCCGGCTGCACAGCATCGCGCTGTGGCACATCGCGAAGGCCGCGCTCGTGCGCGACACGGCGACGTTGCTCCTGAACTCCGACCTCGCCGCCCACGTGGCGGACGCGCCGACGCTCGACGAGTGGCTCGCCTCGCGGCTGCTGTCCCCGGTGGAGCTCGCGGCGTACAGGTCCGAGGGCGACAAGCTGCCCGAGGACTAGCGGCCTGCGCGTGCGCGTCGCGCCCTCTACCGCCCCTCCACCCGCACCCGCAGCATCTCGAACCCCACTCGCCGCGCATACACCGCCGTCCGCTCCACCTTCTCCTCCGCCTCGATCACCTCCACCGCCCGCACCCGCTTCGCGCACTGCTCCAGCAGCGTGCGCAGCAGCAACCGCGCATGCGGCGCGCCAAGGCAGAAGTGCGTCCCCGTGCCGAACGCGACATGCGGATTCGGACGGCGGTCGAGGCGCACCGTGTCAGCCTCCTCGAACACGGTCTCGTCGCGGTTCGCCGACGCCCAGTTGAGGCCGATGCGCCCGCCCGCCGGCACCGACTCGCCCAGCACCGTCGTGTCCACCGGGCACACCCGCGCGAGCGCCGTGAGCGGCGACACGATCCGGAAGAACTCCTCGGCGGCGAGCGGCACCAGTCCGGGATCGCGCCGCAGCGCGTCGAGCGTCGCGGGATCATGCGCGAGATGCGCGATCACCGACGAGATGGTGTGGATCACCGTGTCGCGCCCGCCGGCGAATGTCAGGTTCGCGAACCCGAGCATCTCCTCGCGCGTGAGGGGCCGGCCGCGGAAGCGCGCCTGCACGAGCGCACTGAAGAGATCATCGCCCGGCGCGGCCGCCGCCCGGGCGAGCTGCGCTTCGAGATAGCGCTCCAGCGTCGAGCCCTTCGCCGACGCGTCGCTCCCGTCATGGAACACGTGGATCCCCCAGCCGATCCACGTCTCCGCCTCGGCCTCGGGCATGCGCAGCAGGTGCGTCAGCGCGCGCGACTGGATCGGCAGCGCGAACTCGCGCACGATCTCGATCGAACCGCGCGCGATCGACTCGGCCACCATCCCGCCGACGAGATCGTTCATCCACGCGATCGTCGCGTCGTCCTTCGCGGCCTTGAAGAAGGGCGCGATGATGTCACGGTACTCGCCATGCGTCGGCGGGTCGGTCTCGATGGGGAGCTGACGCATGGTGCGCATCGCCTCCTCGCTCGGGATCGGCACGCGGAACGGGGCGTCGGAGCTGAACCGTTCCCAGTCGCGCGCAGCCTCGCGCACGTCCTCGTGCCGCAACAGCATCGGCAACGCTTCCCCCTGGACCGGGCACCGGAGGACGCCGTGCGCGGTGCGCGCGGCGCGGAAGGGATCGGCAGGGAACGACACTAGCGGGTCCCCAGGGTGAAGAGTCGCACGCCCACGAAACTAGCATGCGGTGGTGCGGGACGGATGGGACCTCACCGCCCTCCGGCCCGGATCGCATATTCACCCGATGACCAAGGTCTTCGTCAACATCGCCCTCACCCTCGACGGCTACATGGCGCCCGAGGGCATGACCATGTCCGACCCGAACCACATGGGCTGGGGCGCCAAGTGGGGCGCGCTCATGTCGTGGATCATCGGCCAGCAGGCCTTCCGCGAGGCGTTGAACTTCGGCCCCGGCGGCGAGACCGGCCCGGTGAACGACCACGTGCGCGAGACCTTCGACCGCATCGGCGCGACCATCATGGGCAAGCGGATGTTCGACCAGGGCGAGGTCGCCTGGCCGGAGGAGGCGCCGTTCCATGTGCCGGTCTTCGTGCTCACGCATTCCCGGCGCGAGCCGTGGGTGCGCCCGGGTGGGACCACGTTCCACTTCGTGAACGACGGGCCGGCGCGCGCGCTCGAGCGGGCGCGCGCGGCGGCAGGGGAGCGCGACGTGCGCATCGCTGGTGGCGCCGACGTCATCCAGCAGTACCTCACCCTCGACGCCGTGGACGAGTTGGAGATCGCCCTCGCGTCGGTGCTGTTCGGCGGCGGAAGGCGGCTCTTCGAACGGATCGGCGACCCCGGGCCGCGGTTCCGCATCGCGCGGGTGCTCGAGGGTCCGGCAGCGACGCACCTGC
The DNA here is from genome assembly GCA_044229035.1 of Gemmatimonadaceae bacterium. Classification (GTDB taxonomy): domain Bacteria; phylum Gemmatimonadota; class Gemmatimonadetes; order Gemmatimonadales; family Gemmatimonadaceae; genus Pseudogemmatithrix. The sequence continues at coordinate 6,441 of JBGATT010000004.1, read as the reverse complement.
GCTATGTGAGGACGCCCTGATGAATGGAGGGATCCCGCTCCGCCGCATCGCCGCCTGGCTGTCCGCGGCATATCTCGCATGGACTGTCGCGCCGATGGGGTGGGTCAAGTTCGATCCCGACGGTTTCTGGACCCCGGCCTTCGAGCGGTGGGGATATCCCGTTTGGCTCCGCATCCTGGTCGGGGCGATCGAGGTCGGTGCCGGGATCGGGATCCTCGTCCCGCGGTTCACCGCGTACGCGGCCGCGGCGCTCGCCGTCGTGCTCGCTGGCGCCTGGCTCACGCGATTCAACGACGGGCGATTCACCGACGTCGCCTGGCTCTCGTTCTATCTCGCGTTGTTCGGCTGGATCATCGTCGAGTTCCGCGACCGACGGTGGCGGCTCCGAACGACGACTCCCGCGCGGACCGATCTCGCGAGCGCCGCGCTGCTCTCGGTCTGCGCCGCCTCGCTCCTCGCCGGCTGCACCGCGCCCGCTCCCGCGCCGCCGGGACCGGACCTCGAAGCGAACCGCGCCGTCGTCCTGGCCTTCTATAAGGAGGCCCTCACCGACAAGCAGCCGCGCAGCGCCTTCGCGCGCTACATGACCGCCGACTTCGTCGAGCACAAACCGGATGTGGACGCCGGCACGCGCGAGGCCACGGCCGCCTTCCTCGATGCGCTCGTCAAGGAACTGCCGGACGCCCGATGGGAGGTGCTCCGCACGGTCGCCGAAGGTGACCTGGTCTTCCTCCACGCGCGGTTCACTCCCGCCGCCGACGCGCCGCCGTACGCGATCGCGGACCTGTTCCGCCTGCGCGACGGGCGGATCGTGGAGCATTGGGACGTCGTCGCCGGTCCGCCGGCGCAGTCGCGGAATCCCAACTCGCGGTTCTGACGCCGCCGCGATCTCCATTGCGCGGCCATTGCTCCGAATCGACCCCTTGATCCGTTGATCTGAGCAGGGGGCTCGAACATCCGATCGCGCGAGAGTCCCCCCGGTCAGCACGGACCGGCGAGTGGGAACCCCGGTCGCATGCACTTCTGGCGGACCGAATCAGCCAATACGGCCGTAATTGTTTTGACCCTTCTCGACCGTTATAAGAGTGGAGGGATCGATCAGCCCGCCGCGCGTGAGTCACCGCCGGCCAGGCTCAGTCCGCAGGCGGCGAACCACCAGTTGCACGCCGTCAGTCGCGAGGTTCGGAGCGCAACGCGCGAGCTGCAGACGCGAAGTCGACTACTTCGGCCTCGAACACGAGAGCCGCAGAGGCGAAGTCGAGTCCGGCACGCGTCGAGCGAGCAACCGCAGACACGAAGTCGCCAACCGCGGACCTGAACGCGAGGCCCGCAGAGCCGAAGTCCCCAACTACGGACCCGCAGTGAGCAACTGCAGACCCGAAGCGCGGAACTGCAGACCCGAAGCGCGGAGCTGCAGACCCGAAGTGAGCAACTGCAGACCCGCAGTGAGCAACTGCAGACCCGCAGTGAGCAACTGCAGACCCGAAGTGAGCAACCGCAGACGCGAAGCGCACAACTACGGACCCGAAAAGACCAACGGCACACCCCAACGACACTCCCGCACGCCTGAACACTCCAGCAGTACGCCTCTCCGCCGCGATGGACGCACACGGCGGGACCCGGGGGGCGAGTGCGTCCACCCACAACCAACTCGGAGAGCACATGTACACGCAGCAGAAGCAGAACCTCGAGTCCTTCGTGCGAGTCCGCTCCTTCACCGACTCGCACCCCGTCACCGGACCGCTCAGCTACGCCGGCCCCCGCGAGATCCTCGACGAGGTCATCCGCCGCCTCCGCGAGCACGCCGGCGCGCAGATCAGCGGGCGCGAACTCAGCCGCGGCGAGAGCCGCCGTCAGCGCCAGCTCGTTCGCCAGATCATCAGCCGGCACATGCGCCCGATCGTCGCCATCGCGCATGCGCAGATCGAGCCCGACTCCGACGTGCGCCTGCCGGCCTCGCTCCGGATGCCGCGCGCCGGAATCGGCGTCACCAAGATCCTCCAGGCGAGCGACGGCATGATCGCCGCCGCCCGACCCTTCGAGCCCGTCTTCGTCGCCAACGGTCTCCCGGCCGACTTCCTCGCGCGCTTCACCGCCGCGCGCAACGAGCTCGAGGCCGCCCTCGGCGGCCGGGCCGCGCACGTCGACGCACACGTGAGCGCGCGCTCGGCCCTCGAGGTCGAACTCCGCCGCGGCCGGCGCGCCGTCGCGCGCATCGACTCCATCGTCCGCGCCTCGTTCGACACCGATGAGGCGACCCTCGCCGCCTGGCGCGTCGCCAAGCGCGTCCAGCTGCCGCGCGGCGGGAGCGGCGTGCGCGCGGAGGAGGAGCAGCCGGCGCCGCCGCTGCAGCAGGCCGCGTAGCACCACCACGATCCAGCTCGGCGACGCCCCCCGGGGGGCCCCGCGCGGGGGTGTCGCCACCCCCGCGAACCCCCAAAATAGGAGGTGCGGCGGGGCCCCCCACCGCCCGCGGCGCTATGAAGCCCGTGAAGAAGTCGGCGACACCCGAGGCCCAGCTCCGCGCCTGCCTCGCCGCGCTCCCCCCGAAGCAGCGCACGCTGCTCCGCGCCGTCCGCACCGCCCTGCGCAAGCGCTTCCCCTCCGCGAACGAACTCGCGTACGACTACGGCAAGGCCCTCGTCATCGCCTACGCGCCGGCGGAGCGGGGGATCGACGGCCTCCTCTCCATCCGCGCATCCGCCACCGGTGTCGCCCTCTACTTCAACAATGGTCCGGTCCTGCCCGACCCGAAGGGACTGCTCCGCGGATCGGGTCGGGCGACGCGATACATCGACCTCGAATCGGCCAGTCGCCTCGCCCATCCCGAAGTGAAGGCCCTCATCGCCGCGACCGTCGCGCGCGCGAAGGTCCCGCTGCCGCGCGAAGGGAAGGGGACGCTGGTCTTCAAGTCCGCCAAGCGATAGCCGCCACGCCGGTGCGCCAACTCCTCCGCGCCCTCCTCGGCATCATCGGCCTCACGCTGGGCTACGCCTGGTTCCTCTCGCTCGCGTACTACCTCCTCGCCCGACCCGACTGGGGCCCTGACACCTCCGGATTCCGCCGCGGCATCCCGATGGCGCTCATCATCTGCGTCCAATCGACCCGCTGGTTGCTCGGTCGCTACGCCCCCGAGCTGCCGTTGCTCCGGTACCGGGGCACGTTCCTCGTGGTCGCGATCATCGCCTGGGTGCTCCTGGTCGCGTACGGTCTCGACATCGCCGCGAGCGGCATCGCCCGTGCGGAGATGCCGATGCTGCTCGGCGCGTTCTTCGATCTCGCCGCAGTCGCGCTCCTCGGCGTGATCGCGATCGGCGCGACGGAACGGTTCACGCGGTAACCGCGTCCCTGCCCTTGTCCCATTTCGGGGCATCGATCCCGGCCGTTGCACCAGTTCGTCGCGCGATCGCGTCGTCGCGCGAGGGTGCCGCGAGGTATGGAAGTTGCCCCCTGAAGGATCAAGAGGTGCACGTCCATCCTTCAACGCACGAGACAGAGATGACCGACCACATGCAGGACAAGCGGGCTTCCAGCGCCACGCCGAAGGTCGCGCGTGACCCCAACAGCGATCCCATCAGCGGCGCCCCGGGTTCGCATCCGGTGGGTGTCGGCGCCGGCGCCGCCGGTGGCGCGGCCGCGGGCGCCGCGATCGGCACGGCCGTGGGTGGGCCCGTGGGCTTCGCCGTCGGCGGTGTCACGGGTGCGGTGGTCGGCGGACTCGCCGGCAAGGGAGTCGCCGAGATGGTGGACCCGACCGGCGAGGATGCCTACTGGCGCGCGAACTTCACGAGCCGCCCGTACGTGCACGCGTCGGACGACTACGACACGCTCAAGCCCGCCTACCAGTACGGCTGGGAGTCACGCTCGAAGATGAACGGCCGGACGTGGAAGGACGTCGAGTCCGACCTGAGCTCGGGGTGGGAAGGCGCGCGCGGCGACTCGAAGATGGCGTGGGGTGACGCCAAGCACGCGACCGAGGATGCGTGGATGCATGCGAACGAAGGGCTCGAAGGCGACCGCATGCCCAAGCGCTGATCGGGCGCAGACGTCACTGCGACTCGCACGTGGTGGCCCCGGCGATGCCGGCCGGGACCCCCACGTGTCGTTCACTCCACGAACCGCCGCAGCCGCTCGATCGCACGGTCCCAGCCCGCCGACACGGCGTCGAGCATCGCCCGCGCCTCCTCGAGACGCGCGGGTTCGAGGGCGTAGAGCACCTCGCGCCCCTGCCGCTCGTGCGAGACGAGCCCGGCCTCCTCGAGCACCTGCAGGTGCTTCACGATCGCCTGCCGCGAGACCGTCGCGTCCTGCGCGAGGGCCGTCGCGCTCAGCGCGCCCGCCGCGGCGAGGCGGCGGACGACGGTGAGGCGCGTGAGGTCGCCGAGCGCGAAGAAGACCTCCGACGCGATCCGGTCAGTGCGCTTCGACATGGCGCCGCAGGTTCTCCGACTGTCCGCTCCAGCCGCCGGTGTTGATCCGGAAGGCCCGCTCGCGTCGGCGCAGCGGCACCCGGTCGAAGCCCGACTCGACGATCGTCAGGTGCGTGCCCTCCGCGGCCGGCGCGAGCGTGAACTCGACGAGCGTCGGCACCTCGTTCGCCGGATCCGCCTCGTCGTCGATGAAGAAGGGGATCCAGCGGAAGCTGAACCGCGTCTGCGGCTCGACCATCTCGATCGTGCAGAACGTCGCCTCGCCCACGGGGATGGTTACGGTCGCGTCGGGATAGCCGGCCTTGGCGAGCGAGCGCTGCATGCTGTCCGCCTTGATCATCGTCGACCAGTCGCAGGTGATCCGGCTCCCCGGGGTGAACGTCCCGCGCAGCGCCACGCCGAACCACTGGCCGAACTCCGCGGGATCGGTCAGCGCGCGCCAGACGCGCGCGACGGGGGCCTTGAGGGTGACCTGCTTCTCGATCCGGTCGGTCGAGGGGATCGTCGTGCTGACGGTGGACGACATGGAGGCTCCTGGACGGGGAGGGAATGTGCAACCGATGGATTGCACATTATGCGGGTGGCCCGAAACGCGCAACCCCAGGGTTGCACAATGCCACCGGTCCTCCGTCCTCCGTGGCGACCGGAATCCAGCGCTCACGGCGCCCCGGTCCAGATCGCGATGATCCCGCACGACCCGCCGCCGGTGAGCGGGATGAGCTCGGACGGCGCGTTCGCCGTCGACGGATAGATCTCGATGGCGAGCACGTTGCGGCCGGACACCAGGTCGTCGATCGCGACCGCTCCGTCGATCCGGGCCGCGTCGTCAGACCGCATCCGCTGCCCGTCGAGCAGGATGGTCATGTCACATCCGCCGCGCCCCTTCACGATGGTCCGCAGTGGCGTGAGGCCCCGCGTGACGCTGATCGTGCGGCGGCCGCGGAGCAGGTCGGACACCTGCGCCGCATTCCTCCCCTCGATCTCCTCCGGCGTCACGAACTCGGCCGCGATCGCCCCGCGCTGTACCCGCTGCACGCGATCGTAGAATCCCGCGCGCGCGAGCGGCGAACTCGCGGTCGCCGTCACGGTCACCGCGTCGAGCAGCTGGCCGAGCGCGCGAAGCTCCACGCGCAGCTCGCCGTTCCCCCGCAGCGCGATCACGGTATCGAGCGCGGCGAATCCGATCCGCCGCACCCGGATCCGCTGCGCCTCGGCGCCCGGCTGAGGGAGATACGCGATGCCCGATGAGTCCGCCACGCGCGTGATCCCGCCACCGGCGTCCACGACCGCGAACGGGATCGGTGCTCCGCCGGGCCCCACCACGCGGAGCGGCACGGTGCGTCGCGGTGCGGCGGTCGGCGGACTCTCGACGAACTGGAGGTTCGCGCGCGCGCGATCCGCCTCCCACGGGACGCGGGCCCCGACGATCGGAGTCTCGCGGCCCTCCTTGGTCGCCTGCAATCGGATCAGCCGCTGCCGAGGAAGGTCGCAGAAGCTGTAGAAGCCGTCGTCGGCCGTCGTCGACGCCTGCTCGCGGTCGATCCACTGGACATCGAACCGTCCCGTGACGCGGAACTCCTCGCGCCAGCGGGCGGTCACCCGTGCGCCGGGACTGCGCTCGGGCGGGCGCTCGAACACCGTGCCGTAGATCGTCGCCGCGGGCTCGCTGTCGGCCCGGATCGCTGTGCAGGTCGGCGGCTCCGTCATCTCCGCCACGTCGGCGTCGCCCGCGACCAGGCCGCTCTCGGCGCGCAGCGAATCCTCGAGAGTGGTGTTCCCCACATACACGATCCGTCCTGCTGCCTCGAGCGAGAGCACCTCGCCGCGCGCCACCTGGATCGCCTCGAGCACCTCCCTGCCGGTCGAGTTGCCTTCACCGGCCCGCCCGACGGCGTACTCCCTGATGATGGCGGTGCGAGGCATGCGGATCTCCCATCGATCCTCGAACCAGAGGCCATCCGGCGCGCGCGTGAATGTCACCGAGCCCCCGAGATTCGCGCGCCGCAGCGTC
>JBGATT010000243.1:0-2940 GCA_044229035.1 Gemmatimonadaceae bacterium | reverse complement strand
GACCGGAACCGCCACAACCGCTGGGTCGAGTCCGCCTCCACGCGGATCACAGAGAAACCGTCGTCGTGCGGCAGGAGCGTGGCCGAGTACTCGCTCTCGGCCGTCCGGGTCACGCGCGTCGCGGGGCCGCCGTCGATGGACACGCGCCAGATGTCGGCCTGCCCGTCAGCGTGTGTGCTCGTGAACAGGATCGCCGTCCCGTCACGCGTGAATGCCGGCTGGTTGTCGTATCCCGTGCGTTGCGTGACGTTCACCGGACGCCCGATCGAGAGGCGCCCGGCGACATCGCTGAACGGAGCCACGAGGATGTCGGTGCCGCCCTGTCCGAGCGCACCCTGCGGCAGGACCGCGGCGCCGAGCACCGCGGAGAGGATGATGTGACGGATCATGAAGCCCCCTGGAGAGTCCCCGTGCACGAGCCGAACCCGATTCGCACGGCGCCAGGTGCCTCGCACCAGCCGCGCAGCATGACCTCGTCACCATCGGCGAGGAAGGCACGCGTCTCGCCGGTGGAGAGCGTCACCGGCTCGCTGCCGCGCCACGCGAGTTCGAGCAGGCAGCCGCGCGCGCCCTTCTCGGGCCCCGAGACGGTCCCGCTCGCGAGAAGATCACCCGCCCGGAGGTTGCAGCCGTTGCTCGCATGATGCGTGAGCATCTGCGCCAGCGTCCAGTACATCCGCGTGAACGAACCCTGACTCAGCCGCTCCGCCGGGCGCCCCTGCTCGCGCATCGCGGCCGTGCGCAACCACACCTCGAGCGTGATCGCGAACCCGCCGCGCGCGCGATCGCCCTCGGCGAGCAGGTAGGGCAGGAGCGGTGGGTCCTCCGCGTCGCGCGCGCGCGCCGGGACGCGGAACGGCGCGAGCGCGTCGAGCGAGACCACCCAGGGCGAGACCGTCGTGGCGAAGTTCTTCGCGAGGAAGGGCCCGAGCGGCTGGTACTCCCAGGTCTGCAGGTCGCGCGCCGACCAGTCGTTCACGAGCACCAGTCCCGCGATGTGCGTCTCCGCATCGGACAGCGCGATGCTCGTGCCCATGGCGTTGCCCCCGGCGATGAACGCGCCGACCTCGAGCTCGTAGTCCATGCGCGCGCTTGGCGCGAAGGTCGGCGGCCCCTCGGGCTTCGCCGAGACCTGCCCGTGCGGCCGCACCACCGCGGTCCCGCTCGGCACCAGCGACGAGGCGCGTCCATGGTAGCCGATCGGCACGTGCTTGTAGTTCGGTAGCAGTGGTTGGTCCGGCCGGAACATCGAGCCGACGTTCGTCGCGTGATCGATGCTCGCGTAGAAGTCGGTGTAGTCGCCGACCTCGGCCGGCAGCCGCATCGTGATCTCGCGCGCCGGCAGGAGCAGGGAGCCGTCCGTCTCCGCTCGTGCCCCCTCGGGCGTGTCCGCCCGCAGCATCGCGCTCACGCGCCCCCGGAGCGCCGAGAGCGACGGGCGGCCGAGGGCGAAGAGCGCGTTCAGCGACTCGGCGCCTGCCGCCTCGACGAGGCGCGCGTCGAGTCCATCGAGGTGCCCCTGATCGCGCGCCGCACGGAGATCGAGCACCTCTTCACCGATCGCCACGCCGACCCGTGGCGCGAGCCCCGCGGTGAAGGCCCCGAGCGGGAGGTTCTGCAAAGGGAAGTCGGTGCCATCCGCGTGCGCGGAGGCCACCCAGGAGCGAATCGTCGGGTCGAGCGTCGGGTCGGGCGTGTGATCGGTCGACATGTTCAGCGCAGTCGGAGCGAAGTGAGATCCTGCACCGGCTCCTCGAACGAGCAGGAACCGAAGGAGCCAGCAAGGCGGGCACGGATCCGGACGATCGCGTCGCCCGAGAGGAGATGCGTCCGCCAACCGATCGCCTCGGGGCGCACCTCGATCGCCGACGCATCGCGTTCCTCGAGCAGCGGCGCCACCTGACCGGGTGCGACCCCGGCCTCGAGGAATGCGGCCGTGAGAAAGATGTTCAGGAAACCGTACATCGTGCCCCGCGGTGCGTCGGCCGCGTAGGTGAGCGAGTATTCGCCGCGCAGCGGGTGATGCAGGCCGGCGGTCGCCTTGAAGGGAACGCCCCCGCGAACGCACGCGACGAGGAACCGCAGGACCTCGGCCGGCGAGGGGAAGGCGTCCGCCGTCACGCCTCCCGTCCGGATCTTCGCGCGCAGCCCATGATCGCCGAGCGCCGCGACGAGGGGCGCGGGATCCTCGCGCACGGGGACCTCGACATACGTCGTGTAGGCGCGCAAGGACGCGGCGATGACCGCGATGACGGCGGCGGCGTCCGCACGCGTCTCGACCGTGTCGATCACCAGACGCCGGCGCTCCCGTGCGTTGAACGAGGCGAGCGTCTCCGCGTCAGCCGCGCCTGCGAGCACGCTCAGGCGCCAGGGCGCTCCGTCCCTCGGCGCCAGCGCAGCAGGCAACTTGTCGACCGCCGCGGCACATTCGTCCAGCCGAGCGACGGGGAGGACGAAGCGTCCGAGGATGGCGCGGTCGGCCCCGCGCACGTACGTCGCATGACGCGCGACTGCCTCGGCCATCGGCAACGCGGCTGGCGGGAACAGGCCGGCGTAGTCGACCAGGCCATCGAGCAGCGCGCCGAGCGCGGTGCCATGCCCCGATGGAGGAGTGTCGCCGTCCGGCGCGTGATCGATCAGGGGGCGGCTCACGCGGGAGCCCCGGCACGCAGCACCATCGTCCAGTGTTGCGGCTCCCCTGGCACGAGCCACGCGATGGACTGCCACTCCCCAAGCGCGTCCGCGTAGCGATCCGGTGCACCGAGTGAGGGCATGAGCGCGAGCGCTGCTGCGCTGCCGCGCGAGAAGGGGCCACGGCGCACGCCGGTGCGCAGACCGCCTCGGTCCAGCATCACGCCGACATGGGGCACGCCCTCGCCGTCCATCGCGATGGAGAGCGCGTCCTCGCCCTGCCGCACCTGCAGCGCCGAGCGGGACCCG
>JBGATT010000242.1:0-2960 GCA_044229035.1 Gemmatimonadaceae bacterium | reverse complement strand
CCCTCGGCGGCGAGCGCCTGATAGTTCGCGAAGGTCTGCGCCGAGATGCCGGGGTCCTTGAAGCCGGTCATCCCTTCGGCGGCGAACTCCTTGGCGAGCGAGCGCATCGCCTCGCGCTCCTGCGCCGCGGTGAGCGGCGGCACGAGGCGATAGACGAGACCCTGCGCCGCTTCCTTGAGGACACCCGTCGGCGTGCCGTCAGGGCCGCGGTCGATCGTGCCCGCGTCGGGGTCCTTCGTGTCGCGCGTGATGTTCGCGAGGCGCAACGCCACGCTGTTCACCACCACGTAGTGGCCGGTGGTGTTGGAGAGCACGACCGGGTGCCGCGGCGAGACGGCGTCGAGGTCGGCGGCGGTGATCATGCGCCGCTCGATGAACTTCCCCTCGTCCCAGCCGCCGCCCTCGATCCAGGTCCCCGGCGCCGCGGACGCCGCGCGGCGCTCGACGGCGGCGACGATGTCGGCGATCCCCTTCACCGCCGGATAGCTCACGTCGAGCTGGAAGTAGCGTTCGGTCGCCCCGCTCGAGAAGTGCGAGTGCGCGTCGAGGAGGCCGGGGGTGACCGCGCGTCCGCCGAGGTCGATGCGGCGCGTGTTCGTGCCGGCGAGTCGGAGGACCTCGGCGTCGCTCCCCACCGCGACGATGCGGTCGCCGCGGATGGCGATCGCCTCGACGACGCGGTCGGTCGCGTCCACGGTCATGATGCGGCCGTGGTGGAGGATGAGGTCGGGCGGCGTGGGCTGCGGCGCGCGGAAGGCGAGCGCGAAGGGCAGCGCGGCGCAGGCGGCCGCGCCGAGCAGGGACCGGGTGGGGAGACGCATGGCGGAAGTTGGCGCGGGCCGCGCCCGCCGTCGAGAGCGGGCGCACGGCGCACGTCTCGTCCCCGCCCCGGAACCGTTCGTCCCGCCTTCCGGCACGTGCCCCCCCCTCACGTGTCGGCCCGCCACGCGCGGGCTACATTCCCGGCGTGATCACGCGAGTCCTCATCGCCGACGACGAGCCGCTGGCGCGCGAACGCGTCCGGGAGCTCCTCCGCACCCTCGCCCCCACCGCGGAGTGCCGCGAGGTGGGCGACGGCGACGCCGCCGTCGAGGCGATCCTGCAGTGGGCGCCCGACGCGGTCTTCCTCGACATCCAGATGCCGGCGCGCGACGGGTTCGACGTGGTCGCGGCCGTCGGCGCCTCGCGGATGCCGCCCACCGCCTTCGTGACCGCGTACGACGCGCACGCCATCCGCGCCTTCGAGGTCGCGGCGGCGGACTACCTGCTCAAGCCGTTCGACGACGCGCGCTTCGCGGCGACCTGGCAGCGCCTCGAGCGCGCGCACGCCACCGCGGCGCTCACGTCCGAGGCGCAGGCGCTCGGCGCGCTGCTCGCCGCCGTGGGGCGCGGGGCCGCGAGCGCCCCGGTCGTCGCCGCCGGCGCGTACACCGAGCGCTTCATGGTGCGGAACGGTGAGCGGACCTATCCCATCGCCGTGGGAGAGGTGCGGTGGCTGCAGTCCGACGGCAACTACGTGGACCTCATGACGGCGAGCGGGGCGCACACCATCCGCGAGACGCTCGCGAGCGTGGAGGCGCGGCTCGATCCCGCGCGCTTCGTGCGGATCCATCGGCGGGTGATCGTCGCGATCGACCACATCAAGGAGCTGCAGCCCTGGTTCGCCGGCGACCAGGTGCTCATCCTGCGCGACGGCACCAAGCTCCGCGTCTCGCGGACGCGGCGCGCCGAGCTGACGGCGCGGCTCGAAGGGCGCTGATGCAGCGCCCGCGTTCGCTGCTCGTCGGCTTCTGGCTGCTGCCGGCGGCGGTCGCGACGCTCGGCCTCCGCCTCGTCCCGTCGCGGCTCAACCCGGACCTGACGTTCGTCGAGCTGCTCACCGCGCAGCTCCTCATGTGGCTGCCGTGGGGCCTCTGGTCGCTGGTGATCGTCGCGGTGAGCGAGCGCGTGCCGCTCGAGCGCGGCCGCGTGGTGCGGGCGCTCGCGACGCATGCGTTGCTCGCCCCGCTCGTGATCGCGGCGCAGATCCTCGTCATCGCCACCGTCTCCACGCGCTTCGGGCTCTCCGAGCCGCGCGGGCTCGCGAGCACGCTGATCATCGGCATCCGCATCTACGGCGACATGCTGCTCGTGGTGTATGCGGCGGTGGTGGGCGCGCATGCGGGACTCCGCTGGCATGGGCGCTGGCAGGCGGAGGCGCTGGCCGCGGCGCAGCTGCGCGAGGATGTCGCGCAGGCGAACCTCCAGGCGCTGCGCGCGCAGATCAATCCGCACTTCCTGTTCAACGCGATGAACGCGGTGGTGACGCTCATCGGCCGCGACCCGGCGGCGGCGCGGGACATGCTGGTGCGGCTGTCGGAGCTGCTGCGCGCCACGCTCACCGCCGGCGACGCGCAGGAGACGTCGCTCGCGCAGGAGCTCGAGCTCACCGGCCGCTACCTCGAGATCGAGCAGGTGCGCTTCGCCGACCGGCTCCGCGTGGAGTGGGAGGTCGAGGGCGGCCTCGCGGCGTCGCGCGTGCCGGCCTTCGCGCTGCAGCCGCTGGTGGAGAACGCGCTGCGGCACGGCCTCGCGCACCGCCGCACGCCGGGCACGGTGCGCATCAGCGCGCGCGCCGACGGTGGCACGCTCGAACTCGTCGTGCGCGACGACGGGCCCGACGGCCCCACCACGCCGACGATGGGGAACGGCGGCGCGGGGATGGCGCTCAAGAACCTCCGTGGGCGGCTCGCGCGGCTCTATGGCGATGCGGCGAGTCTCACGTTGCGTCCTCGCGCCGAGGGCGGGATGGACGCGGTGGTGCGGATCCCGCGGCGCGACGGCTAGCGCCGGAGCGGGACCTCGCGCACGACGACCGCCGGGAGCGGGCCGCTCCCCGCGGCGCGGGTGCCGTCGTCGGTCCAGAAGGACCAGGCGCTCGACGCGATGTACACGAACCGGTCGCCGACGATCGCGCCCAC
>JBGATT010000089.1:0-13595 GCA_044229035.1 Gemmatimonadaceae bacterium | reverse complement strand
TAGACGTGGGCGAGGACCTCGGGGCTCGCGAGCAGGAAGCGGCAGCGCGATGCCCCATTCGACCGGCACTCGACCTCCATGCAGCCCAGCTGGCCGTCGGCGACGCGGCCGAAGAAATCGGCGAGGAGTCCCGCGGAGTAGTAGCACGAGGGGTACGGCATCGCCGCCTCCGGCTCGGCTTCCGACCAGTCCGGGCTGTCGAACGCGACCGCGGCGTCGCCCAGCGCGTTGATGGTCACCGTTCCCCAGCCCGCCTCGGAGAAGAACCGCGCGGCGGCACTCTGGAAGCGGCTCAGCGGCAGGGACTCCGCCGCGCCCAGACCCTGGTCGAGGCACCAATCGCGGAAGGCCTCGAAGACGGCCGCGCCGCCCGCGTAGCCCGCCTCCTGCAGCACGGAGGCAAAGCCGTCGCCCATGGTACGCACGAGGGCGCCGCGCAGCGCACGCAGCGAGCTGTGCGGGACCGCGGAGAGCGTGGCGGGGCTGATGGAAAGGGTCGACATCATCGGTCCTGTGCTGAGGGTCTACCGCTCAAAGGCCTAGGCGCCGCTTCAGTTCGGCTTCGTCGATCACGAGCACACCCAGCTGCTGCGCCTTCTCCAGCTTGCTCCCCGCCTCCTCGCCCGCGACCACGAGGTCCGTGGCCTTGGAGACCGAACTCGTCACCTTGCCCCCGGCATTCTCCACGAGCTCGGTCGCCTGACCGCGCGAGAGGGTCGGGAGCGTCCCGGTGAGGACGATCTTCATGCCCTTGAAGACACCATCGACCGCCGCCGCCCGGGGTTCGTCGGTCCGGACCCCCGCCGCCCGGAGCTTGCCGAGGAGCCCGACCGCGGCCGGGTCATGCAGGAAGGTATGCACCGCCTCGGCCATGGTATGCCCCACGCCATGCAGCGCCTCCAGCTCCTCCACCGAAGCCGCCTCGAGCGCGTCGAGCGTCCCGAAGCTCCGCGCGAGGAGCTTCGCCGATTCCGCCCCCACGTGCCGGATGCCGATGGCGTTGAGCAGGCGCGAGAGCGGCTGCTGCTTCGAGGTCTCGATGGCGAGGATGAGCTGCTCCGCGCTGCGCTCCGCGAATCGCTCGAGCCCCGCGACCTGCTCGGCGGTCAGCGCGTAGATGTCACCCGCGTCCTGGACCAGGCCGGCCGCGATCAGCTGCTCAAGCCGCTGGTAGCTCAGCCCCCGGATGTCCATCGCATCGCGCGAGGTGAAGTGCGCGAGCGCCTCGAGGCGACGGCCGGGGCAGACGACGTTCGGGCAGTAGCTCGCGACCTCATCCTCGTCCCGCACCGCCGGCGTGCCGCAGATGGGGCACTGCGCCGGCGCCGTGACGACACGCTCGTCGCCGGTGCGCTGCTCCGGCACCGGCCCGAGGATCTGCGGTATCACCTCGCCCGCCCGCTTCACCAGGACGGTGTCACCGATCCGCAGATCCTTCTCGGCCACGAGCTCGAAGTTGTGGAGCGTGGCGTAGTTGATCGTCGCGCCGCCGACCTCGACCGGTGCCAGCACCGCACGCGGCGTGAGCGCGCCGGTGCGTCCCACCTGCACCTCGATGTCGAGCAGCGTCGTCTCGGCGATGTCTGGCGCGAACTTCCGCGCGATCGCCCAGCGCGGCACCCGGCCACCCACCACTCCGAGTTCCGACTGCAGCGTTAGCTGGTTGACCTTCACCACGCCGCCGTCGATCGCGAAGGGGAGTTCGGGGCGGATGGTCGACTCGAGAGCACGCGCCCACGCGTGCACCTCATCGAGCGTGGCGCAGGCGCGGCGATGCGGCGCGACGGGGATCCCCCACGACGCCAGCGTCTCGAGCAGCTCCCACTGCGTGCGGAACGGCAGCGCTTCGTTCCCCGGCACCGCGAAGGCATAGCCGTAGAAGCGCAGCGGTTTCCGCGCCGTCTCGCGCGGGTCCTTCTGGCGGAGGGCGCCGGCCGCCGAGTTGCGCGGGTTGGCGAAGACGGCCTCGCCGGCCTTCGCGCGATCGGCATTCATCCGCTCGAAGCCGTCGAAGGTCATGTAGACCTCGCCGCGGATCTCGATGGTCGCCGGCCAGTTCGCGCCGTCCAGATGGCGCGGGATGTCGGCGATGGTGCGCGCGTTGGCGGTGACGTCCTCGCCCACGGTGCCGTTGCCGCGCGTCGCCGCCACCGCGAGCGTGCCGTCACGATAGGTGAGCGAGACGGCCGCGCCGTCGATCTTGAGTTCGCAGCAGTACCCTTCGGCGCGCGTGGCCTCGCCGACGAGCTTGCCGAGCCGGGTCTCCCACTCGGCGAGCTCGGTCTCGTCGAAGGCGTTGTCGAGCGACGCCATCGGGACCAGGTGCGTATGCTTGGCGAGGTGGCTCTCGGAGACTGTCGCGCCCACGCGCGTGGTGGGGGAGTCCGCGTCGCGCAGCTCGGGGTGGTCGCGCTCGAGCGCCTGGAGCTCGCGGAAGAGCGTGTCGTACTCGCGGTCGCTGAGCGACGGGCGGTCGAGGATGTAGTACTCGTGCGCCGCCTGCTCGAGCCGGCGGCGCAGTTCGACGGCGCGGGCGGACGGGCCCGCCGCGGGGGGTGGCTCGTCTATTGAATAGGACACTGGACGTGAACGTTCGCTGGCGCGGGGAGGTGGGTCAATGACGGTCGTGGAGCTGATCGAACGCAAGCGGGACGGCGGGACCCTCACGCCGCCCGAATGGCATGACCTCATGTCGCGCTACGCGGCAGGGGAGGTGCCCGACTATCAGATCGCCGCGCTCGCGATGGCCGTCTACTTCCGTGGCATGGACGACGGCGAGATCGAGGCGCTCACGTCGGCGATGCTCGACAGCGGCCGGATGCTCGACCTGAGCCATCTCACCGTGCCGCGGATCGACAAGCACTCCACCGGCGGCGTCGGTGACAAGGTGTCGATCGTGCTCGCGCCACTCGTGGCGTCGTGCGGCGTCGCGGTGCCCATGATGTCGGGGCGCGGGCTCGGCCACACCGGCGGTACGCTCGACAAGCTCGAGAGCATCCCCGGCTTCCGCACCCGGCTCACGCTCGAGGAGGCGGCCAGGCAGGTGGAGCGCCTCAACTGCGTGCTGATCGGGCAGACGGCGGAGATCGCGCCGGCCGACCGGCGCTTCTATTCGCTGCGCGACGCGACGAGCACCGTGGAGGCGATCCCGCTCATCGCCGCGAGCATCATGTCGAAGAAGCTGGCCGAGGGGCTCACCGGGCTGGTGCTCGACGTGAAGACGGGCGCGGGGGCGTTCATGACGCGGCTCGAGGATTCGCTACGCCTCGCCCGGACGATGATCGCCCTTGGCGAGCGTCGCGGGTGTCCGACGGTCGCGTTGCTCACGAACATGGATTCGCCGCTCGGGGTCGCCTGCGGCAATGCGGTGGAGATCATCGAGTCGATCGACGTGCTCAAGGGCGGGGGGCCTGCCGACCTGCGGGAACTCACCCTCGTGCAGGCCGCCGAGATGCTGGCGCTCGGCGGGACGGTGCAGAGCGTCGCGGCGGGGCGGGCGCGGGCGGAGCAGGCGCTCGAGAGCGGGGCCGCGTTGGACAAGTTCCGGGCGATCGTGGGGGCGCAGGGCGGCGACCCGGACGTGGCGGACGCGCCGGAGCGGATCCTGCCGCAGGCGCCGATCCGTTCGGTGGTGGTCGCCGCGGAGGACGGGATCGTGCAGCGCGTGGAGCCACGCATCATCGGACGGGCGATCACCGCGCTGGGCGGCGGTCGGACCAAGGTCGACGACACGGTGGACCCCTCGGTGGGGTTCCTGGTGCATGCGCGCCCCGGCATGGCGGTGCGGAGGGGCGAGCCGCTGGCGACGATCCTCGCCCGGGACGCATCGGGGGAATCGGCCGCACGGGCCGCGCTCGGTCGGGCGATCACGCTGGGGTCGGCCTCCCCGTCCCCGCGGGCACTGGTCTCGCACCGCGTGACCCGGGAGGGGGTGGAGGAACTCCCGGGTGCGGGTGCAAGTTAAGGGACCATGGAAAACTTCGAGAAGATGGCCGCCCTCGGGGCGAAGGGCGTCGGCGCGGGAGCGCTCGTCGCGTGGATCGCATTCGTGTTCGTGACGCGTCCGGGTCCGACGGGCGGGATCGACGCGGTGCTGCATCTCTGTCTCGCCGCGGCGTCGTTCATGCCGTTCGCGCTGCTCTCGGCGGCGCACCTCTGGTTCGGCGCGCAGCTGACGCGCGGGGCGGACTCGATCCGGGGCTGACGGGCGGGGCGCGCCCTGTGCCGCCTGCCCTCATGCTGGAGTTCTGAAAGCGGTAGCCTGGGCCCCCGTCGCGATGCGCGGCGCGGGGCTCTTGGTCATTTCGGTGAGATATGCAGATGCGGTGTCAGAGGGTGGGGCGAGTGTGGGGGGGCATCTGCTGCCTCCTCACCCTCTGCGGAGGATTCTCCGTGTCATCGCGCGCCCCATTCGTCTGGCTCCTCCTGCTCGTACCGCTCTCCGCCTGCGAACGCGGACTCCGCATCACCTCGCCGCCAACCACCGTGGCGCCCGTCTGTGATCGGGGGCCGGACAACGACGGCGTCGCGATCCCCTCGTGCCTGCTCGCGGAAGGCGTCATCACGCCGGGCACCTACGCCGCGTCACAGGCCATCGTCGACGCGGCGCGTACGCTGCGGGATTCGCTCCGACCGCTCCATTCCGATCATGCCATGCGGATGTCGCCGTATCTCAGTCGATCGTTGCAGTCGCTTGATGAGTTCCATGCGCGCGGGGTCCTCGATTCGGTGCTCTTCGATCGTGCCATCGACCGCGTGGCAGTCACCGTCGAGTTCGTCACCGGCCAGCTTCGCGCCCGCGGCAGCATCTTCAAGCTCCCGTCGCGGACCCCGGGTCTTATCTGGTACGAGCCGCAGGGTACGGGCGGGATCTTCTTCCAGCCGGCGTCGACGATCTTCGAGACAGGCATGTACTACGGGGCGGCGACGCTGCCGCTCGACTCCCTCGTGCGGACCGCGGAGGCGCTGTGGCGGTACGCGACCTGGGTGGACGGGACCGGCAGTAGCGCCGGGATCCGGTTCCCCGTGTGGTACTACAACTTCCACTGGAACGGCGCGGGGGTGCCGGTCGCGGCCCCGTGGCGTTCGGGTCTCACGCAGGGAATCGCTCTCGCGACGCTCGCGGCGGTGTTCACGCGGACCGGAGATCCACGCTGGCGCGATCGCGCGTCCCAGGTCGCGCGCTCGCTGACGGTTCCGTGGAACGAGGGCGGGGTGCTGGTACTCGACGGTGACGGGGCGTGGTGGGAGGAATACCATCCCGTCACGCGGATCTGGAACGGGCACGCGTTCGCCGTCCTCGGCGTGGGCGACTATCTGAAGGTGGTCCCGGAGGACACGGCCCTCGCGCGCCTCTATCCCTCGGCAGTGCGTGCTGCGCGGATCTACGCGCAACGCTACGACACCGGGGCCTGGCTCAAGTACTCACGCAACGAATGGTCGGTGACCGAGGCGTACCGGACGCTGCACGTCAGTCTGGCGCGACGGATCGCGGCGCAGACGGGTGACGCCTCATGGACGGAGATCGCCAATCGGTGGGCGGGGTACACTCGTCCGGCGAGCGAGCCCGCCACGGAACTCGATTGGGTGCCGCCAGACCTCCACGCGGTGCTGAAGCGACCGTGAACGCATGCGGGGCCCGAGCGATGCCCGGGCCCCGCACTGCCTTCTTCCTTCCCCCTTCCGCCTTGCTCAGATATCGAGATTGCTGACGAACTTTGCGTTGGCCTCGATGAACAGCCGCCGGGGCTCGACCTCGTCGCCCATGAGCGTCTGGAAGATCTCGTTCGCCTGGAACGCGTCGTCCTGCGTGACCTTGAGGATCGTGCGCGTCTCGGGGTCCATCGTCGTCTTCCAGAGCTGGTCGGGATTCATCTCGCCGAGGCCCTTGTAGCGCTGGATGTTGATGTTGGTCTTGGTGGCGTCGCCGTTGCCGAGGCGGGTCGCGATCGTGTCGCGCTCGACCATGTCGTAGGCGTAGTACTCCTCCTTCCCCTTGGCGACGCGGAAGAGCGGCGGCTGGGCGATGTAGACCATGCCCGCGTCGATCAGCTCCGGCATCTGGCGGAAGAAGAAGGTGAGGAGGAGCGTCCGGATGTGGGCGCCGTCCACGTCGGCGTCCGTCATGATGATGATCTTGTGGTACCGGACGTTCTCGAGCGTGAACTCCTCCTTGATGCCCGCGCCGATCGCCGTGATGATCGTGCGAATCTCCTCGTTGGAGAGGATCTTGTCGATGCGCGCCTTCTCGACGTTGAGGATCTTGCCGCGCAGCGGGAGGATCGCCTGGAACATGCGGTCGCGGCCCTGCTTGGCGGAGCCGCCGGCCGAGTCGCCCTCGACGAGGTAGATCTCGCACATCGCGGGGTCCGACAGCGAGCAGTCGGCGAGCTTGCCGGGCAGGTTGCCGACGTCGAGCGCCGACTTCTTGCGGGTGAGGTCGCGCGCCTTGCGGGCGGCCTCGCGGGCGCGGGCCGCCGAGAGCGCCTTGTCGAGGATGATGTTCGCGACGCGCGGATGCTCCTCGAGGTACGTCGCGAGCCACTCGTTGACGACGGTCTTCACCGCCGACTCGACCTCGGAGTTGCCGAGCTTCGTCTTGGTCTGTCCCTCGAACTGCGGCTCGCGGACCTTCACCGAGAGCACCGCGGTCAGGCCCTCACGCGCGTCGTCGCCGGAGAGCTTGACCTCCTTGTCCTTCTTGGCGAACGACGACTTGTCGAGGTGCTTGTTGATCACGCTCGTGAGCGCCGACTTGAAGCCGGTGAGGTGCGTGCCGCCCTCGTGCGTGTTGATGTTGTTCACGAACGAGAAGACGTTCTCGTTGTAGCCGTCGTTGTACTGCAGGGCGAGCTCGATCCCGATGTCGTCCTTCTCGCCCTCGAGGTAGAGGATCTCGGGGTGGAGCGGCTTCTGCTTCGCGTTGAGGAAGCCGACGAACTCCTTGAGGCCGCCCTTCGCATGGAAGGTCTCCTCGCGCTCCTTCCCCTCGCGGACGTCCTTGAGCGTGATCGTCACGCCCTTGTTGAGGAACGACAGTTCGCGGAGGCGCGTCGAGAGCGTCGCGTAGTCGTACTCGAGCTCGGTGAAGATCTGCGCGTCGGGCTTGAACCAGACCGTCGTGCCGGTGTCCTTGCTCTTGACGGTCCCGAGCACCTTGAGCTTGGTGGTCGTGTCGCCGCGGCAGAAGTCCATGTAATGCTCCTTGCCGTCGCGCTTCACCCACACCTTCAGGTACTCGGAGAGCGCGTTCACGACCGAGACGCCGACGCCGTGGAGGCCGCCCGACACCTTGTACGTGTTCTTGTCGAACTTGCCGCCCGCATGGAGCACCGTGAGCGCGAGCTCGACGCCGGGGAGCTTCTCGACCGGGTGGATGTCCACCGGGATGCCGCGGCCGTTGTCGGCCACCGTGATCGAGTTGTCGGCGTGGATGGTGACGTCGACCGTGTCGCAATAGCCGGCGAGCGCCTCGTCGATCGAGTTGTCGACCACCTCGTAGACGAGGTGGTGGAGGCCGCGGTGCGACGTGGAGCCGATGTACATGCCCGGGCGCTTCCGGACGGCCTCGAGGCCCTTCAGTACCTGGATCCCTGAGGCGTCGTACGAGGACTCGGAAGCGTCGTTGGTCTTGGCCATCGTCGGGTAGTGGGGTCGGGGGTCCGGACGGGTGCGCCACAGAGGGAGAATCCCCCTCGCGCACGACCCCAAAAAATACCCGGCAGTGCGCGTGAAAGCAACGCGCCGGGATGCGCGTTTCAGAGGGGAAACGACCCCGGCGTCACCCTAGCGCAACAGCTCCCAGCGGATCCGCTTCACCGGCGTCGGCGACGGCACCGTCGCGAGCTTCGCCACCAGCTGCCGCTCCATCATCGTCAGCTCCTGCATCCATCCGTGGCTCTTCACGCCCACCACGAGCGTCCCGTCTTCGGTCATGAGCCGCGGCTGCGTCACGCCCGCGATCTGCGCGCCCACCAGCTGCGGCCACGCGGCCATCACGCCCGCGCGCGCGACGTCCTCGTCGAGGCCCGTCCGCTTCAACACCTCCTGCAGCGCCTCGGCGATCGCGCGAGGCTTGCCGGGGCCGTGATGGTCGTCGCGGTGCCTCATCCCTCCGCCTCACGCGTGAACGCCCCATCCCGCACGCGCCAGCGCGCGAGCTTCGTGTACCGCGCGGGGATCTCGTCCTCGCGCGGCACGCAGAGCACCACCTGGCCCGTCCCCACCTCCTCCAGCAGGGCGAGGATCCGCCCGGTCCGCCGGCGATCGAGCTCGGCGAACGGGTCGTCGAGGAGCAGGACCGGCGTCACGCCCTTCGCGTCGCGATGGGTCGCGGCCTCGAGGAGTCGGAGCACGATCGCCGCCGTGCGCTGCTGCCCTGCCGAACCCACGGTGCGCAGGTCGCGGCCATCGAGCGCGAGCGCCAGGTCGTCGCGGTGCGGTCCCGCATGCGTCAGGCACCGGCGGATGTCGTGCTCGCGCTGCCGGTCCAGCTGCTCGCGCAGCGCGCTCCGCACGTCCTCCGCCTCGGCGAAGCTCCCCGCATAGCCGAGTGTGGGCGCGCCGCGCTCGCCGATGGCGACGCACTGCCGCTGGAACTCCGCGGCGCGCGCGGAGACCCACTCGCGTCGCTGCGTGATGATCACCGCGCCATGCTCGGCGAGCGCCGGCTCCCAAGCGGCCACGGCGCCCACCGCCTCCGCCTGCGCGCCCCGCGTCGCGCGCGCCGCGTCACGCAACGCCGCGTTCCGCCGGGCCAGCGCGCCGCGGTAGTGCCGGAGCGCGTTGAGGTAGCTCCGCGAGGTGAGGGCGAGCGTGATGTCGAGGTAGCGCCGCCGCTCGGCTGGCGACCCGGCCACGAGGTCGACGTCGCGGGGCGAGAAGCTCACGCTCGGCAGCGCGTCGAGGGCGTCGGTCAGCTTCTCCGGTTCCCCGCCATCGAGGGTGATCTTCTTGCGTCCCTGCTTGTCGACCGCCGCGGTCGCGCGGTGCGCGCCCGTGCCCGCGAGCTCGGCCGAGAGGTGGAACGCCGCCTCGCCGAAGCGGATCAGGTCGCGGTCGCGCGCGCCGCGCTGCGAGCGCAGCAGCCGGAGATAGGCGATCGCCTCGATGAGGTTCGATTTGCCGTGCCCGTTCTCGCCGAGCACCACGATGCCATCGTGCGCGCACGCGAGCTCGGCGTGCGCCACGTTGCGGAAGTCGCGCAGCGTGAGCGCGCGGAGCCGGGCCGCCACGGCCTGCGGGGCGGTCCCGGTCACGCGCTCAGGCCCCGCGGAAGTTCGCGGCGCGCTTCTCGAGGAAGGCGGTGGTCCCCTCGCGCATGTCGGCCGTGCGCCCCACCGCGCCGAATTGCTCGGCCTCCAGCGCCAGCGCCGCATCCATTGAGAGGTCGGCCCCCTGCGTCACCGCGGTGATCGCGTGCGCCAGCGCGAGCGGACCGTTCTTCGTCGCCATGAGCGCCATCGACCGCGCCGCATCCATGAGCGCCGCACCGTCCACCACCTGGTTGGCCAGGCCCATCGCGAACGCCTGCTCGGCGTCCACCATCTCGCCGGTGAAGATGAGCTGCAATGCGCGGCCCTGCCCGATGAGCCGCGGCAGGCGCTGCGTGCCGCCGTATCCCGGAATGAGCCCGAGCTTCGTCTCGGGGAGCCCGAACTTCGCCGCCTTGCTCGCGATGCGGATGTGGCAAGCGAGCGCGAGCTCGCAACCGCCGCCGAGTGCGAAGCCGTTCACCGCCGCGATCACCGGCTTGTTGAGTCGCTCGATGCGCGTGAAGACGGCGGAGCCGAATGCCGCCACTGCCGCGAGCCCGGCCGGCTCGCCCGCCGCCGCGGCGACCTCGGCGATGTCCGCCCCGGCGACGAAGGCGCGCCCCGCGCCGGTGAGGATGATCGCACCGACGTCGGCCTTCGCCGCGAGCGCGGTGAACATCCGGTCCAGTTCGCCGATCACCTGCGCGTTGAGCGCGTTGAGCTTGTCGGGCCGGTTGATGGTGACCGTCGCGATTCGGTCGGCGACATCGAGGAGGAGGAACTCGTAGGCGTCGGACATGCTCGGGGCCTGGGTCGCTGGAGGGTGACGCCCCCAATCTATACGTTTGGCACATGGAACAGATCGCCCCGCCGACCCTCGTGGTCGGGTGGTCCCCCGACGGCGCGTTGCGCATCCTCGACCAGCGGCGCCTCCCGGCCGAGGTCGTCACGCGCGACCTGCGGACGGTCGCCGAGGTCGCGGAGGCGATCCGCACGCTCGCGGTGCGCGGGGCGCCCGCGATCGGCGTCGCGGCGGCGATCGGTCTCGCGGTCGCGAGCGACGGGCATCCGTTGCGCGAGGTGGAGCGGATGGCGGCGGAGCTGCGCGCGACTCGGCCCACCGCCGTGAACCTCATGTGGGCGCTCGACCGGATGCTGGCCACCGCGCGCGGCGCGCATCTCGACGATGCGGCTCGCGCGGCCGCGTTGCGGGCCGAGGCCGAGCGGATCCGCGCCGAGGATGCGGCGATGTGCCTCGCGATCGGACGGCATGGCGCCGGGCTCATCAGCGACGGCATGCGCATCCTCACGCACTGCAACGCCGGCGCGCTGGCGACCGCGGGGATCGGCACCGCGCTCGCGCCCGTGTACGTCGCGCATGCGGAGGGTCGGCGGCCACGCGTGTGGGCCGACGAGACGCGACCCCTGCTCCAGGGCGCCCGCCTCACCGCGTGGGAGCTCACGCGGGCGGGGATCCCGGTCACGGTGCTCACCGACGGGATGGCGGCGAGTCTCATGGCGCGCGGTGAGGTCGATCTCGTGATCGTGGGCGCGGATCGCATCGCGGCCAACGGCGACGCCGCGAACAAGATCGGGACGTACGGCCTCGCCGTGCTCGCGAAGCACCACGGCATCCCGTTCGTGGTCGCGGCGCCGATGAGCACGGTCGACCCGCACACCCATGACGGCGCGGCGATCCCCATCGAGCAGCGGCACGCCGAGGAGGTCACGCACCTCGGCGGCGTGCGGATCGCCGCCGAAGGGGCGGCGACGTACAATCCGGCATTCGACGTGACGCCGCACACGCTCATCACGCGCATCGTGACCGACGTCGGGGTGTTCGCGCCGCCGTACGCGTTCGCGAGCGACACCTCCATCCTTCCTCCTCCGGCCTAGGGCACCCGATGCGCCACGTCCTCGCGCTCGACCAGGGCACCACCAGCTCGCGCGCGCTCGTCGTCGCGGCCGATGGCCGCGTGGTGGGGCGCGGACAACGCGAGCTCACGCAGCACTTCCCGCAGCCGGGCTGGGTGGAGCACGATCCCGAGGAGATCTGGCGGACGACGCTCGAGAGCGCCCGCGAGGCGATCGCGCAGGCGGGCGTCGTCCCCGACGCGATCGGCATCACCAACCAGCGCGAGACGATCGTGCTCTGGGACCGTGCCACCGGACGACCGATCGACCGCGCGCTCGTCTGGCAGGACCGTCGCACGACGGCGCGGTGCCAGGCGTTGCGGGCCGCGGGTCAGGCGGAGGCGATCCACCAGGCGACCGGGCTCGTGCCCGATCCCTACTTCAGCGCCACCAAGCTCGAGTGGTTGCTCGAGCACAAGGCGCGCGCCGCTGGCATCCCGACGGAGCGACTCGCCGCCGGGACCATCGATACGTGGCTCATCTGGAAACTGACGGATGGCGCCGAACACGCGACCGACCCGACCAACGCATCGCGCACGATGCTCTTCGACATCAACACGATGGCGTGGAGTCCGCAGCTGTGCACCTTGTTCAACGTGCCGATGTCGATCCTCCCGGCCGTGCGAGCGTCGTCCAGTGCGTTCGGCGTGACCGCCGCTGAGCATCTCGGCGCGGCGATCCCCATCACCGGGGTCGCGGGCGACCAGCAGGCCGCGCTCTACGGCCAAGGGTGCTGGGGGGCCGGGCAGAGCAAGAACACCTATGGCACGGGGGCGTTCCTCCTGCTGCACACCGGCGCGACGCGTCCCGTCGGCGGGCAGGGGATCCTCACCACGGTCGCGTGCGATGCGCGCGGTGGCGCGGCGTACGCGCTCGAAGCGGGGATCTTCATCGCGGGCGCGGCCGTGCAGTGGTTGCGCGACGGACTGGGGCTGCTCACCAGGGCGTCCGAGAGCGAGGCGATGGCGCGGCAGCTCACGTCGAACGACGGGGTGTACTTCGTGCCGGCGCTCACCGGACTGGGCGCGCCCGCGTGGGAGCCCGAGGCGCGCGGGACGATCGTGGGCCTCACGCGCGGCACCACGCGCGAGCATCTCGTGCGCGCGGCGCTCGAGGCGATGGCGTACGGCACCGCCGACGTGCTCGAGGCGATGCGCGGCGCGAGTGGCGCGCCGCTCGATGTGCTGCGCGTGGACGGTGGTGCCACGTTCAACGACTGGCTGATGCAGTTCCAGGCCGATGTGCTCGGCGTGCCGGTGGAGCGGCCCGACGTGATCGAGACGACGGCGATGGGCGCCGCAGGGCTCGCCGGGATCGCGGTGGGCGTGTGGCCGAGTGCCGAGGCCTTCTTCGCCTCGCGGTCGTACACGCGGTTCGTGCCGGCGGGCGGCGTGAGCGCGGCCCGGCAGGGACTGGGGGGATGGCGTCGCGCGGTGCGTGCGACCGTCGCGTGGGCGCGGGACCGGGAGTGAACGCATGCCCGGCCTGACCCTGGTGCTGCTCGCCGGCTCGCTCAGCTTCGGCGGTCCGCGACGCGAGCCGTCCGCCGATCGCTGGCTCGGGCGCGACAAGCTTTACCACTTCACGGCCTCCGCCGTGATCCACTCCGCCACGCACAGCGTGCTCCGGGCGAACGGACACCGATACCGGGACGCCGCTTGGACGGCCGCGGGTGTCACGCTCTCGGTCGGTGTCGCGAAGGAATGGTGGGACCACCGGACCGGTGGCGATGCATCGGCCAAGGACCTCGTGGCCGACGCCGCGGGTACGGGAGCGGGCGCGATCCTCATGCGGCAGGTGGCCCCGTAGGCCGCGCACCCGGCTATATTCCGCGCATCGCATTTCCGGAGATCGCATGCAGGCACGTTCCAAGTTCCTCATCGGCGGCGCGCTGGTCCTCGGGACCGCGGGCTTCCTCATGGCCGGTGCCATCAAGGACACCGCGGTCTACTTCCTGACGCCGGCGGAGCTGGAAGCGAAGGTCCTCGAGGACCCGGGCATCAAGCGCACCGGCGTGAAGGTCGGCGCCCGCGTCGTGCACGGCTCGGTCGAGCGCGACTCGAGCGGCAAGCGCGTCCGGTTCGACATGACCGACGGGAAGGCGACCTACAAGGTCGACTACCGCGGGATCATCCCCGACACCTTCAGCGACTCGGTGGACGTGGTCGTCGAGGGCCGCCTGGGCGATGACGGCGTCTTCCACGCGACCACGCTGCTCGCCAAGTGCGCGTCGCGCTACGAGGCCGCGCCGGAGAGCTACTCGCCGGCCATGCGCGAGGCGTACAAGAACGGTGCCCAGCCGCCCCATCCCGTCGACAGCGCGGCCCCACCGACGAAGACGCCGCAGTAAGCCATGATCCTCGTCGGCGAGCTGTCCCTCTGGATCGCGCTGCTCATGTGCGCGTGGTCCGCGACGACCTCGTTCGC
>JBGATT010000088.1:0-13621 GCA_044229035.1 Gemmatimonadaceae bacterium | reverse complement strand
GTCACGTAGGTGGCGTCGAGCAGGTACGCGACCGCCTGCGCCACGTCCTCGGGCGTGCCGAGGCGTCGGAGCGGCGTCTCGGCCGCGAAGCGCTCGGCGACGGCTTCCGGCATGTCCGGCGGTGCGAGCACGAAGCCGGGCGAGACGGCGTTCACGCGGACACGCGGGGCGAGCGCCGCGGCCAGGTGACGCGTGAGCGCGACGACCCCCGCCTTGCTCACCCCGTGCACCACGTGGTCGGGCCACGGCTCATCCGCCATGTGATCCGCGATGTTCACGATGGTCCCGCCATCGCGGAGCACCGCGGACGCCGCCTGCGCGAGCAGGAAGGGCGCCCGGAGGTTGAGCGCGATGATCCGGTCGAAGTCCGCGGCGGAGGTCCCGCCGATCGGCGAGCGTTCCATGCCGGCGGCGGAGTTGACCAGGGCATCGAGTGATCCGAAGCGCGCGACCACGGCATCGATGAGCCCCGGTGCGGCGTCGGGCGCGCGCAGGTCGGCGCCGAATGCCTCCGCGTCCCCCCCAGCCGCGCGGATGGCCTCGACGGTCGCCGCGGCTCCCGCGGCGGATGCGCCGTAGTGCACGGCGACGCGCCAGCCGAGCGTCCCGAGGTGACGCGCGATCGCCTGCCCGACGCGCTGCCCCGCCCCCGTGACCAGGACGACGCCACGCGCTCCGCTCATCCCGCGCGGACCTGCGCGACGCGCGCATCCTGCGCGTCGAGCCACGCGAGCGGGACCTGCATCGCGCCGAGGACGCGGCCGCCATGCATCGCCCCATGCCAGTCGGAGCCTCCGCTCGGGACGAGGCCGAAATGCGCGGCGAGCGCGGCGATCCGCTTCGTGTCCTCGGCCGAGTGACTGGGGTGCCGGACCTCGAGTCCGTCGAGGCCGAGCGGCACGAGCGGCTCGATGCGCTCCCGGCGCCCATCAGGTCCGGGATGCGCCACGATCGCGATTCCGCCCGCCTCATGGATGAACCGGATCCCCTCGGCGATCTCGAGGCGCTCCTTCTCGACGTAGCCGGGACGGCCCGCGGCCAGGTAGCGGTCGAACGCCTCGCGCGAGTCCTTCACGAACCCCCCGGCGATGAGCGCCTTCGCGACGTGCGGCCGCCCGAGCGCGCCGTCGCCCGCGGCGGCGAGCACCGCGTCCATCGTCACGGGGACGCCGATCGCATTGAGCCGCGCGACCATCTCCTCGGCCCGGGTGCGCCGATGGTCCCGGTAGCGCTCGAGCCGGTCCTGCAAGGCGGAGACGTCGCGGATGTGCAATCCGAGCAGGTGGACCTCGACACCATCCTGGTGCACGGAGAGCTCCACGCCCGCGACGAGGCGCAAGCCGACGGCGTCCGCGGCACGTTGCGCCTCGGGGACGCCAGCGAGCGTGTCGTGGTCGGTGAGCGCGAAGGCTGACAGTCCCGCCTGATGCGCCACGGCCACCGCGCTCGCCGGCGCGTGCGCGCCGTCGGACGCCGTCGAGTGGGCGTGCAGGTCCACGTGCGGATTCACGTGGGGCGCCGGCGCCGCGGCCGACGTCCCCGGGTCAGCGCTCACGGCGCGTAGCCGGCCTCAGGCGAGTGCGCGCTCGGCTGCGACAGCGTGAAGAGCCGACGCAGCGCCGCGTCGTCCAGGTCGGCAAGCGACCGCTCGCGCGAGCGCGCGCCCGAGGGTGAATAGCGCGTGACGCGCACCTCGCGGGCGTCGGCGACGCCCTGCACGAAGAGCAGGCCGAACTCGTCGGCGTCATACTGCGTGATGTAGCCGCTGGGATAGACCTTCCAGGTGCGGCCGTCGATCTCGAGCGAGCGGGTCGGCATCAGGCGAGCTCCACGATGGAATAGATGCGGGTCGGATCCAGGACCGGATCCGGAGCGGCCGCATGCGCGGCCTGCAAGGACTTGGCGTCGTTCGCCTCGCAGAACTCCACGAAGGCGCCCGGCAGGGACTGCTCCTCGAACACCCAGTAACGGCAACCGGCGCCCGCGAAGTACGCCTCGCGCGCCCGCACGCGGTCGAGCCAGCGGGCGCGCTCCGGCGGCGTGACGACCGTGCGATGGATGGTCAGCGAGCGCGCCACTCAGCCGGTGACGTTCTCGAGCGACTTCTTGAGGTCGGCCATGAACCGGTCGGCGTCCGCGCCGTCCACGACCCGATGGTCGAAGCTGATCGAGAAGTAGGCGCAGGTGCGGATGGCGATGGTGTCCTCACCATCGGGACCGGTGATGACCTTCGGCCGCTTCTCGATGGCGCCAAGACAGAGGATCGCCGTCGTGCCGACGGGGATGATCGGGGTGCCCATCAGCGAGCCGAAGACGCCGGGGTTCGTGATGGTGAACGTCGCGTCCTGCACGTCCATCGGGCTCAGCTTCTTGGACCGCGCGCGCGCGGCGAGGTCGTTCGTGCCGCGCGTGATGCCCGTGAGATTGAGCCCGTCGGCGTCCTTGAGCACCGGGACGATCAGCCCGGTCGGGTCGAGCGCCACGGCGATGCCGATGTTGAAGCGCTTGCGGAGGATCACGTCGGTGCCGCTGACCGTCGCGTTCAGCACGGGGTGCCGCCGCAGGTTCTCGACCACCGCGCGGATGATGAACGGCAGGTAGGTGAGCTTCTGCCCCGTCTCGGCCTCGAAGGCGGCGCGCGTGTTGGCGCGGATCCGCGCGATGCGCGTGAGGTCGATCTCGAAGAAGCTCGTCACGTGCGCCGCCACCTGCTTGGCCTGTCGCATGTGGTCGGCGGTGAGCTTGCGGATCTTGTTCATCGGCTCGACGACGTCGCCGGGCCACGGCGTGAAGGTGGGCTCGTGCGCGTGGCCGACCGGGACCGCGACCGACGCCGGCAGGCCGCCGGGCATCGCGACCGGTGCCGGGGTGCGCGGCCCGTTCTCGAGGTGCTCGACCAGATCCTTCTTGGTCACGCGGCCGGCGATGCCGGAGCCGGCGAGGACGCTGATGTCGACGCCCGCGTCCGCCGCCATCCGGCGCACGAGCGGAGAGGACTTGGTGCGGATGCGCTCCTCGAACGAACCGGCCGCGGCGGCAGGCCGGGCGGGAGCGGCCGATGCCGAGGCGGCGACCGGTGCCGGTGACGGGACGGACGCGGCGGCGGCGGGCGCAGGGACCGCGGCAGGGGCCGCGCCAGGGGCCGCGACCGGCGCCGCCGCCGGTGCGAGGGACGCCCCCTTCTCGGTCTCGATCCGCGCCACGATCGCATTCACCGGGACCGTCGTCCCCTCGTGCACGATGATCTCCGCGAGGACCCCCGCGGTGGGAGCGGGGATCTCCGCATCGACCTTGTCGGTCGAGATCTCGAAGATCGGCTCGTCACGCTTGATCTCGTCGCCGACCTTCTTGAGCCACCGCGACAGGGTGCCTTCGGCGATCGACTCGCCCATCTGGGGCATGATGACGTCTACACGGGCCACGGACGCAACCTCGCTCAGTTCTTGGACTCGGGGGCCGCCGCATCCTGCCGCGGCGAGCTCAATAGGGCCGACACGACCAACCACGGCAGGGAGACGAGGCCGAGCAGCGCCCCCACCCCCCAATAATAGTGCCAGTTGCACGTCGGGATGCCGTCGCAACGGGGAGCGCCGGTCACCTTGGCGACCCCCATCGAGATCAGCACGGCGATCATGCCGCCCGAGAAGGCGCCGATCACCGCCATGAAGCAGCCGATGGCGGCGACGCGGGACTTGGCCGGGGCGACGGGCGCGGGGGACGTGGTCATGCTACCACGCCGCCAGGCGGCGCGCGGCCACCTTGATGTCGTTGACCTGCGGGAGCACGAAATCCTCCAGCGCGGGCGCATAGGGGAGCGGGATGTCGTGCGCCGTCACCCGCAGCACCGGCGCGTCGAGGTGCGCGAAGCAGCTCTCGCTGATCCGCGCGGTGATCTCGCCGGCGATCCCGCCGGTCCGGGTGTCCTCGTGCACCACGAGCACGCGGTTGGTCTTGCGCGTGGTGGCGAATATCGCCTCGTCATCGAGCGGGGCCAGCGTACGGAGGTCGATCACCTCCACCGAGAGCCCGTCCTCGGACTGCAACTGCTCCGCCGCCTCGAGCGCCTTGTGCACCGTTGCGGCGTACGTGATGATGGACAGGTCGGTCCCCTCGCGGGCGACGCGGGCCTTGCCGATCGGGACCACGTGGTCCCCGGCGGGCATCACGCCCTTGATCCGGCGATAGAGATACTTGTGCTCGAAGAAGAGGACGCAGTCCTCGTCCCGGATCGCGGCCTTCATGAGCCCCTTCGCATCCTCGGCGGTGGCCGGGTACACGACCTTGAGCCCGGGCGTGTGGATGAAACCCGCCTCGGGGTTCTGCGAATGGAACGGACCGCCGCGCACGTACCCCCCGCTCGGACCGCGCACGACCATCGGACAGGGCAGGAAGGCACGGTAGCGCGCCGTCGCGACATAGTTCGTCAGCATGTCGTAGGCATTCGCGACGAAGTCGATGAACTGCATCTCGACCACCGGGCGCATCCCCATGTGGGCGGCCCCCGCCGCCGCCCCCACGATCGCGATCTCCGAGATGGGCGAGTCGATGACGCGGGACTCGCCGTACTTCGCCATGAGCCCTTCGGTGACCTTGAAGGCACCACCGAAGGCCCCGATGTCCTCGCCCAGCATGAAGACGTTCGCGTCGCGCTGCATCTCCTCGTCGAGGGCCTCGCGGATCGCCTCGAGATAGGTGATCTCGGCCATCAGCGCGCCCCTCCCTTCGACGCGTCGTACGTCCCCCAGCCCTCGGCACGCTCCTGGCCGAGCGTGGAGACGTCCGCGCCCTCGCGATACCACAGGGGTCGCTCCGCCGGCGGATCGGCGTAGACCCCGACGAGCGCATCGAGCGGCTGCGGCAGCGGTGACGCCTCGGCCACATCCGTCGCGGCATCGACCTCGGCGTGGATGCGCGCGTCGATCGCGTCGAGCGTCGCCTGCGGCACCTTCTCGCGCTCGAGGAGCACGCGCACGAAGCGGTCGATCGGGTCGTTGTCCGCCGCCCAGGCCTCGACCTCCCCCGGCTTGACGTACGACTGGTTGTCGTGCTCCGCGTGCCCCTTGCGCCGGAAGGTCATGAACTCGAGGAGCGAGACCCCGCCCCCCGCCCGCGCCCGGTCCACCGCGCGCTTGGTGCAATCGTAGACCGCGAGGACGTCATTCCCGTCCACCTGCTCGCCGTACACGCCGTAACCGATCGCCTTGTCGACGAACTGCTTGGCCGCCGTCTGCCTCTCGGTGGGCGTGGAGTAGGCGTAGCCGTTGTTCTCGATGATCACGACGAGCGGGAGGCGCTGCACCGCGGCGAAGTTGATCCCCTCGTGGAAGGCGCCGGTGCTCGTCGCGCCGTCGCCGACGTAGACGAGGCCGACGCGGTCCTCGCCGCGCATCTTGAAGCTCATCGTGACGCCGGCCATGACCGGGACCATGTCGCCGAGCGGGGAGATCTGGCCGAGGAAGCCGCGCGTCGATCCAGCGGGGCCGATGTCGCCGAAGTGGATGTTGAGCTCGCGGCCGCGCGTCGGCGAGTCGCCTTTCGCCATGTACTGCTTGAGGATCTCGACCGGGGTCGCGCCCTTCACGAGCATCGCGCCCATGTTGCGGATGAGCGGCGACATCACGTCGCGACGTTCGAGCGCGTAGCACGACCCGACCGCATCCGCCTCCTGGCCGAGCGAGCGGAAGAGCCCCCCGACGACCTTCGTCTGTCGATAGAGCGCCACGAGCCGCTCCTCGAGCGTGCGGGTGAGGCGCATCCAGTGATAGAGCTCGAGCTTGCGTTCGAGCGGCAGCGATTCACCCAGATGCCGCTCGCCCGGGCCCTCTCCGGCCCGGCGCCGTCGACCGCTCATTCAGTACGCCGGAGCGAACTGGTGTCGCGCGTCCACCTGCACATGCAGCTGGACGAAGAACTTCTTGACGTTGCGGTCGAGCCGGCTCTCACCCATCTGGTCGGTATGGGCCTCGACGAAGCAGTAGTGTCCGCCCTCCATCCGCACCGACAGCTCCAGCGTCGACGGCATGTCCGGGGCGCCGACGACGCCGGTGAACGTGCGGCCGCGGGCCGTCGCGCCGGTCTGGCGGAGGCCGATGGTCGGGAAGAAGCTGTCCGCGGTCGCGAGGACCTGGTCGGGATGGAGCGAGGTGCGGTGGAAGTGGCGCATGACTAGGGAAGGATGACGGGAGCGATGGGCTGGGACGGGAGGCTGGCGACGTCGGCGATCATTGACCCGGCGGCGCCTCGTTGCGCACATGCTGCCGCCAGTCGTGCGTGCGTTGCAGCACCTGGGTCGAGTCGCGCCGGAACTGGATGCCCATCATCCAGTCCCCCGCCGTGACGAAGGTGAGCGTGGCGCGATAGGTGCCGGCCTCGGGACCGTACTTGAACCCGTTCCAGACGGTCTTGCGGTCCGCGTTCGTCGCGAAGATGCGCCCCTCCCCGTCGACGATGGGTTCCTGGGTGGCCTTGTCCTTCACGACGATCGTGTACGTGATGCGCTCGATCGCCCGCGGGGGCGAGACGTCCGGCCAGACCTTGAACTCGAAATCGTCGGTCGCGAATCGCATCACCGACGGGTCGTCGGCCGGGCCGCAACTCAGCGCGGCGGCCGCGAGGATCGCGGCGGCCAGGGAACGGAGGCGGGTGAGGCTCATGGACGGGCTCCTGGGATCGAGCGGCCGCCGCGGGAGCCGCGGCGCGCACCCCCTAAACCTAGCGGAGCGCCGTCGCGCGGGCGACGTGCCGGACCCGCTGCGCGAAGGTGATCACCGCGGTCACGGCCAGGAGGATGACGACCCCATCCATGACCCAGCCGCCAAGGTCCCGACCGAAGAACGCCTGGGGGGCCGCGAGGAGCGTGATCCGCTCCGGTCGCTCCATCCACCCCACGCCCTTCATGTCGACGCCGATGAGGTCGGCGCGCGACCGCGTGTACGAGGTCAGGAAGGTCGCCACGAGCGCCACGAAGGCCATGGCGAGCATCGGGTCGGCGCGCGGGACCTCGTGCCAGGCATAGAACAGCATGAGGCCGCCCAGCAGCGCGCCGTCCGCGACCCGGTCGAGCGTCGCGTCGTAGAACGAGCCGAAGGCGGTCGCCGTCCCCGTCCGCCGAGCCACGGCGCCGTCGACCACGTCGAAGAACGCGAGGATGCCGAGCGTCCAGCCCCCCGCGCGGATCCAGCCACCAGCGAAGAGCACCCCCACCCCGACCGCGCTCACCGTCCCGAGCGAGGTGATGGTGTTGGGGTTGATCCGCCGCGCGACGCACCAGGCGATCAACGGTTCGATGAGCCGCAGGTACCCGTCGCGGATCGCGTGCCAGAGCCGCAACAAGCCGCCCTCGCTCAGTAGAGCAGGTACGGCTTCACGCGCCGCTGGAACGCGACGATCGACGGCTGGGCCCGGTCGATCACCTCGTCGGGATCGTCGCCGCGCACCAGCGCTTCGCGCGCCGCGGTCGTCCCGAGCCGCAGGTCGACGGTGCGGCCCGTGAGGCGCAACGAATCGGGATGGGCCTTCTGCATCGCCCACAGCAGGGCGGTCCCAACCCGGGCGACCTGAACCCGGTCGCGGTCCTCGACGACGATGCGCACCCCGGGGATCTCCTTCCCGGCGAACTTCGCGTCGCCCGGCCGGACCGGCGTGAACCGTTCGGCGACGAAGCGGACGCCGCTCAGCCCGCGCTCCTCGAGCATCGCCGCCACCTTGCGCGCATCGAGCCAGCTGGCCCCCAGTCGCTGGAACGGCAGGTCCGTGCCGCGGCCCACCGAGAGGTTCGACCCTTCGAAGGGCACGAGGGCGGGATAGACGATCGCGCTGGTGAGGGACGTCATGGACGGCGACGGGGTCGTCCATGGCATGCCGGTCTCGTCCCACCACATGCTGCGGCGATAGCCCCCCATCGCGACGACGGTGAGCTGGACGGGGATCCGCAACTCGGCGGCGAACCACCGCGCCATCTCGCCCATCGTCATACCGTGCCGCAGCGGCGCGGGATATAATGCGTAGGCTTGACCGCGCCGCTGCGGGGTCGGATCCTCGGGGTTGGCCAGGGCCGAGTCGAGCAGGAGCCCCTCGGTGCGGCCGCCGAGCGGATTGGGGCGATCGAGCACCACGAACGGGATGCCGACCCGCGCGGCGGCCCGCATCGCATAGACCATCACTCCCACGTAGGTCCACGTGCGCGTGCCGATGTCCTGCAGGTCGAAGACGAGCCCGTCGAGGTCGCGCAGGAGGCTGTCGGGCGGCCCGACGGTCCCGCTCAGGTACAGCGAGTGGACCATGAGTCCGGACCTGGTGTCGCGCATGTCCGGCAGGTTCTCCACGTCCTGGTCGCCGCGGATGCCATGCTCGGGCGAGAAGAGGCGGACGAGGTTCACGTTCGCGCGCTTGACCCGCGGATCGGCCTGCAGCAGGTCGACGAGCGACTGGCCCTTGGCGTCCACGCCGGTATGGTTCGTGATGAGCGCGATCCGGCGACCGGCGATCACCTGGAGCGAGTCCTCGAGCAGCACCGTCATTCCCGGCCGGAAGACCGGCCGGTCGGGGGCGCGTCGCCCCTCCTGTGCCCTCGGTGGCGTGGCGCAGGCCACGCTCGTCAACAGCCACAGCGCGCCGATCCACGCTCCCCTTCCCCTCAGGGCCTGATGTCGCACTCGTCGCACCTCCGTCTGGCCGGCATCGCCGGCACGTTCGCCCTGCTCTCGTGCGCCGCGCCCGCGTCGCCCGGCCCCCTCGCGCCGACGCCGGGCCCCGTGGCCCTGCGCGGTGTCTCCGTCCCGCTCACCGGTCCCCTCCCCGCCGCCGCCTCGCGGTGGATCGACGAGACGGTGGCCAAGATGCCGCTCCACGAGCGGATCGGACAGATGGTGATGATCTGGGTCCTGGGGGATTATACGAGCACGACGGACTCCTCGTTCGCCTGGGCGGTCGACCGCATCCGGCTCGATCACGTCGGCGGCGTGGTCATGTCGCTCGGTTCGCCCATCGAGGTCGCGGCCAAGGTGAACGCCCTGCAGGCCCGGGCCACGTTGCCGCTGCTCGTCGCATCGGATGTCGAGCCCGGCCTGGGCCGGCTCGAGGGCGGGACGTTCACCCCGGGCCTCCTTCGCGGCGGCGATGCGACGGTCCTGCCGAACAACATGGCGATCGGCGCGACGGGCGACGTCACGCTCGCGCGCGCCGCAGGGCGCATCACCGGCCTCGAGGCACGCGCGATCGGGCTCCACGTCGCGTTCGGCCCGGCCGTCGACGTCAACAACAACCCGTCCAACCCGGTCATCAACGTGCGGTCGTTCGGCGAGGAACCGCGCGCCGTCGCCGCGATGGGCGCCGCGTTCGTCGAGGGCGTGCAGTCGGCCGGCGTGGCCGCGACGATCAAGCACTTCCCTGGCCACGGCGACACCGACACCGATTCGCATCTCGCGCTTCCGGTGGTCTCCGCCTCCCGCGCACGCATGGACACGCTCGAGTTGCTCCCCTTCCGCACGGCCATCGCCGCCGGGGCCGCGGCCGTCATGAGCGCCCACATCGCGCTGCCGGCGGTCTCGCACGACAGCACGCCCGCCACGCTCGTCCCGGCGGTGATGCGGGACCTGCTCCGTGACACGCTCGGCTTCCGCGGCATGACCTTCACCGATGCGATGGACATGCGCGGGGTGGGCGCGGGATACGGCGTCGAGGAGAGCTCGGTGAAGGCGGTCCTCGCCGGCGCCGACGTGCTCCTCATGCCCGGTGACATCCCGGCCGCGATCTCGGCCGTCGCCGCGGCGGTCGAGCGCGGCGAGATCCCGCCAGCCCGCATCGAGGCGTCGGTGCGCCGCCTCCTCGAGTGGAAGCTCCGCACGGGCGCGATCCAGCGACCGTTCGTCGACCTCGATTCCCTGCGGGTGATCGTCGGCAGCGACGCGCATCGCCGGACCGCGCAGGCGATCGCCGACCGCGCCGTGACCCTGCTGCGCAACGACGAGGGTCAGGTGCCGCTCGCGCCGGGCCCGCGCACCGCGATCATCACCTTCGCGAGCGAGTCCGACGTCAGTGCCGGGAGGACGTTCGGCAACGAACTGCGAGCGCTGCTCCCCGAGTCGCGCGTGCTTCGCATCTCGCCGACCACGCCGCGCGCCCGGCTCGACTCGTTGCTCCGCCCGACGGACCGCGTCGTGCTGGCGACCTTCGTGCGCACGATCGAGGGCGAGGGGCGCTTCGCGATCGGCGAGCACGTGGCCCGGTGGGTCGACTCCGTGGCGCTCACGCGGCCGGTGACCGTCGTGGCGTTCTCCAACCCCTACATCATCCGCGAGTTCGGCTGGGTCTCGGGCTACGTCGCGGCCTTC
Organism: Gemmatimonadaceae bacterium; assembly: GCA_044229035.1. GTDB lineage: Bacteria > Gemmatimonadota > Gemmatimonadetes > Gemmatimonadales > Gemmatimonadaceae > Pseudogemmatithrix. The sequence continues at coordinate 3,290 of JBGATT010000088.1, read as the reverse complement.
GGGCGCGGCGACGCGATGGAGCGGGCCGCCGCGCGGGCGCTCGCAGGACGGATCCCCTTCCAGGGCCACGCGCCCATCTCGCTCCCCGGCTTCTTCCGCGCCGGAGACGGCATCGCGATCACGCGGCCCCCGGCGCCGGCGTCGCTCGAGGATTCGCTCCGGGCCCTGCTCGCGCGCGGCGTCCGCGACTCGGTCTTCCCCGGGGCGATCGCGATCGTCGGCGACCGGAACGGGATCGTCACCCAGGTGAGCGCCGGGCGCATCGACTGGGCCGCCGACGCGCCCGCCCCGGACCTGCACACGATCTGGGACCTCGCGTCGCTCACGAAGGTCGTCGGCATGACCACCGCGATGATGCAGCTCTCCGAGCAGGGCAAGGTCGTGCTCGACGCCCCGGTGCAACGCTACCTCCCGGAGTGGACCGGCCGCTGGAAGGAGCGCGTGACCGTCCGCCACCTCCTCACGCACTCGGCGGGCCTTCCCGCCTTCAAGCAACTCTGGAAGATGACCGGGACCGCGGACTCCGCCCGCGCCATCCTCATGAACACGGCGCTCGACACCGTGCCGGGCGCCCGCATGGTCTATTCCGACATCGGCGCGATCCTGCTCGGGTGGATCATCGAACGCGTCAGCGGCCAGTCGCTCGACGCCTACCTCGCCGAACGGGTCTTCACGCCACTCGGCATGATGGAGACGCGGTACCTGCCGCCCGCCGAGTGGCGTCCTCGCATCGCCCCCACCGAACGCGATCCCTGGCGCGGACGGCACCTGCGCGGCGAGGTGCACGACGAGAACGCCCACTTCCTCGAACGGCCGGTCGCGCATGCAGGGCTCTTCAGCTCGGCGAACGACCTCGCCCGCTTCGCGCGCGCGCTGCTCAACGAGGGCACCCTCGACGGCACGCGGATCGTGCGCGCCGAGACGGTGCGTGACTTCACGCGCGTGCAGAACGTGCAGCTGTCCAATCGCGCACTGGGGTGGGAGACGCCCAACGGCACCAACTCGGCGGGGCGCGTCATGAAGCGGCCGGCCTACGGTCACACCGGCTTCACGGGCACCTCCATCTGGATCGACCCGCCGAACGACCGCTTCGTGATCCTGCTGACCAACCGCGTGAACCCGACGCGCGAGAACTCGCGGATCGGCCCCATCCGCACGGCCGTCGGCGATCTCGTCACCACCGCACCGCTCGGGCCGTCGGGCGCGGTGCGCGGCTCGCCGCCCTGAGCGCGCCAGGGGCCCTCGCGGTAGGGCGCGACGGGGCGACCGACCGCGGCACGACTCGTGCGCACGCCCGTCCGCTCACCGCGCTGCGATTCCTCGCCGCGCTCTGGGTGCTGCTGCACCATGCCCTGCCGCAGGGGGACGCGACCTCGTTCTCCGCGGCGCTCGGCGGCAGCGGATGGCTCGGCGTCTCCCTCTTCTTCGTCCTCTCCGGGTTCCTGCTGACGGTGCGCTATGCGCCCACGGGCGCGCTGCGCGGGACGCCGCGCACATTCCTGCTCGAGCGGGTCGCCCGCCTCGCCCCGACGTACCTCCTGGCGCTGCTGTTCGCGGCCGCGCTCTTCGCGCGCGATGCGCGTGTGCAGGGTCTCGCCGCCGCACACGTGACCGCGATCGTGTCGTCGGTGCTCGCGGTCCAGCAGGCGTGGCGCCCCGAGACAGCCTGCGAGTGGAACTGCCCGGCTTGGTCGCTCTCGGTCGAGACGTGGTTCTATCTCGCGTTCCCGTTCGTCATCGCCGGGCTCGGGACGTGGCTCCTGGGCGGGACCGCGCGCGCTGCGATGCGCCGCGGTGCGCTGCTCCTCGCCGTATCGCTGCTCGCCTCCGCCTTGATCTTCCCGCATGGCGAGCGGTTCGGTGGCCACTGGCCGCTGCCTGTCTACTCGCTGTCTCCGCTCGCAAGGTGGCCGGAGTTCCTGGCCGGGATCGGACTGGCAGCCGTGCTCCGCGACTGGCGCCCCACCACGCGGGTGCCGGGACTCTTCCTGCTTGCCGTCGGTGTCGGTTGGCTCGCACTCGCGGTCGGTGCGCGCGGCCTCGTCCTCGCGAATGGCCTGCATCTGCTACCGGTGGCGTTACCCGGGTTCGTGCTCGTGGTCGCGGCCTGCTGGGGCCTGCGTGAGCATCCGGCGCTCGGCCTGCACTCGGCCGCCCTCGTGCTGCTCGGCGAGGCGAGCTACGCGCTCTATCTGTTCCATGCGCCCCTGCACGGGTATCTGCTCGCCGCGACGAACCGGCTGGTGGGGAGAGGGTATGATGCTTCGTGGCCGCTCTTCGCCGCTTATCTGGTCGTCGCGGTCCTGCTGGCGGTGGGGATCCATCGGGCGTTCGAACTGCCGTGGCGCCGTCGGCTCCGGATACGGTTCGGACTGTCAGGCCGGGTTGACTGACCGTACCGACTTGTCGCCGGAACCCCGAGGCCTATATTCAGGATTAGTACGGACACGCCGCACCCGCGGCCCAGATCCCACTTCGGAGGGACCCATGAGCACGATGAATACGCCCGAGGTCGCGGTCACGATCACGTCGGCCGCCACGACCGAGGTCCAGAAGTTCATGACGGCGGAGAACGTCGCGCCTGAGGTCGGCGGGCTCCGCGTGAGCGTGCAGCCCGGCGGTTGCTCGGGCTTCAAGTACAGCCTGCTCATCGAGGACAAGCCCGCCGAGGACGACACGATCCTGCCGCAGGGCGGGTTCAACGTCTTCGTCGACCCGTTCTCGATGCAGTACCTGAACGGCGTGATCATCGACTACGTGACGTCGATGCAGGGCTCCGGCTTCACGTTCAAGAACCCGAACGCGACCGGTGGCTGCGGTTGCGGCAGCAGCTTCTCGGCCTGACCCTGCGAAGCGCCTGATGGCGCCGGGACCGACATGACCGGGCACCACCACTCCGAGGCTCGCGGCTCCCAAGAGGACCGCGAGCCTCGCGCCATTCCGATCGCCGAGGCGCGGGAGCGCATCCGCACCCGCATCTTCGACACCCCGCCGGCGCTCGCCCGCGCGGTGGCCGAGCGCATCGCGGCCGCCATCCGCCGCGCCAACGCCGGAGGACGGCGCGCGGTGCTCGGCCTCGCGACCGGTTCCACGCCCATCGGCGTGTACCGGGAACTCGTGCGGATGCACCGCGAGGAGGGGCTGAGCTTCGCGCAGGTCGAGACGTTCAATCTCGACGAGTATCTGCCGATGCACCCGGAGAGCCCGCACTCGTACCACCGCTTCATGTGGCTGCACCTCTTCTCCCAGGTGGACATCGCGCCGGAACGGGTGCATATCCTCGACGGCAC
>JBGATT010000241.1:0-5353 GCA_044229035.1 Gemmatimonadaceae bacterium | reverse complement strand
CCCGGCACCACGAGTAGTGCTGCGAAGTTCGTGAAGAACACGAAGAGCAACACCAGCTGGTAGAGCGGCATGAGGATGGAGTTGCGCCGGAGCGCCCCCGGACCCTTCGCCGTGAAGATCGACGCGAAGTTCTGCGGCCAGAGATAGAGGCCGAGCGCGGACAGCAGCACCGTGCTCGCGAACCAGCTCGGGCTCTGCCCGCGCGCCGGCAGCGTGAGGAACCCCGGCCGTTCGGCCTCGATGCGCGCGAACATCGGGCCGATGCCGCCGAAGAGCTTCCACGGCAGGTAGAGACCGAGCGCCACGACGACCACGAGGATCATCACGTCCTTGGCGAGGGCGGTCAGGGCGCTCCCATGGATCCCGCTCGCGCTCACGTAGGTGACGAGCGCCACGGTCCCGAGCCAGATGGCCGTCGTCGCATCCACCCGGCCGTACGACGCTTCGCTGACGATGAGCCCCAGACCCTTCAACTGCAGCACGAGGTACGGGATCAGCGCCACGACGCCCACGAGCGCGACGAGCAGTCCGAGGCCGCGACTCTCGTACTTCCGCGCCCAGAAGTCGGCCTGCGAGAGCAGGCGGTGCTCGCTCGCGTAGCGCCAGATGGGCGGGAGCATCCAGTACGCCATCACGTACGAGACGGTCCCGTAGCATATGATGTAGAACGCCGGCGCGCCCTTCCCGTACGCCCACCCGCTGCCGCCGAGCAGCGTGAAGGTCGTGTAGATCTCCCCCGCCATGAGCAGGAAGACGAAGAGGGTACCGAAGCGGCGGCCGCCGACGCTCCACTCCTCCAGCCGCATGGTGCGGCCGCGCCGGGCGTAGAGCCCGAGTCCGATCGCCAGCGCGAACGACGCGCCGATCAGCCAGAGGGCGATCATGCCGCGCCGCCGGATCCGCCCGTCGCGGAGTCCTCGGCCGCGTGCGCGTCGCGATCGATTCGGTGGATCACCGCCATCGTCGCCGAGGTGAGGAGCACCGCGCCGACGCACCAGGCGAGGAGGAACGGGAGTCCCAGGATCCTGGGCTCCACGCGATTGGCGATGAATGGCGCGCCGAGCAGCGCGGCCAGCGGCACCAGCGCGAGCAGGTGATGCGCGCGCATCGCCTCAGTCCCCCGTGCGGACGGTCGTGGCGGGCTCGAAGAGCACCACTTCGACCTCCTCGTCCGCGACCGGCCGGTGCTCGGTCCCGCGCGGCACGACGAGGAACTCGCCCGCGGCGAGCTCCACGCTGCGGTCGCGGAACTCCATGCGGAACCGGCCGCGATGCACGAGGAACATCTCGTCCTCGTGCGTGTGCTGGTGCCAGTGGAAGGGGCCGCGGAACTTCACCGCCTTCACCTGCTGTCCGTTCAGCTCGGCGACGACGACCGGCGCCCAGTGGTCGGTGATCGCGGCGAAGGTCTTCTCAAGGGAGATGCGCATGGCGCAACTTCGCCGCGCGATGCCGCTCCTGCCAGAGGACGGCGATCGCGACCGCGTACACGGCGGCGGCGAGCAGCGGGACCGTCAGGAACAGGGGATCGCGCGCCACGAGCACCGCCGTGGTGAGGAGCACGCTCACGCCGATCGACAGGACCGCGTACCCGCGGCTGCGATAGAGCCATGCATAGCCGAGGAAATGCGACCCGAAGAGCGTGGCCATCGCGAACGGCACCCAGAGCGGCGCGACGCGGCCGAGGAGGATGATCACCGGCCAGAAGAAGAACTGCGTCGCATTGAGCAGCAGGCCGAGCGGCGTGAGCGTCTCGCTCTTGGCGAAGAGGTCGCCGCCGAAGGCGCGCGTGAGCGCGACCCCGAGCGGGAAGACCGTGCCGGTGGAGACGTACGTCCAGAAGAGCGCCGGCCCGATCGGCAGCGCGCGCAGCAGTGCGGCCACGGCGAGCCAGTACACGAACCCCGCCATCGGCATGCCGATGCCTCGCGCCGTCGCACGCGCGAGCCGGTCACGCTCGCCATCGATCGCGGCGGTGATGGGAGAGAGCGACGCGTGGGCGAGCGGCGGGTCGTCGAAGCGGAAGCTCGGAGCGGCCATGGGTCCAGGGTGAAGGTGGAGTGATTACGCTCCGCGCCTCGCCGCTGTTTCGGCCGCCGGACGCCCGCCGGCGCCTCAGAGCTCCGCGACGCTCATCGTCCCCACCGTCCCGCTCGCCGGGGCGACCATGCGCCGGTGATAGTCGACCTGCCCGAGGTGGTACCCGAGGTGCGACGCGAGATGCGTCAGCCATCGCGCCGTCACGAAGCGGTGTCCGCCGACCTCGACGGGGAACTCCGCGGCCATCCGTTCCGCCGAGAGCGACGGCATCACGCGCTCCAGTTCCGCGATGGCCTCCGCGATCTCCGCCGCGAGCGCGGCGTGGCGCGCGAGCGTCCCGCCGCCGTTCGCGATGCCGGGGACCGGGCGCCAGGGGGATTCGTCGTCGGGGTACGCCGCAACTTCACGCGCCAGCGCGCGTAGGTCCCGTACCATCACCGCCCGTAGATCGTCAGCTTGCATGGGGTCGCCTCCGCGGCGTTCGCGTTGCGTTGGTCGCGCGTCCCCAACTTAGGTCCCACGCGCGTCGCGCGCGTCTCCCTCCCGAGGGCCGATCGATGCTCGTCACCCCCCGCCCCGTCAGCGTCGTCCGCACGTTGCGTGTCCACGCCTGGATCCTCGGCGTCTCGGTCGCGTCGCTCTGGGCCGTCTTCGCCGTCGACACCGTCCTCGGCGGCGCGCTGCTGCACTTCGGGATCGTCCCGCGTACCACCGACGGACTCTGGGGCATCCTCGCCGCGCCGTTCCTGCACGCGGACCTCGCGCACCTCACCGCCAACACCGCCTCGCTCCTCGTGCTCGGCTGGCTCGTGATGCTGCGCGACCCGCGCCACTTCGGCCTCGTCGCGATCTGCGCGATGCTGGGCGCCGGGCTCGTCGCCTGGCTCCTCGGGGCGCCCCGCTCGGTGCACGTGGGCGCGAGCGGCGTGATCTTCGGCTTCCTCGGGTTCCTCATCTTCGCCGGATGGTGGGCACGCAGCTTCGGGAGCATCCTGCTGAGCCTCGGGACCACCGTGCTCTGGGGCGGACTGGTCTGGGGTGTCCTCCCTGGGGCACCGGGCATCTCGTGGCAGGCGCACCTCGGCGGGTTCCTCGGCGGGGTGCTCGCGGCACGGTGGTTCTCGCGCGACACGTCGACGGTCGCCCGCCTGAAGAAGCTCGGTCTGGTCTGAACGCGGGTGGTGATATCGCCCGGGTGATATTGACTTTCGATTTCATCCGGGTGTAATTGCACCCCCATGTCACGCACCGTCATCGCGTTCGCCGGCGCCAAGCGCGTCGCCCAGGGGGATCTCCCCTCGGTCGCGCGCGCCATCAAGGAGTTCCTCGCGCGCGAGAACGCGCACGCGCCGTTCGTCTTCGATCTCGAGACGAGCCAGCCGGTGGAGCTCGATCTCCGCGGGAACACGGCGACCGTCGTCGCGCGCGCCCGCGCGCAGCAGGAGGCGATCGATGCCGCGGCGAGCGCCGCAGACGAGGACGATGGCCCGCGCGGCCCGGGGCGCCCGCGCCTCGGGGTGATCGGCCGGGAGGTGACACTGCTCAAGCGCCACTGGGACTGGCTCGGCGAGCAACCCGGCGGCGCCTCCGCCGCGCTCCGGCGCCTCGTCGACCAGGCGCGCGTGGCGAATGCGGGACGCGATCGGCTGCGCCGGGCGCAGGAGGTCGCCTACCGATTCGCTTCGCAGATGCTCGGCGACCAGCCCGACTTCGAGGAGGCGACCCGCGCCCTCTTCGCGCACGACCGTGACCGCTTCCTCCTCCTCTCGATGCACTGGCCGCGCGACCTGCGCGACCATGCGCGCGACCTCGCCGAACGCGCCTTCGCCGCCGCCCGGGACACCGATGCATGACCTGACGCAGGGTTCCATCCCCAAGCACATCGTCCGCATGGCCATCCCCATGGCCATCGGGATGGTGTTCCAGACGCTCTACTATCTCGTCGACCTCTACTTCGTGGGGCGACTCGGCGATGCCGCGCTCGCGGGCGTGAGCGCGGCAGGCAACATCCAGTTCATCGTGATGGCCGCCACGCAGGTGCTGGGCGTCGGCACGATGGTGCTCATCTCGCACGCCGCGGGGCGCAAGGACCGGGCGGACGGGAACCTCGTCTTCAACCAGAGCCTCCTGCTGGCGGCGATCGCCGGCGTGGTCGTGTACCTCGGCGGCCTCGCCTTCGCCGACGACTACCTGCGCACGCTCGCGGCCGACCAGGCGACGCTCCAGGCGGGGACCGAGTACCTCGTCTGGTTCCTGCCCGCGCTCGGCCTGCAGTTCGCGATCATCTCGATCGGGTCGGCGCTGCGCGGCACCGGCATCGCCAAGCCGACGATGATCGTGCAGGTGCTCACCGTGCTGCTCAACGCCGTCCTCGCGCCGGTGCTCATCGCCGGGTGGGGCACCGGCCGCCCGATGGGTGTCGCCGGCGCGGCGCTCGCGAGCACCATCTCGGTCGCGTTCGCCGTCGTCGTGCTGCTGGTCTATTTCGTCAAGCTCGAGCACTTCGTCGGGTTCGACGCGACGCTGTGGCGGCCGCACCTCCCCACCTGGATGCGCCTGCTGCGCATCGGCGTGCCGGCGGGCGGCGAGTTCGCCCTGATCTTCCTCTCGATGGGGATCAACTACTACATCGTGCGCGACTTCGGCGCAGCGGCGCAGGCCGGCTTCGGCGTCGGGTCGCGCATGATGCAGGCGATCTTCCTCCCGGTGATGGCCGTCGCCTTCTCCGCGGCGCCGATCGCCGGACAGAACTTCGCCGCCGGGAACTTCGACCGCGCGCGCGAGACCTTCTTCAGCGCGGTCAAGATCGGGAGCGCGCTCATGGCCGGGGCCACGCTCTTCGCGCACTGGCGCCCGGAGTGGCTCATCGGGATCTTCGCGAAGGATCCGGCGGTCGTCGATGTGGCCGTGGTCTTCCTGCGCACCATCTCGTGGAACTTCGTCGCCTCGGGGATCGTGTTCACCTGCAGCGGCATGTTCCAGGCGATGGGGAACACGGTCCCGTCGGTCATCTCCAGCTCGGTGCGGCTGGTGCTCTTCGCCATCCCCGCCTTCTGGCTCTCGACGCAGCCGGGGTTCCGGTTGCAGACGCTCTGGTACGTCTCGGTGGCGGCGTCGACCGTTGCCGCCGCGCTCACCGTCTGGCTCCTGCATCGCGAGGCCGAGCGCCGCGTGGTGCGCGGCCTCGCGGGTGGACCGCGCCCCGCGATGGCGACCGACCCGGCCGCCGAGGGCGCCGCGGGCTGAGAACCGGCGCGGGCGTCGCGGCGTTGAGGCTCCAGGCCTCACGCCGCGTCGTCCGCCCTTCGCCACC
>JBGATT010000240.1:0-2997 GCA_044229035.1 Gemmatimonadaceae bacterium | reverse complement strand
TCGATGCAGCACAAGGTGAACATGCGGACCGCGGCGTACATGGTGGCGATCAGCCGCGTCGCGACGGTGCACCGGCTGCGCGGCATCTATGCGTGATGCGGGCGTCGCCCCGCGCATGACGGGGCGGCGGTGAAGGTCTGGGTGGCCGCCGTCGGGAAGCCGCGCGATGCGGCGCTGGCGGCGGCCATTCGCGAGTACGAGACCCGGGCGGCGCGATACTGGCCGCTCGAGGTGGTGGAAGTGAAGGAGGAGTCGGCCCGCACGGCGAGCGAGGCCGTGGTGATGCGGAAGGAGGGGGAACGCCTGCTCGAGCGGCTCCCGAACTCCGCGCGCCTCGTGCTCTGCGACCCGGGCGGGGAGACGATGGACTCCCGCGCCTTCGCCGCGATGCTCCAGCAGCAGCGCGAGCGGGCGCAGGATGTCGCGTTCGTGATCGGCGGCGCGCATGGACTCGGCGATGTCGTGCGCGCGCGGCCCCATCGCCGGCTCGCGATCGCCCCTTGGACGCTCCCGCACGAACTGGCGCGCCTCGTGCTCGCCGAACAGCTCTACCGCGCCGGGACCATCGGCCGGAACGAACCCTACCACAAGTGACGCGCCCACCCGTGCTGTCCTGCTCCTCTCTCCCGCTGGCGCGCCGCGCCGAGTCCTGTCGATGAGCGCGCCGCGCGTCGTCACCGAGTCGCTGGGCGGCGGTCCGCTCTCGCGCGCTGCGCAGGACGGCCAGGCGCCGCGTGAGTGGTACCGGGAGCGCCCCCGAGGCGCCGACGCGTGGAAGGAGCACGCGGAGCAGGTGCGGGGCGAGTTCGCCACCAGCCGCTGGTTGGCGGGACTGCGGCCCGCGTTCGACCTTTCCGGCGCGGCGGCCGAGCGGCTCGAGCGCGTCGCGGCGGCCAACGGGATCGTCGTCACCACCGGCCAGCAGCCCGGGCTCTTCGGTGGTCCGACCTACACGTTGCTCAAGGCCTTCAGCGCACTCGCGCTCGCCGACCGCATCGAGCGCGACACGGGCATCCCGGCCGCACCGGTCTTCTGGGCCGCCACCGACGACGCCGACTTCGCCGAGGCCTCGTGGACGGCCATCGCCGAGGACGGCGCGGTGAAGCGCCTCTCGGTCGCGCGGACGGGCAAGGACGGCCTCGTGATGGCCGAGATGCCCATCGGGGACACCTCGGAGCAGTACGCCGCGCTCGTCGCGGCCGCCGGCTCGGCGCCGCATGCCGGTGTGCTCGAGGCGCTCAAGGCCGCCTACGACCCTGAGGCGACGGTCGGCTCGGCGTACGTGCGGTTCCTCCGCTCCCTCCTCGAACCGCACGGCATCGCGGTGCTCGATGCATGGCATCCGGCGACGCGCGCCGCGGCGCGCCCCACGCTGGTGCAGGCGCTCCGTCGCGCGCCCGTGGTGGACGAGGCGCTCGCGCTCCGCACCGTGGCGATCGAACGCGCCGGTTTCCGCGCCCAGGTCGCGCGGGTGCCGCGCCTCTCGCTCGTCTTCCGTGGGGTCGTGGGCGTGAAGGAGCGTGTGCCCATCCTGCAGGCCACGGACGTGGCCGATCGCGCCGATGCGGTCCTCTCCGCCAACGTCCTGCTCCGGCCCATCGTCGAACGTCGCATCCTGCCCACCGTCGCCTACGTCGCCGGTCCCGGCGAGATCGCCTACTTCGCGCAGGTGGGTGCAGTCGCCGAGGCGCTCGGCACCGCGGTTCCGCTCGTCGTCCCGCGCTGGGCCGCGACCATCGTCGAGCCCTCCGTCGACCGTCGGCTCGGGCGACTCGGGATGGTGCTCGAGGACGTGCGGGCCCCGCACGACGCCGAGCGCCGGCTCGGGGACCGTGCCGTGCCGGCCGACATCCGGGCCGGACTCGAGGGCCTGCGCGAGGATCTCGCGAAGCGCCTGGGCGCGCTGCGCGAGGCGTCCGCCGCGATCGATGATCTCGTGCCCGAGCGCGTCATCGAGGGCGCCCGGCACCAGCTGCTCCATCGCGTCGATCGGCTCGAGCGACGCCTGCGGGCCGCGGCGCGCGCCCGGCAGACCGCGGCGGTGCCGGACCTCGCCGCCGTCCGCGCCGCGCTCATGCCCGAAGGGCAGCGCCAGGAGCGCCGACTCAATCCCGTGCCGATGCTCGCGCGGCATGGGGACCTGCTCGTCGCGCAGCTCAAGGCGGGTGCCGCGATGCACGCGGGGACGCTGGTCGGCGCTTGAGCACCTGGGCCGGCGCCCGGCTGATCGCCGCGGGGATCCTGCTCAGCCGGATCTTCGGGCTCGTGCGCCAGAAGGTGCTGGCGTTCTTCCTCGGGGACGGGATGGCGGCCGACGTGCTCACCGCCGCCTTCCGCATCCCGAACTTCCTGCAGAACCTGTTCGGCGAGGGCGTGCTGTCCGCGTCGTTCATCCCCGTCTACTCGCGGCTCCTCGCGGAGGGGAAGCGCGAGGAGGCGGGGCGGGTCGCCGGCGCCGTCTTCTCGCTGCTCGCGCTCACGACCGCGGGGCTCGTCCTCGGCGGCATGGCGGCGACGCCGCTGCTCGTCGACCTGATCGCCCCGGGCTTCGCCGGCGACGCCCGCGCCCTCGCGGTGCGGCTCGTCCGCCTGATCTTCCCGGGCGTGGGGATGCTCGTGCTCTCCGCCTGGTGCCTCGGCGTGCTCAACTCGCACCGCCGCTTCTTCCTGTCGTACGCGTCACCGGTGCTGTTCAACCTCACGGTGATCGTCGCGCTGCTGGTGCAGGGGAGCGGGGAGTCGGCCGACCGGATCGCGTGGATCGCGGCGGTCGCGAGCGTGGCGGGGAGCGCGCTACAGTTCGCGATCCAGCTGCCGCTCGTGCTCCGATGCGAACCGGGATTGCGCTTCACCCCTGACCTCGCGTCGCCGTTGGTGCGCAGCGTGGCGACGCGGTTCGGCACGGTGGTCTTCGGCCGCGGCGTCGTGCAGGTGAGCGCCTTCGTCGATACCGCGATCGCGTCGTTCATCAGCGTGGGATCGGTCGCGACGCTCGGG
>JBGATT010000087.1:0-25441 GCA_044229035.1 Gemmatimonadaceae bacterium | reverse complement strand
AGGAAGGTGATGGCGCGGCCATCGGGGAGCGACACGTGGTACGCCCCGATGTGCTGCGTGATGCCGCCGGCCTCGCCGGCGACGACGGTCGCCTTGCGGATGTAGTCGAGGAGCGAGGTCTTGCCGTGGTCGACGTGACCCATGATGGTCACGACCGGCGGACGGAACTTGAGGTCCTCCGCCGCGTCCTTCGCCTCCTCCTCGGGGGCGGCGGCGTAGTCCTCCTCCTTCGTGGCGATGAACCCGAACTCGCTCGCGATGAGCTCGATCTGGTCGAAGTCCATGCGCTGGTTGATCGTCACCATCAGCCCGAGGTGCTTGAAGGCGAACGCGACGATCTGCGTCGCCGGGGTCTTCATGACCTCGGCGAGTTCGCTGACGGTGATGAACTCGTTCACGCGGACGAGCTTCTTCTCGCGCTCCGCCATCTCCGCGCGGATCGCCTCGAGCTCCTCGCGGGCATCGGCGCCCGCACGATCGCGCCGCTTGCCCGGCGCGCCGCCCATCTGGCGCATGGTGCGCGAGATGTTGGCGGTCACCGCCTCCTGATCGACGCGCTTTCCCTTCTTGCCACGCCGCGGCCCGGAGGACGGGGCGCCACTGGACGGCGCACCGCCACCCTGCCCTCCGCCCTGCCCGGGTCCACCGGTGCGACCGCGATCGTCGCGACGACCCCCTCCGAGGCCGCCGCCGGGCGACGCGGACGCGATGGGACGCGGCGGCATCGGCATGCCGCTGGTGACGGGGCGCGGGCGCGGTGCGGCAGGCACGATCGGCTGCGGGCGTGGACGCGACGGTGCTTGCGGCGCCGCGGAGGCGCTGGCGCTCGGGGACGCGTGGTGCGTGGCCCCTGGCGCGGCGGGCTGCGGGGCCGGAGCCGACGGCGGCTCCGACGCGGCGCGTGCCGCTTCGGCGATCGCACGCTGGCGCTCGGCCTCCTCGTGGCGGGCGCGCGCGAGCTCACGCTCGGCCGCCTCGGCCCGTGCGCGCTCCTCCGCGGCGCGGGCTTGCGCCTCACGCTCGGCCTGCGCGGCGGCCTCGGCGGCGGCGGCCTCGACCGCGGCCTGCTCGGCGGCAGCGGCCGCCTCGGCCTCGGCTTGGGCGACGTCGGCCGCACGGCGACGGCGCGTGGACGGCTTGGCCTCCTCGACCGGTGCGGGCGTCGGCTCGGGCTCGGGAGCCTTCTTCTTGGCGGTGGACTTCTTGGCGACGGGCGCAGCCTCGGCCTCGGCGTCCTTGGCCGGGGCCTTCTTCTTCTTGGCGGGCGCAGCCTCCACCGGGGCGGAGCGATGGCGCTTCTCGCGCTCCCAGCGCAGGCGCGCGCGCGCCACCTGCTCGTCCGTGAGCGGGGACGCCGGATTGCGCGCGACGATCTCCATCGAGCGAAGCAGGGCCATCACTTCCTCGGCAGAGATGCCGAACTCCGTTGCCAGTTCACCAACCCGAAGCTTCGTCAAACCTTCCCCCTTGAGCCTTTCTGCACCGCGTCCGCCGGACCGGCGAACGCGAGGATCCCCTTCGCCAACTGCGCCTCCACGACACCGATGACGGCGGTGGATTCGCGCCCTGCCACCTCGCCCAACTCGGCCGCGGAAGGCACCCACAGCGTGGGCACTTCCTTGGCACGCAACAACCCCTCGACCTTCTCGCGACTGTGGTGCGACGCGTCCTCCGCCAGCACCGCCAACCGCACCTCACCCTTCTTCACGGCCTCGCGCACCCGATCGACGCCGACCAGCACGAGCCGTCCGCGCACCCCGAGCCCGAGCAAGCCGAGCAGGCGGCGCCGCGCGGACTCGTCCACTCAGTCCGTCCCGGCTCCCTCACCGGCGCCTTCCTCGGTGAGCTCGTTGATGATCGCCATGATGCGATCGGCCTCTTCCGGCGCGATGCCGGGGAGCTTGAGGAGATCCTCGCGCTCGAGGTCGATGATGTCGTTCAGCGTGCGATAGCCCCCGGCCTCGAGTACGGCGACGGTCGCCGTCGCGAGCCCCTCGATGTCGGACAGTGGCACGTCAGCGGCCTCGTCGTCGGGCAGCGGAGCGAAGAGCGGGATGTCGCCGCCCTTCTCCAGCCACTCGCGGCTCGAGTACAGGTCGATCTTCCAGCCGGTGAGTTCGGACGCGAGGCGCACGTTCTGCCCGTTCCGCCCGATCGCGAGGGAGAGCTGATCCTCGTCGACGACCGCCTGGATGGTCTTGGTGGTCGGCTCGGAGAAGACGCGGGCCACCTTCGCCGGGGCAAGGGCGAGCTTGGCGAAGCGCTCGGGGTCGGCCGACCACGGCACGATGTCGATGCGCTCGCCGCCGAGCTCCTGCACGACGGCCTGCACGCGCGAGCCCTTCAGGCCCACGCACGCGCCGACGGGATCGATCCCGTCGTCCCGCGAGACGACGGCGATCTTGGTGCGGCTCCCGACCTCGCGCGACGCGGCGCGGATCTCGACGATGCCGGACTGGATCTCCGGCACCTCGAGGCGGAAGAGCGCCTGCACGAACATCGCATCGGCGCGAGAGAGGATCAGGCGCGGTCCCTTCGGGGTCTCCTCGATCTTCTTGAGCACCGCCCGGACCGGCTCGCCCTGCGTGTACGTCTCCCGATGGTTCTGCTCGCGATACGGGATGATTGCCTCGGCCTCGCGGAACTTGTTGAGCATGAGCACGATCTTGCCGCGCTCGATCTGCTGGATCTCGCCCGACAGCAGGTCGCCGACGCGCGACGAGAACTCGTCGCGGATCTTGGAGCGCTCGCCCTCGCGGACGCGCTGCACGATCCGCTGCTTCGCGGCCTGCACCGCGGAGCGCCCGAACTCGGCGAACTCGACGGGAATCTCCATGATGTCCCCGACCTGGTAGTCGGGGTCCTCGTAGCGGGCCTCCTCGAGCGAGATCTCGATGATGCCGTCGGCGACCTCCTCGACGACCTTCTTGAGGATCACGATGCGGATGTCACCCTTGGCGTCATCGATCTCCACCTCCGCCTGCACGGTCGGGCCGTGCTTCTTGGCGAGGGCGGCGAGGATGCCGTCCTTGAGCAACTCGTGCAACTCGCCGCGCTCGATCTGCTTCGAGTTCGCGAGCTCGCGCAGCGCAGTGAGGATCTCAGCCGATCCGGCCATCCCGCTCTCCTTCCGAGTAGATGCTTACGGTTTCCAGTGGAACGCGAGGCGCGCGTCGGTGACGTCGGCCAGCGCGATCTCGTGCTCGATGCCCTTCGCGTCGCGGAGCCGGAGCTGCTCCTGCCCGGCCTCCCCCTGCACCGCGACGATGTCAACCTCCTGCCGTCCCTGCAACGCCGGCGCGTTCACGCTCGCCCGACGCCCAACGAACCGCACCCAATCCGCCGCCTTCCGCAGCGGACGTTCCATCCCCGGCGACGAGACTTCCAGCACGTACCGGCTCGCGATGAGCGACGGATCGGCGTCCAGCCGCGCCTCGATCGCGCGCGATGCCGCCGCGCAGTCCCCGACCTGCACCTTCTGACCATCCAGACGGTCGATCCGGACGTCCAGGACCGGACGCCCTTTCGACCCACCCCGCCTCATCTCCACCAACTCGAAGCCGAGCGGCGTAAGTTCAGCGATGACAATGGCTTCGATCGCTTGATCCACGGCGTGACCAGAGACTCGTAGAGAACAAAAAAGTGTGGGGAGACCTTCCCCCACACTCCGATTGCTGCGGACCGGAATGGCTCAGCAGAAGCAACCTACCGTCCGGCTAGGGGGCCGTCAAGGATGGCGCGACGATCACGGCGACCTGTCGCCCGGCGTCGCCTGCCCGATGCGAGAAGAGTCGGTCGTTGTCGCATCGGGTGCATTCCCCGCTCGCCGACCACTGCCGCACCCCGAGTGCCTTCGCCTGCTCCGCAAGCAGCGCGCGGAGATCCACGTGGCGCGCTTGGCGGGTCGCCCACCCGGTCAGTTGCTCGTAGACGTCCGGACCCACCTGGTAGCAGCGCCCGCAGATTGACGGGCCCAGATGGACGACGAGCTCGTCGGCAGCCAGCCCGAGCTCCGCGAACGCCTGGATGGCCTCGCCGAGGATCCCGCCGGCGACGCCACGCCAGCCGGCGTGCACCGCGGCGACGACACCCGATCGGTGCGCGACGAAGACGGGCACGCAATCCGCGATGGTGACGGCGGCGGCGCCCCCAGCCGCCAGCACATGCGCGTCGGCACCGTCCACGCGTACCCACCCCTCCCACTGGTCCCGATGCACGAGCACGCGCGTCCCGTGGACCTGGCGCGCCGAGGCGAGGCGCGGGGCACCCTGCTCGGCCAAGGTGCGTTGCAAGGCATGCCAGCGCGTCGTCGCGGCGAGGTCCTCTCCGTCCTCTGGCAAGCCGTAGCTCCCGGCCTCGCGCGTCGTGATGAACGCGCGAACGCCGATGGCGGCCAGCGACGGCACGGCGAGGTGCGGCGGTAGCACGGGCACCGTCACGATCGATTCGCTCAGGCGACCCGCACGATGGACGCGCCGAGCGCGTTGAGTCGCTCGTCGATCCGCTCGTAGCCGCGCTCGATCTGCCCGATGTTGTTGATCGTGCTCGTCCCCTTGGCGCAGAGCGCGGCGATGAGCATCGCCATGCCCGCCCGGATGTCGGGGCTCTCCACCGTCGCGCCGCGCAGCGTGGTAGGGCCGCTCACCAGGGCGCGGTGCGGGTCGCAGAGCACGATGCGCGCGCCCATGCCGACGAGCTTGTCGACGAAGAACATGCGCGACTCGAACATCTTCTCGTGCATGAGGATGATGCCGTCGCACTGGGTGGCCGTGACGATGGCGATCGACATCACGTCGGCCGGGAAGGCCGGCCACGGCTGGTCCTCGAGCTTCGGGACGGCCCCCCCGAGGTCGGAGCGGATCCGCATCTCCTGTCCATCGGGCACGTACAGGTCCGCACCGCGGATCTCGGTGTCCACGCCGAGGCGCTGGAACCCGAGTCGCACCGACCGCAGGTGCTCGACGCCGGCGTTCGCGATGGTCAGCGCCGAACGGGTGACGGCGGCCAGTCCGATGAACGAGCCGACCTCGATGTGGTCGGGACCGATGCGGTGCGTGCAGCCGTGCAGCCGCGCGCCTCCCGCGATGGTGAGGACGTTCGAGCCGATCCCGGCGATCGTCGCACCCATCGCGACGAGCATGCGGCAGAGATCCTGGACGTGCGGCTCGCTCGCGGCGTTGTGGAGCACCGTGGTGCCCGCGGCGGCGACCGCGGCCATGATGGCGTTCTCGGTGCCCGTCACGCTGGGCTCGTCGAGGAAGATGTCCGCGCCGACCAGCCCCTTGGTGCGGAAGGTGATCCGCTCGCCGAACTCGTGCGCCGCCCCCATCGCCTCGAGCGCGAGGAAGTGCGTGTCGAGACGCCGGCGCCCGATCACGTCGCCGCCCGGGGGCGCGAGCGTGACCATGCCGGCGCGCGCGAGGAGCGGCGCCGCGAGCAGGATGGAGGCACG
The DNA here is from genome assembly GCA_044229035.1 of Gemmatimonadaceae bacterium. Taxonomy (GTDB): domain Bacteria; phylum Gemmatimonadota; class Gemmatimonadetes; order Gemmatimonadales; family Gemmatimonadaceae; genus Pseudogemmatithrix. The sequence continues at coordinate 19,989 of JBGATT010000087.1, read as the reverse complement.
GATGCGCTTGCAGAGCTCGGCGTCGAGCGTATCGCCGCGGACGGCACGCGCCGTGATCAGGAGCGTGTTCGGACCGGTCCACTCTGCGGTCGCCCCCGTTTGGCGGACGAGCTGGAGCAGGCTCTCGATATCGCGGATGCGCGGCACGTTCTCGAGCGTGACGGGCTCCTCGGTGAGGAGGGCGGCGCAGACGATCGGGAGCGCGGCGTTCTTGTTGCCGGTGGGCGTTATCGACCCCTTGAGGGTCCGGCCACCTTCGACGATGAACTGGGGCGATGACATATCCGGGAATATACGCTTGACGCCATCGCGGCGACGAGAGACCATTCGACATGTACCTGCTCCTCCAACTCGCCGTCGCCGCCGACACCGTCCTGGTGCGGAACGTCCCACCCGCGCGCACGGCGTTCGAGCAGCTGGTGTTCGTGACCTCCGGTCTCACGTCGATCCTCCTGTTCCTGCTCGTCTGCGTCCTCGTCGTCGGGATGCTCGTCCTGCGCGCCAAGGCGGACGAGGTGCAGGGGAAGCTGGACACCCTCATCGCCGAACTCTCTCCGATGGCGCGCAACGCGACGGCGATGTCGGCCGAGGTGCGCGCCGTGGCGCAGAACGTGAACGCGATGGTCGCCGAGTCGCGTGAGACCGTCACGGTGGTGAACGAGCGCGTGCGCGCGACGGTCGTGAAGCTGACCGACGAGGTCGATCAGTTGAGCGAGATGGTGGGGCGCGTGAACGCGTCGGCGGAGAAGGTCGCCGACGTCGCCTCGACCACCATCGCCGGACTGAAGGTCGGCGCGAGCGCGCTCGGTTTCGGCAAGAAGCCCCGGGCGAAGCAGAAGCCCCGCGTCGCGGGCGCCGAGGAGCGCCCACGCCTGCGTCGGCGGGACTGAGGTCGGGCATGCGACCGCACGCCGGACCGGTCGTCGCCGCGGTCCTGCTCCTCGCACTGTTCCCGACCGATGCCTGGGCCTGGACGCCCGGCACGCACATCCTCATCGGCGAGACCCTGCTCCGGTCGGCGGACGTGCTGCTCCCGGCCGGGATGGCGGCGCTGCTCAAGGCCTTCCCCTACGACTTCCTGTACGGGTCGATCGCGGCCGACACCAGTTTCGCCAAGCGCTACGCTCGCGTCGGACGCCACTGCCACAACTGGAACGTCGCGTATGACATCCTCGACCGCGCCCGCGACGATTCGCTGCGCGCGTTCAGCTACGGTTATCTCGCCCACCTGAGTGCCGATGTCATCGCGCACAACCACTTCGTCCCGCACCAGCTCGCGATCACGACGAGCAGCTCGGGCGCTGGCCACAGCTACTGGGAGAGCCGGTTCGAGACCGCGACCGGCGACCAGTGGGCGCGGCGTGCGCGCGAGGTGATCCTGCTCGATCACCAGCGCGCGGACGAGCACCTCGACCGCATCCTGAGCCCGACCATCTTCAGCACCCGCACGAACCGCCGGATCTTCCGCGGCATGGTCACCGTGACGGACCTGGGCTCGTGGCAACGACTGATGGCAGTGGCGGCGGAGCGGAGCCGATATCCGCTGCGCGATACCACGGTCGCGGCCCATCTCGACCGGGCGTTCGACTATGTGGTCGACTTCCTGGTGCGGGGGGAGCAGAGTGCGCCCCGCCGGTTCGACCCCAGCGGCGAGGAGGCACTGCGTAACGCGAAGCGCCTCCGGAAGGAGGCCTTGGCCATCGGCGGCGAGCGCGGTGCGCGACGCGAGGCTGCGGATCGATTCGGATTGAAGCCCGAGTCCCTCGGGTGGACTTCCCGGCTCCCTGCCCCGCTGCACGTGCCTCGACCGGCTTCGGTGGCCGACGCCCTCGGCTGATCAGTCGAAGCCGCGCGTGAGGCCGGCGAAAGCGATCACGAGGCGCTTCCGGCCGACCTCCTCGTCGTCGAAGTCGACGGTGACCTTCGCATCCTTCCCGCCACCGCTCACCTCTGCGATGGTGCCGGAACCGAACTTCGCATGCGCGACGCGCTCGCCCTTCACGAAGTTCGGGAGGTCCTGCGAGGCCTCCTCGTCCTGGACGAAGCTCGAGATGCGGTCTCCTTCGCGCGGGGACCAGACGGCTCGCTTGGCGCGGGCGAATGACTGAACGCCCTCGTCGCGCCAGGGTCGGCTGCTCTCACCGCCGCCGCTCGACGGATACGGAGACGCGAGGCGCGCCGAGCCGCGGAGGCGCACAGTCGCCTTCCGCTCGAAGTGGTTCGGGGCGAGCCCGCGAAGGAAGCTCGAGATGATGCTCGGCAGCAGTTCGCCGTTGCGGCGACGCTGGTGGGCCCAGGCGAGCAGCAGGCGTTCACCGGCGCGGGTGATGGCGACGTAGAGGAGGCGCCGTTCCTCCTCCAGTGCGGCGGGGTCGCTCAACGTCCGCGAGAGCGGGAAGAGCCCGTCCTCCAGGCCGGTGACGCAGACCATCGGCCACTCCAATCCCTTGGCCGTGTGAACGGTCATCATCGTGACCGCGTCGGCCTCAGGCCCCAACTGGTCGAGGCCGGTGACGAGCGTCGCGCGTTGGAGGAAGTGGTCGAGGGGCCGCAGGCCCACCTCGCCGCCATCCTCGATGATGACCTCGGCCGCCGAGGTGACGAGTTCGCGCACGTTGTCGAGGCGCTCGAGACCCTCGGGGCCCTCGTTGCGGAGCGCCGTGTCGTATCCGACCGCCGTGATGAGCTGGAGAAGCAGCTGGTCCACGCTCGCATCGACGGCGATCGCGCGGAACCGGTCGACCGTCGCAGCGAGATCGAGCAATGCCGTGCGCGCCGCGGGGCGGACCCCGGGGAGGGATTCGACGCGGCGCGCCTGCTCGAGCAGCGACAGGCCGTGCATCTGCGCCTCGGACGCCAGCAGGTCGACGGTGGTGTCGCCGACGCCCCGCTTGGGCGCCGTGAGGGCGCGGCGGAAGGCCTCGTCGTCGGCGGGATTGGCGATGAGCCGCAGCCAGGCGACCAGGTCCTTGATCTCGCGCCGATCGTAGAAGCGCACCGCGCCGACGAGCCGATACGGCATGCCCTGCTTCCGCATCGCCTCTTCCATCGACCGCGACTGCGCGTTGGTGCGGTAGAGGATGGCGCAGTCGCGCAGCGTCCCGCGCGACCCGCGCCACTGCTGGATCGCCTCGACGATCGCGTCGGCCTCGTCGCGATCGTCGGCAGCCTCGAGGAGGATGACCTTCTCGCCGCCGGCGCGCGTCGGACGCAACGTCTTGCCGCGCCGGGCCTCGTTCAGCGAGATCACCTCATTGGCGAGCTCGAGGATCGGCGCGGTCGAGCGATAGTTCTCCTCGAGCCGCACGACCCGGGCCGACGGGAAATCGCGCTCGAAGTCGAGGATGTTCCGGATATCCGCCCCACGCCAGCCGTAGATCGCCTGGTCGTCGTCGCCGACGACGCAGACGTTGCCGTGTCGGCCGCCGATGAGGCGCACGAACTCGTACTGCGCGCGGTTGGTGTCCTGATACTCGTCGACGAGCACATGCCGGAACCGCTGCTCGAGCCGCTCGCGCACGTGCGCCTGCTCCCGCAGGATGCGGACGGGCAGGACGAGGAGGTCGTCGAAGCTCACGGCATTCGCGAGGCGCATGGCGGGCTCGAGCTCGCGATAGACCTGTGCCGCGGCCTGTGCGAGCGGCGTGCGCGCCAGGGCCTCGAACTCGGCGGGTTCGACCAGCGCGTTCTTGGCCGAGGAGATCTCGTGCACGATGGTCTTGGGCGCGAACTGCTTGGGGTCGATCCGGAGGCGCTCGACGATGCGCTTCACGACGGCGAGGGTGTCATCCTCGTCGTAGATGGTGTACTCGGGCGTGCGCCCCACGAGATCGGCGTACATGCGCAGCAGCCGCGCGCCGATGCCGTGGAAGGTGCCGATCCACATACCGGCCGGATCGCGGCCGAGGAACCGGCCGACACGCTCGCGCATTTCGCCGGCGGCCTTGTTGGTGAACGTGACCGCGAGGATCGCCTGCGGCGGCACCCCATGGACGTCGATGAGCCTGGCGATGCGCGCGGTGAGGACACGGGTCTTTCCTGACCCGGCACCGGCGACCACGAGGAGCGGCCCCTCGTGGTGTTCGACCGCGGCCTGCTGGGCGGGGTTGAGGCGACTCGTCACGCGAGGCGGTCCACGCCCAGCAACGGGCGCAGCGCCTCGGGGACGACGATCGTGCCGTCCGGCTGCTGATAGTGCTCGAGGATCGCGGCGAAGATCCGCGGGAAGGCCAGCCCCGAGCCATTCAGGGTGTGCACGAACCGCGGCTTCTCACCCGCGGCCGGGCGATACCGGATGTTCGCGCGGCGCGCCTGGAAGTCGGTGAAGACCGAGCAGCTCGAGACCTCGAGCCACTTCCCCACACCGGGCGCGAAGACCTCCAGGTCGTACGTCTTCGCGCTCGAGAATCCGGTGTCGCCGGCCGCGAGGAGCACCACGCGATAGGGGAGGCCGAGGCGCTGGAGCACCGCCTCCGCGTGCCCGAGGAGCTTCTCGAGTTCCGCCTCGGACTGCTCGGGCGTGGCGTAGCGCACCAGCTCGACCTTGTCGAACTCGTGGACGCGCAGGACGCCGCGCGTGTCCTTGCCCGCCGAGCCCGCCTCGCGGCGGAAGCAGGGACTGTAGGCGCACAGCGCTTTCGGGAGTTCTTCCGCCGCGAGGATCTCGTCGCGATAGAGGTTGGTGACGGGGACCTCGGCCGTCGGAATGAGGAAGAGCTCCTCGTCCCGTAGCGCGTACATGTCCTCTTCGAACTTGGGCAGTTGGCCCGTACCGACCATCGAGGCGCGGTTCACCACGACGGGGACCCAGACCTCCTCGTATCCGAACTCGCCGGTGTGGAGATCGAGCATCGCGTTCATGAAGCTGCGGATCATCCGCGCGCCTTTGCCGCGATACACGATGAAGCCCGATCCCGCGACCTTCGCGCCACGTTCGAGGTCGAGCAACCCGAGCTGCGCGCCCACCTCCCAATGCGGACGGACGCTCTCGGCGGCCCTAGGCTCGCCCCAGGTGCGGACGATGCGGTTCTGCGTCTCGTCCCCCTCCGGCACGTCCCCGAGCGGGATGTTGGGGATCCCGAGGAGCAGTTCCTCGAGGCGCGCCTGCATCGGCGCGAGATCGGCCTCGATTCGCGCGATCTCGTCGCCGAGCGCGCGCGACTCCGCGAGCGGGGCCTCGGCGTCGGCCTTCGTCTTCTTGAGCCGACCGACCTCCTGCGTCAGCGCATTGCGACGCGCCTTCTTCTCCTCGACGGCCGTGATGGCCGCGCGGCGCGCCTTGTCGAGGCGCTCGGCCTCGTCGATGTCGCCGGCATACTGCGCGAGCTTGCCGCGACGGCGCATGCCGTCACGCAGTTGTTCGATCTGGTCGCGGACCAGGCGCAGGTCGTGCACGATCAGAACTCCGGGACGCCGCTCAGGAAGGACCGGAAGCCGCAGTTGGGGTTGATGCGCGCCGAGATCTTCATCCGGCGCTCGGCCGGGATGACCGAGTCGACCAGGAACTTCGCATAGACGACCTGCTGGAGGTCGTACTGGCAATAGAGGGTGTTGACCTTCACGAGGAACGACTGCCCCTCATTCACGGTGAGCGCGCTGTCCGCCTGCCATCCCGCCTTCGGCGCCTCGACGATCGTGTTGTAGGTCCCGACGCCTCGCTGGAACTCGACCGTGCGGGTGCCGGCGATCGGCGAGACCACCGTGCCGACCGGCAGCACGGTCACGCGCCCGCTCGCGTCGATGTCGAACGCGAGGTCGAAGGAACCGGCCGCATCCAGTCGCACGGCCGTCGCCTGCGGCACCAGCACCGCCGTCGGATAACTCGCGGGCGCGCCGTCGAGCGCCCAGAGCTCGAACGTCACGTCGACGTTGGGATACTGCGCGGTGATCTTGAAGGGGTCGTCGCAGGCGACGGCCCCGGCGAGCAGCGCGAGGGTCGAGCCGAGGAAGCCGCGGCGCAGGCGCCGCGCGAGATCGATCGGGATGGTCATCACAGTGAGGGAAGCTAACGGGATGAGGGGGAACGCGACAAGCGAAACCTGCTTGACTTCACTCTGTCGGTGGGTACACTTCGGCAACCTTTGCCGGAGCGGCGATGCCCACCATTCGCGACCTCGTCGCGGCCATCCGACGGCGGGACGGCATCGACGCCGCCGTCGTGCTCGGACGAGACGGCCTGCTGATCGATCACCTGGCTGACGCCGGCCTCGACGCCGAGAGCATCGCCGCGCATGTGCCGTCGATCCTCTCCCACGCCGACGAACTGGCGAGCGCCGCCGGGCAGGGCCACCTGATGACAGCGGTCCACGAGCATGTCGGCGGCACGGCCGTGATCGCGGCGATGTCCGCCGATGCGGTCCTGTTGGTCCTGCTCAAGCCCTCGGCGGACGTCGGCGCCCTGTTGTTCGACCTCCGCCGCCACCGCGCCAATATCGCGGCGCTGGCCTGACCCTCCCTTCTTCCCCGCCGACGGCCGTGAGTTCCCTCGCCGCCACCGGGCCGCTCCGTGTGCTGGTCGCCGACGACGAGCCGCACATCGGACGGATCATCAAGACCAAGCTCGAACAGGGGCCCTTCGCCGTCACGCTGGTCTATGACGGTGCGGAGGCGCTGGCCGAACTCGAGCGGGATCCCGCGATCCGGCTGCTGATCCTCGACCTGATGATGCCGATCGTGAGCGGCCTCGAGGTCCTCGAGCGCGTGCGCGCTGATGCGCGCTGGCGCGCCCTGCCCTGCCTCATCCTCACCGCCGCCGGGCAGGATCACCACGAAGCCGAGGCCCGGCGCCGCGGCGCCGATGACTTCATGACCAAGCCGTTCAGCCCGAAGCGCCTCCTCGCGCGTGCCAGCGACCTGACCCAGAGGGCGACGACGTGAGCGCGCCGCTCTATGCCGTCGTACTGGCCGGCGGTGTCGGGTCGCGCTTCTGGCCACTCAGCACGCCCGAGCGCCCGAAGCAGCTCCTGCCGCTCATCACCGACCAGTCGATGCTCTCGGAGACCGTCGAGAGGCTGGTACCGCTCGTGGGGCGTGAGCGGGTGCTGATCCTCACGAGCGAGCGGCTTCGCGACCCGATCCTCGCGGCGATTCCGGGGCTGACGCCGGCGCAGCTGTTGCTCGAGCCCCGACCCGCCGGGACCGCCGCGGCGCTCACCTGGGCGGCCGCGCAGGTCGTCGCGCTCGGCGGCCCCGATGCCCGGATGCTGTGCGTGCACGCGGATTGGGCCATCAAGGACCCCGTGCATTTCCGCGAGACGCTGGCGCGCGCGGCCGAAGTGGCGGCGACGAGCGCCGCCCTCGCGACCGTCGGCATCGTCCCGTCGCGCCCGGATCCGGGATTCGGCTACATCCAGCCGGGCGAGACGCTCCCCACCGGTGCGCGCGCGGTCGCGCGGTTCGTCGAGAAGCCCGACCGCGCCCGCGCCACCCAGATGGTCGCCGACGGATTCCTGTGGAACTCCGGCATCTTCGCCTGGCGTGCCCAGGACCTGCTCGACGAGGTGCGCGCGGTGACGCCGGAGCTGGCGGGCGCGCTCGCGCGCGTCACGGAGGGGGCGGCCGCCTTCTTCGGCGCCGTCACGACGGGCGTGAGCATCGATGTCGGCGTCCTCGAGCGGAGCAAGCGCGTGGTCGTGCTTGCCGGCGACTTCGGCTGGGACGATGTGGGGACCTGGAGCGCATTGCAGCGGGTGCGCGCGCACGACACGGCCGGGAACGCGAGCCACGGACGCGTCATCGCGCGCGATGCGAACGGGAACGTCGTGCACGCCGAGGGGAGCGCGGTCGTGCTCTACGGCGTCCGCGACCTCGTCGTCGTGGTGCGGGATGGCGTCACGCTCGTCACGACCGTCGAACGAGCGACGGACCTCAAGACGCTGGTCGAGGGACTCCCCGCCGACCTGCGCGACCTTCGCTGATGCCCCTGGTCCTCTACGACGATCGCGCCGCGCGGGCATTCGAGCCGTTCGCGCTCACACGCCCCGCCGGCGAGTTGCGTGCCGGCGGTGAGATCACCCGCCGCCGCTGGGAGCAGGTGCTCGGCGCGACCGCCACCGGATTCGTCGGAGCCGAGCACCTGGCGCGTTTCGAGGAGCTGGACGCCCCACCGGCGGCGACGGGACCGCTGGCGGCCGGCACCTGGCTCGTGAACGCGCGGTGTGCGCCCGTCCTCACGGCGCGCGTCGATGGTGCCACGCGCGTGGTCCGCGTCGGCGGGCGGGTCGCGGCCATCCGGCTCGCGGCCGCGCTGCCGCTCGAGCGGCTCGCGGCGGGCGACACGTCCCTCGACGCACTCGCGAACACCGACGACCGCGACGCGACCGTCGATGGCTGGTGGATGGATCAGGTCTGGGACCTCGTCCGGCACCTGAACCTCATGCTGACCTCCGACGCGCTCGCCCTGTCGCCGGCGACGCTCGAGGTCCCGCCGCATGTGACGGTGCTGGGCGCACACCCGGTCCACATCGACATCTCGGCGCACGTCGAACCGCTCGTCGTGATCGATGCCAGCGCGGGGCCGGTGCTCGTTCGCCGCGGTGCGACCGTGCAGGCGTTCACGCGGCTGGTGGGTCCGTGCATCATCGGCGAGGGTGCCACGGTGAGCGGCGGGCGCGTCGCCGCCTGCAGCATCGGGGAGCGCGTGAAGGTGAACGGCGAGATCAGCTCGTCCATCATGATCGGCCACTGCAACAAGGGGCACGACGGGTTCGTGGGGCACTCGGTGATCGGCCGGTGGGCGAATCTCGGCGCGAACACGGTCACGAGCAACCTCAAGAACTCGTACGGCACGGTGCAACTGTGGACTCCGCGGGGGATCGAGGAGACCGGCCTCCAGTTCCTCGGCTCGATGATCGGCGATCACGTGAAGACGGGGATCGGGACGCGCCTGACCACCGGGTGCGTGCTGGGGGCGGGGGCGAACGTCTTCGGAACCGCAATGCCGCCGAAGGTGGTCGCGCCATTCGCATGGGGCGAGGCGCCGTCCTGGGGCACGTTCGCGCTCGACAAGTTCCTCGAGGTCACGCAACGTGTGATGGCGCGTCGCGACGTCGCCCTCGGCAACGGGATGCGCGCCTGCCTGACCGCGGCGTACGCCGCGCGCTGGTCCGCCTGACGGCGCCCCCGACCCGCGGCCGATGAGAGGCTGGACGCTCGGCAGTGGGAGTTCCGGCAACGCCCTGGTGCTCGAGAGCGGGCCGCATCGGATCCTCATCGACTGCGGCTTCGGTCCGCGCGCGCTCGCCACGCGGCTCAAGGCGATCGACGTGGCGCCGGAGTCGATCAGTGCCTTGCTGATCACGCACGAGCATGTGGACCACGCGCAGGGCGCGGAGCGCGCGCAGAAGAAGTGGCGCTGGCCGGTGATCAGTGCCGCGGGGACCCTCGGCACGCTGCGGGGGATCGAGGCCCGCTGGCGCCGGCCGATCACACCGGGGACGGTCCTCGACATCGAAGGGTTCTCGATCGAGGCGGTCGCGATCCCGCACGACGCGACCGCGCCCCTGGCATTCGCGATCACCGCGACGGCGAGCGGGGCACGCGTCGGGGTGGCGCACGACCTGGGGGCGGTCCCGGACGCGTTGCGCCGCGTCTTCGCGCGGTGTGACGCGCTCTGTCTCGAGGCGAACCACGATCTCGAGATGCTCCGTTCCGGTCCGTATCCCGCGTCGCTCAAGCACCGCATCCGCGGGGGACGTGGGCACATCGGGAACGCGGAGTCCGCCTCGCTTGCGGCCGAGCTCGCCGGTCCGTCGCTCCGGGCCGTGACGCTCTTGCACCTGAGCGAGACGAACAACACGCCGGCGCTGGCCGAGCGCACGGTGGGCGCGGCGTTGCGGGGGGCCGGGTATCGCGGCCCCGTGCATGCCGCGGCGCGACGGGCGCCAGAGGAGGCGTTCTGGCTCGGCGCGCGCCCCGCGGTCAGCGTCCAGTTGAGCCTCGGCGTATGACCCTGGAGTTGCCCCACCTTGGCAGCGAGAATCGACAATCGGGAGCACTTCACTTCGATATGTCCGTTCGCTAGTCTCCCCGCATCCGAACGTCACGCCCGCCAGGCGTGATCCACACCCGCTCCGATCGAGCCGTTCGACCGGTCTGAGGAGGACCATGCCCGAGCACCCGTCCGACCCGCAATCGATCCAGTGGCGACACGACGCGCCCGCGTCGGTCGTCGTCTTCCTCGTCGCCCTTCCGCTCTGCCTGGGCGTGGCGCTGGCATCCGGCGCACCGCCGTTCGCGGGCGTCCTCGCGGGGATCATCGGTGGCCTCGTCGTCGCCCCCTTGAGCGGTTCCGCGCTGATGGTGAGCGGCCCTGCGGCGGGGCTGACCGCGATCGTGCTGGCGGCGATCACGGAGCTCAAGGATTATCGCGCATTCCTGTTGGCGGTGGTGATCGGCGGTGGCGTGCAGCTGGTGCTCGCCGCGCTGCGCGCCGGCATCATCGGCTACTACTTCCCCTCGGCGGTCATCAAGGGGATGCTCTCGGCGATCGGCCTCGTGCTGATCCTGAAGCAGCTGCCGCACGCGGTCGGATACGACGCCGACAGCATGGGCGACGAGACGTTCCGGCAGGCGAACGCGGAGAACACCTTCAGCGGCCTCACGCACGCGCTCGACGCGATCGAACCCGGGGCGGTGCTCATCGCGCTCGTCTCACTGGTCGTGCTCTTCGGTTGGGCGGCGACGCCGCTCGCGAAGGTGCGGCTCTTCCCTGCCCCCCTAGCCGTGGTGGTCCTGGGGACGGGGCTGAATGCGCTCTTCGCGTCGCTCGCCCCGTCGTGGGTGCTCGCGCCCTCGCACCTCGTCGGCCTGCCGGTACCGGCGGCCGCCGCAGAGTGGATGCAGCAGTTCTCGTTCCCGGCGTGGGGCGCGATCACCTCAGCCGCCGTCTGGCGCATCGGGCTGACACTGGGGATCGTGGCCTCGTTGGAGACGCTGCTCTCGCTCGAAGCGACGGACAAGATGGACCCATTCAAGCGCGAGGCGCCGCCCAACCGGGAGCTCTTCGCTCAGGGGATCGGGAACACGCTGTCGGGGCTGATCGGCGGCCTGCCGCTGACCGGCGTCATCGTGCGGTCCGCGGCCAACGTCTCGGCGGGGGCGCGGACCCGCTGGTCGGCGATCCTGCACGGCGTGTTGCTGCTCCTGGCGGTGGTGGTCATCCCCCGGCTCCTCAACCTGATCCCGCTGGCGGCGCTCGCCGCGATCCTGCTGCACACGGGTTACAAGCTCGCGCATCCCTCGATCCTCCGGTCGATGATCCGACTGGGCCGATCGCAGTGGGTGCCGTACGTGATCACCATCGTGGCGATCCTCCTCACCGACCTGCTCGTCGGGATCGCGATCGGGATGTCGGTGGGCGTCTTCATCATCCTCCGCGACACGTTGCTGAATCCGCCGTTCACGGTGGTGAGCCCCGCCGGCGCGGTGCTGCTTCGCTGGCAGCTGCACGACCACGTGAACTTCCTCAACAAGGCAGCCCTCCTGAGCGAACTCGAGGCGCTGGCGCCGGGGTCGCGCGTGGAGATCGACGGTCGTCTGGTGCGCCGCTTCGACGCCGACGCGCTCGAGGTGCTGCACCAGTTCTCGGACACCGCGCAACTCCGCAACATCGACTATCGGCTGGTGGCGATCCCGCCGCGTCCGCTCGCCGCGGGCGCGCACTGACCCGACCTCACTCCCGGACGGCCCCGTGAAGTACTACCAGAAGCTGTTGCAGAACAACGTCGAGTGGGCGCAGGAGATGGTGAAGCAGGACCCGGACTTCTTCGCAAAGCGCGAGGCGGCCCAGACGCCTCACTACCTGGTGATCGGGTGCTCGGACAGCCGCGTGCCCCTCGAGCTGATGACCGGCGCACTGCCGGGCGAGATGTTCGTGCACCGCAACATCGGCAATCAGGTCTGGGAGACGGACCTCAACGTGCTCTCGGTGGTGCAGTTCGCGGTGAACGTGCTGGACGTGGAGCACGTCATCGTGTGCGGCCACTCCAACTGCGGTGCGCTGAAGGCGGCCGAGGGACCGCTGTCGAACGGCCTCATCGACCATTGGCTCTCGGACATCCGCGACATCATCCGCTGGCACCGCACGGAACTCGACGCGACGAAGGACCACGAGGAGCGTCTGCACCGTCTGTCGCACCTGAACGTCATGCAGCAGGTCGGCGTGCTGAGCCGGACGTCGATCATCCAGGATGCCTGGTCGCGCGCCCGGCGCCCGATGTTGCACGGCTGGGTCTACGACATCGGCTCCGGCCTGATCGAGCGCGTCGTCGAGGGCGTGGACTCCGCCGAACGGGCGAACGCGGTGCTGCCGAAGAACTGAACGGAGAGCGGCCGGACGACGCGCGTGGCGCGAACGTGACGAGCGGCCCGACCGGGATCCGGTCGGGCCGCTCTGCGCACCGCGTGCTGCCTTCTGCGTTCTGCCTTAGTACATCCCGCCCATGCCACCGCCCGGCGCGGCCGGGGCGGCGGACTCCTTCTCCTTCTTCTCCACGATGAGGCACTCGGTGGTGAGAAGGAGCGAGGCGATCGACGCGGCGTTCTGGAGCGCCGTGCGCGTCACCTTCGTCGGATCGATGACGCCCGCGAGGACGAGGTCCTCGTAGGTGTCGGAGAAGGCGTTGTAGCCGAAGTTCTTGTCCTTCGACGCGCGGACCTTCTCGACGACGATCGACCCTTCGCCGCCGGCGTTCTGGACGATCATGCGGATCGGCTCCTCGACGGCGCGACGGATGATGTCGACGCCGATCTGCTCGTCATGGTCGAGCTTGATGCCCTTGAGCGCCGCCTGGGCGCGGATGAGCGCGACGCCGCCGCCCGGGACGATGCCCTCCTCGACGGCCGCGCGGGTCGCGTGGAGCGCGTCCTCGACGCGGGCCTTCTTCTCCTTCATCTCGCTCTCGGTCGCCGCGCCGACGTTGATCACCGCCACGCCGCCCGCGAGCTTCGCCTTGCGCTCCTGGAGCTTCTCCTTGTCGTAGTCGCTCGTCGACTTCTCGACCGCGACCTCGATCTCCTTGATGCGACCCTTGATCTTGTCATCATCGCCGTAGCCGTCGATGACCGTCGTGTTGTCCTTGTCGACGACGATGCGCTTGGCGCGGCCGAGGTCGGTGATCACGGCGTTCTCGAGCTTGAAGCCGACTTCCTCGGAGATGACGTTGCCCTTGGTGAGGACCGCGATGTCCTCGAGCATCGCCTTGCGGCGGTCGCCGAAGCCCGGCGCCTTGACGGCGCAGACGCGGAGCGTACCGCGCAGCTTGTTGACGACGATCGTGGCAAGCGCCTCGCCCTCGATGTCCTCGGCGATGATGAGGAGCGGCTTGCCCGTCTGCGCGACCTTCTCGAGCACCGGGAGCAGGTCCTTCATGGAGCCGATCTTCTTGTCATGGATGAGGATGTAGGCGTCCTCGAGGACGGCCTCCATCTTCTCCGGATCGGTGATGAAATACGGCGACAGGTAGCCGCGGTCGAACTGCATGCCGTCGACCGTCTCGAGCGTCGTCTCGAGGCCCTTCGCCTCCTCGACCGTGATGACGCCGTCCTTGCCGACCTTCTCCATCGCTTCGCTGATCAGGTTGCCGATCTCGGGGTCGTTGTTCGCCGAGATGGTGCCGACCTGCGCGATCTCCTTCTTGCCCGACGTCGGGACGGAGAGCTTCTTGAGCTCCTCGACGATCGCGCTGACCGCCTTGTCCACGCCGCGCTTGATGGCCATCGGGTTCGCGCCGGCCGTCACGTTCTTGAGGCCTTCGCGGAAGATCGCCTGCGCGAGCACCGTCGCGGTCGTCGTGCCGTCGCCGGCGAGGTCCGACGTCTTGGTCGCCACTTCCTTCACCATCTGGGCGCCCATGTTCTCGATCGGATCGGCCAGCTCGATCTCCTTCGCGACGGTCACGCCGTCCTTGGTGACGGTCGGGGCGCCGAACTTCTTGTCGATGACGACGTTGCGGCCCTTGGGACCGAGGGTGACCTTCACCGCCTCGGCGAGCTGATCGACGCCGCGCTTGAGTGCCGCGCGCGCATCGACGTTGAAATGGAGTTCCTTCGCTGCCATGTGTTGATCCCTCTGGATGATGGAGTTAGTTGACGACGGCGAGGATGTCGGACTCGCGCAGGATCAGGAGCTGCTCGCCCTCGATCGTGACCTCGGTGCCCGAGTACTTGCCGTAGAGGACCTTGTCGCCGGCCTTCACTTCCATCGGGACGCGCTTGCCGTCCTCGGTGCGGCCCGGGCCCACGGCGATCACCTCACCCTGCTGCGGCTTCTCCTTCGCCGTGTCGGGGATGTAGAGGCCACCGCGCATCTGCTCGGTTTCCTCGATCGCCTTCACGACCACACGGTCGGAGAGCGGCGCGACCTTGTTCGCGGCTGCAGTCTTCGCTGCCATGGATATCGATCCTCGTGCTAGGGTTGGAGTGATGAGAACCACGTTGGCACTCACAGGACGGGAGTGCTAACAACACCCTAAGCTACGAGCAAACACCGGGCCAGACAACCCCCGATGAACGGGATGTCTGAATCGCATAAGTATATGTATGCGATACGCTTAGGCCGTACTCGACTCCTGCCGTTCCGGCCGACGGATTCGCGCCATCTTGGACGCGATCGCCGCCAAGATGACGGGCCTTCCGGCCGGCGCCTAACGCCGCCACGCCACGCACCCGAACTTGCCGTCGCGACGGCTTCTCCCTTCGGCCGCGAGGCCGATGGCGATCGCGGGGCGGCAAGAGGCCGGGCGCTCGACGCACTGGGGCGCCTGCCACCAGGTCCGTCGGCTTCCGTGCATCTCGCTGCGGCGCTCGGCGATGTTGGCACCGTGCGCGAGGCACTCGCCGCGGACGCGGCCGCAGCGGTGCTCTCAGGCGGACCGTTCCAGTGGGACCCGCTGACCTACCTCTGCTTCTCGACCTTCCTCGACGCGCCTGACACCCCGGAGCGCGACTTCGTGAGTGCCGCGCGCGCCCTGCTCGAGGCAGGCGCCGATGCGAACACCGGGTTCCGCGACCCGAAGGCGGACCCGGGAACCGATTTCCGGTCGGTGCTCTACGGCGCGGCCGCCCTCGCCAGGCATGTCGAACTGACGCGACTCCTCCTCGCCCATGGCGCGGACCCGAACGACGAGGAGGTCGCGTACCATGCGCCGGAGGGCTATGAGCACGGGCCGCTGCACGCCCTCGTCGAGAGCGGACGCTGCACCCCGGACACCCTGGCGACACTCCTGCTGCGCAAGTGCGATTGGCACGATGTGCGCGGGGTCCGATGGCTGCTCGACCACGGCGCCGATGCGACGCGGCCGACGCGGTGGTCGCCCAGCATCCTGCATCACGCGCTCGCCCGCGACAACGACCTCGAGATCGTGCAGTGCCTGCTCGACCACGGTGCCGACCCGCACCGTGCGTTCCACGACGTCGACGCGGTGACGCTCGCCGCGCGGCTCGGCCGCGGGGACGTGCTCGACACGATGGCGCGGCGGGGCATCCAGTTGCGGCTCACCGGCGGCGACGCCCTGCTGGCGGCCTGCGCGCGCGGCCACGCCCCAGCCGTGCGGACCATCGCCGAGACCATGCCCGCGGCCGTCGACGCGGTGCATGCGATGGCCGCCGCGGTGCTCGTCCGGTTCGCGGCCAACGGCAACAGCACCGGCCTGCGTCTGCTCCTCGGTCTGGGTCTGCCGGTCGACGCCCGGTTCGGGCCGGGGTACGGCTACTACGACCTCGCGCCGCTCTGCACCGCTTTGCACGCGGCCTCCTGGCGCAGCCGTCCCGCCGCGGTGCGCGCCTTGCTCGCCGCGGGCGCGGACCCGAACGCGCGCGATGGACGCGACCGCACGCCCCTGATGCTGGCCGTGAAGGCCTGCGTCGATTCCTACTGGACCGACCGGCGGACGCCCGAGTCGGTGGAGGCGCTCCTGCGCGCCGGGGCGACCGCCGACGGCATCACCCTGCCGTGCGGGTACGACCGCGTGGACGCCCTCTTCAGCGGCTCGTGAGAAGGTCGTACGCCATTCGCAGGCCGTGCAAGGTGAGGTCGGGCTCGATGAGTTCGATCTCGGTGCAATAGGGCTTGATCACCGCGGCGAGCCCGCCCGTCGCGACGACCTTCGGCACCTGGTCCCTCGGCCAGTCCTTCTTGATGCGGCGCACGATCCCGTCGAGCGAATCCGCGGCCCCGAAGACCACGCCGGCACGGATGCACTCCTCGGTGCGCGTGCCGATCGCCTTGCGCGGCGCGACGAGCTCCGTCGCGGGGAGCTTCGACGTCCGCCGGAAGAGCGTCTCCGCCGAGGTGCGGACACCGGGTTGGATCACGCCACCGAGGAAGACGCCGTCGGCGGTGATGCAGTCGTAGGTGGTCGCCGTGCCGAGGTCGACGACGATGCAATCCACGCGATAGATGCGGCTCGCGGCGAGGGTATTGATGATCCGGTCCGCCCCGACGGTCATCGGCTCATCGACCGCGAGCGTGATGCCGAGCGCGGAGCGCGCGTCGACGACGACCGGCTGGTTGCCGGTCAGCTTCGCGGCGGCCTCGACGAGCGCGCCGGTCACGCCGGGGACCACCGAACCGATCGCCGCCGCGGTCACCTGCTCGAGGGGCACGTTGTTCGCCTTCAGGAGTCCGCGCAGGACGAGGAGGACCTCGTCCGGCGTCCGTTGCGCGTCGGTCGTGATGCGCCAGTGGTCGGTGACGACCTCACCCTGGCAGAGGCCGAGGGTGGTCTCGGTGTTGCCGACGTCCGCAACGAGGAGCATGGGGGAAGGCCTCAGCTGTTGGCGAAGACGAGCGAGCCCGCACGCAGCGGGATGATGCCGGCGTCGGTCTCGACGAGGAGTTCGCCGGCCGACGATATCCCGCGGACGAGCCCGTCCGCTGGAGAGGAGACGCGCTGCCCCGTCGCCAGATCACGACGCGCGAACTCGGCGACCTCGTCCGCGGTCAGGGGCCCCTGCGCGAAAGCCGCGGCGCGGAGCGCCGGGAGGACCTCGGCGAGCACGGTCTCGGCTCGCGCGCCGACGAGGGCGGCGGCCGCGAGTTCCGGCGGTGCGACGAGGTTCAAGCCGAGCCCGATCGCGACCCAATCGGAGTGAGCGCCACGCCACCGCGCCTCGATGAGGACGCCGGCGAGCTTGCGCCCGTCGACGTAGAGGTCATTGGGCCACTTGAGCCGGATGGGCGGGACCGTCCAGCGCTCGAGCACCGGCGCGAGCCGCAGCCCCACGCGCAGGCTGAGGACGTCGAGTCCGGCGGCGCTGCGCGGACGCTCGACGAGCGTCATCCAGAGTCCGGCGCCAGGTCCCGAGCTCCACCCGCGTCCGCCGCGACCGCGCCCGGACGACTGCTCCTCGGCGATCACGAGCGTCCCGGCGGGCGCACCTCCGGCCGCCAACTCGTGGGCCGCATCCATGGTCGAGCCGAGCACGCCAACGGCCTCAACGCGCGGCAGCCCGAGGCGCGCCGCGAGCGTCACGCCATCGAGGCCGAGCCAGCTCACCACCCGCCTCGCGTGATGATCAGGCCGATGATCACGGCGCCGAGGAGGAAGCGATACACCGCGAAGATGCCGTAGCCGCGCTTGGAGACGTAGCGCAGGAGGACCGCGATGGCTAGGTAACTCGAGACGAACGCGGTGAGCACGCCGACGACGAGGGGGAGCGTGACCCCCGACTCCCGGATCGCATCGGGGACCTTGAGGATCGCCGCCGCGAGCGTGATGGGCATCGACATGACGAAACTGAACACGGCGGCCGCGCTGCGATCGAACCCGAGCGCTCGGCCGGCGGTGATGGTCGATCCGCTCCGCGAGACGCCGGGGACGAGGGCGAGGCACTGCGCGAGGCCGACGAGGAGTGCGTCGCGCCAGGTCATCGAGGCGCGCTCCCGCACCGGCGGCACCTTGGCGTCGACCACCCAGAGGACGGCCCCCATCACGATCAAGGCGATCGCCGTGATGATCGGCGCACGGAAGACCGTCTCCGCATAGTCTTCCAAGAGCACCCCGGCGACCGCCGCGGGGATGGTCGCGATGATCACGAAGAGGGTGCGCCGCGACGCGTCGTCTACCGGCTTCCGCTCCCGCAGCAGCGTGATCCCGCCGAGGACGAGGGATCGCCACTCGTGGCGGAAGTACCATCCGAGCGCGGCGAGGGTGCCGACGTGCAGCGCGAGATCGAACCCGAGCCCGGCCGGCGTCCACCCCATGACCCACGGGGTGAGCGCGAGATGGGCGGAACTCGAGACCGGGAGGAACTCGGTGAGGCCCTGGAGCGCGCCGAGGACGAAGGCCTGGATGACGGTCATCTCTTGCATCCGCGAAACCTAACGGCGCCTCAGCCGACCTGCCCGAGCGCCTCGCGGTAGATCCGTTCGTACTGCCCGACGACGTCGTGCGTGGCGTACCGGGTCCGCGCGTCGGCGGCCGCGGCAGCGCTCGCCGCGGCCCATCGCGTGGGTTCGAGGAAGCGGACGGCCGACTCGGCCATGCCCTCGATGTCGCCCAACGCGTGGAGCGCACCGGTGACGCCGTCCTGCACCACCTCGGGGACACCGCCGACGCGGGCGGCGACGACGGGGACGCCGCTCGCCAGCGCCTCGAGCGCGCTCAGGCCGAAGCTCTCGCTCTCCGACGGGAAGACGTAGAGGTCGGCCGCGGCAAGGAGCGGTGCGACCGCGTCGATCTTGCCCAGGAAGCGCACGTCCGCGCTCACGCCGAGCGTCCGCGCCTCCTCTTCCGCGGCGCCGCGATCCGGACCGTCGCCGACCATGACCAGCACGCTCGGCACCCGTTCGCGGACCTTCGCGAAGACGCGCACGACGTCGCGCACGCGCTTGACGGGGCGGAAGTTGGAGATGTGCATCAGCACCTTCCGGCCCCCGCCGAGCTCGTCGTGCAGCGCCGGGCCGTGATGCGCGCGTTCGAAGATGGTCGGGTCGACGAAGTTGGGGACGACATCCACGCGTCGGTTGCTGCAGCCGAAGGCCTTGATCGTCTCGTCCTTGAGCCACTGGGAGACGGCGGTGATGCGGTCGGAGCGCTCGATCGAGAAGCGGGTGATCGCCTGGTACGAGTGGTCCTGCCCGACGATGGTGATGTCGGTGCCATGCAAGGTGGTCACGACGGGGAGCGGACGGCCCTGCTCCTTGAGCATCTCCTTGGCGATCCACGCGCTGGTCGCATGCGGGATGGCGTAGTGCACGTGCAGGAGGTCGAGTCCCTGCGAGAGCACGACGTCGTGCATGCGCACCGCGAGCGCGAGGTCGTAGGGCGGATACTCGAACAGCGGGTAGTTGCCGATGCTCACCTCGTGGAAGTACACGCGAGGGAGGAAGTGCGGCAGCCGGAACGGGTGCTCGTACGAGATGAAGTGGACCTCATGGCCGCGCGCCGCGAGCGCGATCCCGAGTTCGGTGGCGACGGCGCCGGAGCCGCCGTACGTCGGATAGCAGGTGATGCCGACCTTCACGCGTCCACTCCCGTGCGGAACCATCGTTCGGCGCGCGCCGGTGCCTCGGGCGCGCGCGGGTCGAGTCGCAGGACCGCCGACTCCTCTTCGAGCTGATTACGGAACCAGGTGCGCTGCCGCTTGGCGTACTGCCGCGTGCTCACGAGGATCGCCTCGCGGGCCTCCGCCTCGGTGCAATGCCCCTCCACGAGAGCACGAATCTCCCGATAGCCGCAGGCGTTCCACGCCGGGGCTTCGGCGGGGACAGCATCGACCAGCCGTCGCACCTCGTCCGGCCATCCGCCGCGCCACATCCCGTCGAGGCGCGCCGCCAGCCGCGCCGGCAGCGCGTCGCCGGGATCGACGATCACCCAACGCGCTCCCCGCCCGGGTCGCGCTCGTCCGGCCGCATGAAGGTCGCTGATCCGGCTGCCGGTCAGCAGCGCCACCTCGGCCGCACGCAGCAACTGCGTGCGGCCCAGATGCGCGCGTGGCGGATCGAGCGGCGCCACGCGCGCCCGGCGCGCCGGCGTCCCGAGCTGCGCG
>JBGATT010000239.1:0-3053 GCA_044229035.1 Gemmatimonadaceae bacterium | reverse complement strand
GAGACGCTCGCGATGGAGGACGGGCAGCTCGAGGAGCAGATGGGGGTGTGGCAGCAGGAGATCGCTTCGCGCCGCGCGACGCAGGCCGATGCCGACCAGGCGCTCGCCCTCGCGGAGGAGGGCGTGCGCGCCGCCGATGCGGCGCTCACCGATTCGGACCACGCGCTGGATGCCGCGCGCCGCGCCGCCGACGAGGGGGCGCAGGCGCTCCACCTCGCCGAGCTCCGCTTCGCCGAGCTGTCGGGCAAGCGCGCCGCGATCAGGGAGCGGCTCGAGGCCGAGTGGCGCCGCCCGCTCGAGGAGCTGATGGTCGGCTACACCGTCGTCGAGGCCGAGGACGAGGCGCTGCGCACCGAGGCCGAGGACCTGCGCAAGCAGATCGAGCAGCTCGGGCCGGTGAACCCGCTCGCCATCGAGGAGCACGAGGAGGAGACCAAGCGCCTCGAGTTCCTCACCACGCAGCGCGCCGACCTGGCCGAGGCGCAGGTGAAGCTCCACGCCGCGATCAAGGAGATCGACGTCACGGCGCGCGAGCTCTTCCTCACGACCTTCGCGACGGTGCGGGCGCACTTCCGCGAGATCTTCATGTCGCTCTTCGGGGGCGGCGAGTGCGACCTGCGCCTCGAGGACCCCGAACGGCCGCTCGACTGCGACATCGAGATCCACGCGAGCCCGCGCGGCAAGAAGACGCAGCGCATCCACCTGCTCTCGTCGGGCGAGCGCGCGCTCGTCGCGCTCTCGCTGCTCTTCGGCATCTTCCTCACCAAGCCCAGCCCGTTCTGCCTGCTGGACGAAGTGGACGCGCCGCTCGACGACCAGAACGTCGGCCGGTTCGTGAAGATGCTCAACAAGTTCAAGCAGAGCACGCAGTTCATCGTGATCACGCACAACCCGCGCACGACGACCGAGGCCGCGGACGCGGTGTACGGCGTGACGATGCAGGAGCCCGGCGTCTCGTCGCTCGTGAGCGTGCGGATGAACGGCCCCGCCGTCGACGACACGCCCACCGCCGCCTGAGGAGACGACGATGCTGGTGGTGATGAAGCAGTCCGCGACGCCGGCCGACATCGACCGCGTCTGCGCCTGGATCAAGGAGAAGGGCTACACCGCCCAGCCGATGCCGGGCGCCCAGCGCACGGCCATCGGCCTCGTCGGCAACGACGGGCGCGTGGATGGCTCGCCCCTCGAGGATCTCCCCGGCGTCGCCGAGGTGATCTACGTCTCCAATCCGTACAAGCAGGTCTCGCGCGAGTGGAAGCAGGAGAACTCGCTCGTGACCATCGCGCCCGGCGTCGTCTTCGGCGGCACCGCGGTGCCGGTCATCGCCGGCCCCTGCTCGGTGGAGAACGAGGCGCAGATCCTCGCGTCGGCGAAGGCGGTGAAGGCGGCCGGGGCGGTCGCGCTCCGCGGCGGCGCCTTCAAGCCGCGCTCGTCGCCCTACTCGTTCCAGGGGCTCGGGAAGCAGGGACTCGAGCTCCTCGCGCTCGCCAAGCGCGAGACCGGCCTCGCCATCGTGACCGAGGCGATGGACGACGAGGGGGCGCACCTCGTCGCCGAGTACGCCGACTGCATCCAGATCGGCGCGCGCAACATGCAGAACTACTCGCTGCTCAAGACCGTCGGCCGGATCGGCAAGCCGGTGCTGCTCAAGCGCGGCATGGCGGCGACCATCGCCGACCTCCTCCTCTCGGCCGAGTACCTGCTCGCCGAGGGGAACGGCCAGGTGATCCTCTGCGAACGCGGGCTCCGCAGCTTCGACACCACGTCGCGCAACCTCTTCGACCTCACGGCGATCCCGGTCGTGCAGCAGCTCTCGCACCTCCCGATCGTCGCCGACCCGAGCCATGGGACCGGCCGGCGCGACAAGGTCCTCCCGATGGCCCGCGCGGCCGTCGCGGCGGGGGCGGACGGCCTCATCATCGAGGTGCACCCGCAGCCGGAGAAGGCGATGTCGGACGGGGCGCAGTCGCAGACGCCGGAGCTGTTCACCTCGACGATGGCGCAGCTGCGCCGCGTCGCCGAGGCGGTCGGACGTTCGATCGCCGGCCCGCTCGCGTGATCGCGCCAGCGCGGGCGCTCGTGGCGCTCGCCGCCGTCGTCCTCGCGGGCACCGGCGTCCGCGCGCAGCAGGCGCCGACGCCGGCCGCCGTTCCCACCCGCGCCGACACCGCGGCGCTCCGGCTGCTCGAGCGGTCCTCGACGGCCTACCAGGGCGCGCGCACGCTGCGGGCCGAGTTCACGCAGCGCATCACGAATCCGCGCACCCGCACCGCGTTCGAATCGGTCGGCGAGTTCTTCCAGCGCGGTGCGACGCACTTCGCGTTCAAGTTCAGCAAGCCGCCCGAGGACCGGATCGTCTCCGACGGCGAGGTGCTCTGGCTCTACTCGCCGAGCACGGCGCGCGGACAGGTCTACAAGCTGCCGCGCGGCGCCGGCGCCGGGATGGACCTCGCCTCGTCGGTCCTCAAGGACCCGGCGCGCCGCTACACGGTGACCGCGGGCGCCGACACCGTCATCGACGGCCGCACCGTGCGCGCGGTGACGCTCGTGCCCAAGGCGCAGGGCGCGGCGTTCCTGCGCGCGGTGCTCTGGCTCGACGTGCAGAACGCCCTCGTGCGCCGCGCCGAGTTCGCCGAGGCGACCGGGGCGACCCGTACGCTCGACTTCCGGAACATCCGCACCGGGGCGAGCCTGCCGCGCGATGCGTTCGTGTTCGTGCCGCCGGCCGGCGTGCGCGTGATCGACCTGGCGGCGATGATGGGCGGGTCGACCCGCCCCTGACCGCTCAGTTCGCGGTCAGCGCGTCCTTCGCGGTGCGCGCGCGCCGCAGCACCTCGGCCGCCCGCTGCACGGTCGGATCGTTCCGGGCCGCCCGGCGCGCGAGATACGGCACGCCGAAGGTGAGGCGCAGCGCCTCGCCCGCCATGATGCGATCGACGGCGACGTGCGCCTCGCCGAAGGTCAACGAGCTCACGGCGATCCCCTGGCGCTCCATCTCGCGGTAGAGACGCGCGCGCCACTCCGCCGGGACGGTGAAGAGCGAGTCGCGCACC
>JBGATT010000086.1:0-25024 GCA_044229035.1 Gemmatimonadaceae bacterium | reverse complement strand
CCGCTGACCGACGCCGAGTACCTGCGCTCGCGCGACCTGATGGTGCCGGTGCACGGGGTCAAGCGCGGCGCGCTCCGCGACACCTACAGCGCGCCGCGCAGCGGCGGGCGCGCGCATCTCGCGCTCGACATCATGGCGCGCAAGGGGACGCGCGTCGTCGCGGCCGATGACGGGATCATCCTGCGGATCACGCGCAACGAGCTCGGCGGCAAGGTGATCTACCTGAGCGACCCGGCGCGGCGATTCGTGTACTATTACGCGCACCTCGACGAGTGGAAGTACGGACTCGCCGAAGGGCAGCGCGTGCACCGCGGCCAGCTCCTCGGGACGGTGGGCACGACGGGGAACGCTCCCGCGAACGCGCCGCACCTGCATTTCCAGCTCATGCGGATGGGCTCGGGCGGACGCTACTGGAGCGGCGAGCCGATCAACCCCATCCCCTACCTCCGACGCACGGGACGAGAACGATGACGATGACCGGGAAGGAACGCGCCGCGCTGCGGTCGGAGTGCAATCGCCTGCGCCCCACGGTGCATGTGGGGACGGAGGGCCTCTCCAACACCGTGACCGAGGCGCTCGACGACGCGCTGCGCACGCGCGAGCTGGTGAAGGTGCAGCTCAACAAGACCGCCGACATGTCGGCGAAGGACGCCGCGCGCCAGCTCGCGGGGCGCGTGAAGGCCGAGGTGATCCAGACCATCGGGAAGACGGCGACCTTCTATCGCATGAACCCGCAACTCAAGCGGAAGGCCGGCGTCCCGCCCTGGCGCGAGTGATCCGTTGCGCGCCGCGACCTGCGGCGCGCGTGCTGCCGCTCAGCGCGAGATCGCGCCGAGCACCCGCCACGGCGTGAGCGGGAGATCGTTCACCTCCACGCCGAGCGCGTCGGCGACGGCACCCGCGATGGCCGGCGCGGTGGGGATGATCGCCGGCTCGGCGATGCCGCGGACGCCCGCGTGGTTCGCCTGCGGATCGGCGCCGTCGAGGAAGTGCCCGTCGATCACCGGGATGTCGGCGAGGGTCGGGATCTTGTAGTCGTGCAGGCCGACGTTGAGCGGGAGACCCCAACGCGCGTCGAGCCGCCGCTCCTCGAAGAGCGCGAAGCCGAGCCCCTGGATGATCCCGCCCTCGAGCTGCGACTCGGCGAGCGTGGGATTCACGATGCGCCCCGCGTCGTGCACGGCGACGATGCGCAGGACCTTCACCACGCCGGTCTCGACATCCACCTCCACCTCGGCGAACTGCGCGCCGGTGGTGACGATCGCCATGTCCTGCGGGTTGGGTCCGCGCGAGCCGTGCCCCTGGATCATCACGTTGCCGAGCTTCCCCGTCACTTCGGCGAAGCTCATCGAGCGGTCGGTGTCGCGCACCATCACGCGGCCGTCCTTCGTCTCGAGGTCGGCCGGTGAGACGCCGAGGAGCCCGGCGGCGGCCTCGAGCAGCGAGCGGCGCGCGTCCTCGGCGGCCATGCGCGCCGCCGGCGCCAGCGAGGCGACCGTCATCGAGCCCCACGAGTTGCCGGCGTACGGCGCGCTCTCGGTGTCGCCGATGACGGCGCGCACCCCGTCGAGCCGATGGCCGAGCGCCTCGGCGGCGACCTGCGCGAGGATCGTGCGCGTGCCGGTGCCGAGGTCCTGCGAGCCCGCCATCACGTCGGCGGTGCCGTCGTTGTTGAAGCGCACGGTGCAGTAGCAGGGCGGGCCGCCGCCGGTGGCCCACACCTGCGCCGCGACCCCGTGGCCGCGCTTGAGGTGCTTCGCGCGCGGCTTCAGTGCGGCACGCGTGTCCCACCCGAAGCGGCGCGCCCCTTCGGCGTAGCACTCGGCGAGCCGGTTGCCGGTGTAGGGGCGATCCTTGCGCTGGTCGCGCGTCGCCAGGTTGCGCGTGCGGAGCAGGAGCGGGTCGAGTGCGAGTTCCTTCGCGAGCGCGTTCATCGCGAGTTCGAGCGCGACCGAGCCTTCCGCATGACCCGGCGCGCGGAAGGCCGCCATCGCCGCGGTGTTCACGTACGTGAACGTCTCGTGCGTGCGCACGTTGGCACAGGCGTAGAGTTCGCGGAAGATCCCGCTCGGGCCGCCCTCCATCCCGCCCACGCCGAGCGGGACGCGCGCCTCGAGGTCGATGGCGACGAGGCGGCCGTCCTTCGTGGCGCCCAGCGTGACCTTCTGCCAGGAGCTCGGGCGGTTGCCGGTGTCGACCTGCTCGCCCTCGCGGTCCACCGCGCACATGACGGGGCGACCGAGCCGCCTGGCGAGCACGGCCGCGATGTACGTGTGCGCGCCGGCGAAGTTCTTGGCGCCGAAGCCGCCGCCCATCGCCTCGCAGATCACGCGCACGTCGGTGAGCGGCACGCCGAGCGCCTTCGCGACGTTGTCGCGCACGCGGAAGATGCCCTGCGTGCTCTCCCAGATGGTGAGCTTCCCGCCGTCCCACTCGGCCACGGCGGCGTGCGGTTCCATCGCGCTGTGCAGCGCGCAGGGCGTGGTGAACTCGCGGGTGATCACGACCTCGGCCGCGGCGAGTGCCGCGGTGACGTGACCACGTTCGGAGACCTCCGGCTTGCCGCCCGCGAGGTTGCTCTCGATGCGCGGGCGCACGGGGCCGGCGGCGAGCGCCTGCTCGACGGTGACGGCGAACGCGGCCGCCTCGACCGTGACGCGCACGAGTCGTGCGGCGGCGTCGGCGGCCTCCTGCGACTCGGCGCAGACCGCGGCGACCGGCTGGCCGACATAGGTGATGTCGGGGAAGAAGAGGCGCGTGCGCGGCGGCACGTCGGCGTGGACGATCACGTCGAGCACGCCGGGGTGCGCGCGGGCGGCGCTCACGTCGATCTCCGTCACCTTGCCGCGCGGCGTGGTGGCGCGGACGATCGCGGCGTACGCCTGATGCGGACGGCGCAGGTCGGTGGTGTAGCCGGGGTTCCCGGTCGCCTTGCGCATGCCGTCGGCGCGTCGGGCGCGCGCGCCCACATGCGTGAGCGGAGCGTCGGGTCCCCACGGCGCGGGTTCGAAGGCGGGGACCTCGACCACGCGCTCCTCGGTGCGGCCTTCGACCTCGACCGTCGTCTTGATGAAGCGACGCTTGGGCTCGGTCATGCGCCGGGTCCGCGGAGGGTGGCCGCGGCGCGACGCACGGCGCGCACGATCTTCGGGTAGGTGCCGCAGCGGCAGAGGTTCCCGCTCATCGCCGCGACGACCTCGTCGTCGGTGGGATCGGGATTGGCCGAGAGCAGCGCGGCGGCGGCCATGAGCTGGCCCGGCGTGCAGAAGCCGCACTGCGCCGCGTCCTCGGCGACGAATGCCTCCTGCAGCGCATGCGGCGCGCCGGGGGCGCCGAGGCCCTCGATGGTGCGGACCTCCTGTCCGTCGCAACCGTGGGCGAGGGAGAGGCAGGCGTACACGGGGCGTCCGTCCACGAGCACGGTGCAGGCGCCGCATTCACCGCGATCGCAGGCGCGCTTGGTGCCCGTGAGCGCGAGCGTGTCGCGGAGGAGGTCGAGGAGGGTCGCGGAACCCGGTGGGTCCGCGGTGACGGGCTGGCCGTTGACGGTGAGTCGCACGTCAGGGATTTAGGGGAGGATGCAAGGCGTGTCCAGCGCCGCGGCCGGGGTGACGTCGTGGGGTGTCGGGACGTCCTTCCGCTGTTATCTTGCCTGCGTAGCGACCCGCGACCGCAACTCCACCGAGGATGCCATGCCGTACGTGATCACCGAAGCCTGCATCAACACCAAGGACAAGTCCTGCGTGGACGTCTGCCCGGTGGATTGCATCTACGAGGGTCCCGAGATGCTCTACATCCAGCCGGATGAGTGCATCGACTGCGGCGCCTGCGAGCCGGAGTGCCCGGTGACGGCGATCTTCCCGGAGGAGGACGTGCCGGCGAACATGAAGCAGTACGTGCAGATCAACCGCGACGCGTTCAAGAAGGATCCGAAGCCGGGGCGGCCGACGCGCTAGTGCGGATGAAGGTGGAAGGATGAAGGAAGAAAGAGAGGGCGCCAGACGATGAGTCCGGCGCCCTCTCTTTCATCCTTCATCCTTCAGCCTACATCCTGCCTTCAGAGATGCATCACTCCGCCGGGGAAGTACCGCATCTTGGCCCAGAAGAGCCCCAGGATGATCGCATACTGCCCGAACGTCGAGATCTCCGAGCGCCACGCCTCCGCCCAGTAGAACTCGCCGGCGCTCCCGCCCGACGGCGGGGTGGGGATCCAGCGCGGCGTGCGCTGCTTGTACTCGAGGTACTCCTTCCCGAAGATGCTCTCGAGGACGCCCTCCTCGTAGCGCACGATGTAGAAGTACTCCACCGCGAAGAGCAGGATCGCGACGGGCAGGAACCAGAGCACGCCCGAGATGGTGATCACGCCCATCCAGATGAGGAAGTTGCCGACGTAGAGCGGGTTGCGGCTCCACGCGAAGGGGCCGTGGTTCACGAGCTTCTGCACGTCGCGCGAGCGGCGGCGCGTCACGGTGCCGGCGGTCGCGACGCCCCACATGCGCCAGGCCTCGCCGAGGACCATCAGGATCGCCCCCGAGACGGTCATCTGGAGCGACATCGCCCCCGGCGCGAGCAGCGGGATGAGCAGGAAGGGGACGGGGAGCCAGCCGCGATTGCGAAAGAGCACGGCGCCGACGCGCGCCGCCGGGGTCTGCTCGGCGGCGCTCGGGGCGGGGGAGGAGGCGTTGTTCTTCAGGAGGGGATCCGGGGTCAGGTTGGGCCAGTCCGAATGGTGGCCGCCAAGGTGTCGGAGAGCAAGCGGTTGAACACCTCGGGCGTCTCGAAGTTGCTCACGTGACCGGCACCGGGGATCACCTCGAGTCGGCTCCCCGGGATCGCGGCCTGGAGCGCCCGCGACTCGGCGACCGGCGTGAGCACATCCTCGTCCCCGCAGATGATGAGCGTCGGCACGGTGATGGTCGCCAGGGTCGGCGTGGCGTCGGGGCGGCCGAGGAGGACCTCGCGTGCGTCGCTCACGGCCTCGACGCTGCTGCGGCGCATCATCGCGTCGAGCTGGGCGACGAGTCCGGGCCGCTGCGCGCGCGTGGTCTTGCCGACCATGCCGGTGATGAGCCGTTCGGCGACCGCGCCGACGCCCTGCGAGAGCAGGAGGGTCTTCATCTCGTCGCGCTTGGCGCGCACCTCGGCGCTGTCGGCCCCGGCGCGCGTGTCGGCGAGGATGAGGGCGCGCACGCGCTGCGGATGCCGGCGCCAGATGGCGAGCGCGAGATAGCCGCCCATGGAGAGGCCACCGATCACCGCGCGGTCGATCGCGAGGGCGTCGAGGAACGCGACCGCCCAATCGGCCCACGCGTCGAGCGAGGTGGGTGCAAGGCGCGCGCTCTCGCCGAAGCCGGGGAGGTCCGGCGCGAGGTAGCGAAAGCCGGGCGCCGGGGCCGCGAGCTGCGGCGCCCAGAGCGCCCGGTCGAGCGGATAGCCGTGCAGCCAGAGTACCGGCTCGCCGGCGCCCGCCTCGTCGTAGCCCACGGGGCCGAACGGGGTGCGCACGATCATGCGGTCACTTCTTGTCGGGCTCCTCGAGGTCGGGCAGCGCCGACATCATGGCGAGCATCTGCGTCCGTCGCGCGGCGGGCCATTCGACGGTCGGGAGCGGCGGGAGGTCGTCCTCCACCCAGAACATCCGCACGCCGACGAAGACCGTCGCGAGGAGCGGGATGGCGACGAAGAGGCCGAGGAAGCCGAAGACGTAGGCCATCACGACCTGCGTGACGAGCGTGAGGGCCGGCGGCAGGTCGAGCTGCTCCTTCATCAGGTACGGGATGAGGAGGTTGTTCTCGAGGAACTGGATGAGCCAGTAGACGCCCACGACGACGAGCGCCATGCGGGGCGAGTCGGTGAGCCCCATGAGGATCGCGGGGATCGCGCTGAGCGTGGGCCCGACGTTGGGGATGAACTCGAAGAGCCCGGCGAGCACGCCCAGCGGGAGGGCGGCGGGGACGCCGATGACGGCGAGGATGATGGTCGTGACGACTCCGATGACGCCCATCGCGATGAGCTGCGTGGCGAACCAGGTGCGGAGCGCGCCGCCGAGCGCGGTGAGGAGCTCGCCGAAGCGGTCGCGCCGCTCATGCGGGATCATCAGCAGCAGGCCCTGCCGGTAGGTATCGGGGTCGGCGGCGATGTAGACGGCGAGGAAGACGACGAGGACCGAGGCGCCGAGGACGGCGATGGTGGACTGGAGGACGCCGAAGGCGAGCTTGGAGACGGTGGGCGCGTGGTTGCCGATGGCGCCGATGAGCCGGCCCCCGGACGGTCGGGCGAGCGAGTCAGCGCGCTCGGCGGCCGCCACGGCGGCCTCGGCCGCGGCGCTCGTGTCGGGCGGGGCGATCAGGTCGAGGAGCGCCGGCTGGGTCTTGGCGAGCCACCCTTCGAGCGTCGTGACGGCCTCGGGGAGCTTGGTCCGCAGCTCGCGGGACTGCGTCGCGAGGGTCGGGCCCGTCCAGGCGGCGATGAGGAGGAGGACGATGACGCTGCCGAAGACGACCCCGGACGCCGCGAATCCGCGTCGCACCGGGACGCGCTTGAGGATCCAGTCGACGGCCTGCCCGGCGGCGAGGCCGAAGAGGACGCCGAGGAAGGTCGTCAGGACGAGGAAGCGCGCGGCCCAGAGGAGCTGCAGGCCGACGAGGGTGGCGACCACCACGAGGGCGGCGCGGACCAGGTCGGACTGCGAGACGGGCTGGATCGGGGCGGGGTTGGCGCTGGACACGGGCGTGGGGTGGGGGCTCAAGAGGAATCAGCGGACGTGCAGGGAGCAGGGCAAGACCCGCGTGGCGCGGCGAGAGACTAGATTGCGCCGCACGCATGCCGAAGACACCCGCCCGCTCGTGACGCGCGCCGCCACGCCCACCGCGACCTACCTCGACACGGATGCCGCCGTCGAGCGCTGGCTCACGTCCGTCCGGAAGTCCGCGATCCTCGCGCTCGACACCGAAGGGGCGAGCTTCCATCGCTTCATCGACCGCGTCTATCTGGTCCAGCTGAGCACCCGCGACCAGCACGCGATCATCGATCCGCTGCCCATCACCGCCCCGGCGCTGCTCGGCGAGATGGTCGAGGATCCGAAGGTCGAGATCGTCTTCCACGACGCCGACTACGACCTGCGCCTCCTCCGGCAGGACTACGGGTGGCAGGTGCGCAACGTGTTCGACACGCGCATCGCAGCGCAGCTGCTCGGCCTCAAGGCCTTCGGGCTCGCGGCGCTGCTCGAGCGGTCGTTCGGGCTCAAGCTCGACAAGAAGCACCAGCGCGCCGACTGGTCGATGCGCCCGCTCACCGCGGACATGCTCGACTACGCGGCGCAGGACACGATGCACCTCCTCGGCCTCCGCGACATCCTGCACGGCGAGCTGCAGGCGAAGGGACGGCTCGCGTGGGCGCAGGAGGAGTTCCTCCGGCTCGAGCAGATCGGGTGGGCCGCGGACGATCCGTCCAACGCGTTCCTGAAGGTGAAGGGCGCGCGCGACCTCACGCGCCGCGAGCTCGCGATCTTCAAGGAGCTCGTGATCTGGCGCGACGCGACGGCGCTCAAGCTCGACCGCGCGACCTTCCGCGTGGTGAGCAACGAGGTGCTGTTCGACGCGGTGCGCGCGCTCCCGGCCACGAAGGACGCGCTCGGCAAGCTCAAGGGGATGCCGCGCGGCATCCTCGAGCGCGCCGCGGACGAGATCCTCGCCGCGATCGCGCGCGGCCAGGCGGTCGCCGAGGCGGACCTGCCCCGCTTCCCCAAGTCGGCGCGCTGGGACCGCGATCCGGAGTTCGACCACAAGGTCGGCGCGCTCAAGTCCGTGCGCGACGAGGCCGCGATGCGGCTGGAACTCGATCCCGGCGTGCTCTGTTCGCGTGACCGGATGGAGCAGGTGGCGCGGCTCCTGCCCGGCGAGGTCGCGGCACTGGAGGCGATCCCGGAGTTCCGGAAATGGCAGATCGCGGAACTCGGCGCCGGCTTCGTGAAGGCGCTGGGGCCTTGGCGGAAGAAGGACTCGCCGTACAGGGAAGAAGAAGGCTGAAGGTGGAAGGTTGAAAGCGCGAACGGCGATGCGGGGATTCCCCGGCATCGCCGTTCTTTCTTTCATCCTTCATCCTTCATCCTAGAATCCTAGATACGCCCTCACCCGCGGCTCGATCCGGTCCGGCGTCCAGGGCGGCGACCAGACGAGGTTCATCGCCACGTTGCCGACGCCCGGCATCGCCTTGAGCTGCGCTTCGGCCTCGGTCATGATCTCGGGGCCTGACGGACAGCCGGGCGAGGTGAGTGACATGTCGATGCTCACGTCGTTCCCCTCGACCTTGATGGCGTAGATGAGGCCGAGGTCGAGGATGTTGAGGTTGAGCTCGGGGTCCTTCACGCGGCGCAGCGCGAGCTTGACCTGGTCCTCGGAGACGGCGCCCGGCGCGCCAGGCGCACCCGTCGGTTCTGCTGTGTCGGTCACTTCCGCTTCGCCTTCGTCGTGGGACGCTTGGGGAGAGGGCGGCCGCGCGTCCAGTCCGCGGCCTGATCCACCCGGAAGGTACGCGGCCACGCGACCTGACGCAGGAGCGGCTCGTCGGTGACGGCCAGCGCCGCGGCATCGGCGAGGTCATGCCGCACGTCCGCGATGATGATCCCCGGGCGCCGTGCACGCGCCGCGTGCACGCGATTGGTCAGGAGGATCACGAAGAGGTCGCGGTCGGGGTCGATCCAGATCGAGGTGCCGGTGTAGCCGGTGTGCCCGAAGGCGTTGTGGCTCAGGTACTCGCCGGCCCCGCGCTCCCCGGCGGCGACCTCCCAGCCGAGGGCCCGGTGGTCCTTCACCTCGGTCGTGAAGAGGCGCACCGTCTCCTCCTTCACGATCCGGGTACCCTCGTACTCGCCGCCGTTGATCATCATCTGCGCGAAGACGCTCAGGTCGGTCGCGGTGCCGAAGAGCCCCGCGTGCCCGGCGATGCCGCCGAGCGCGAAGGCCGATTCGTCGGCGACCTCGCCACGCACGGGATAGCCGCGCGGAGGCGTGACCTCGGTCGGGGCGATGCGCGGGACGAGCGCGCGTGCCGGACGCCAGCCGGTGTCGTCCATCCCGAGCGGCTCGAAGATGCGCGACTCGGTGAACTGGTCGAGGGACTGGCCGCTGATGCGTTCGATGACCCAGCCGAGGACGTCGGGCCCGAGGTCGGAATAGTTGTAGAGGGCACCGGGGCGCTGCTGCAGGCGCGACTCGAGGACCTGCTGCTTGGCCTCGGCCGGCGTGCGGGCGGTCCTCCACAGCTGCCGGCCCGGCGCGAGACCGGAGCGGTGCGTGAGGAGGTGCTCGATGGTGACCTGGTCCTTCATCTCCCCGGTGAACTCGGGCAGGTAGCGCTGGACGGGGGCCTTGAGGTCGAGCTTGCCCTCGTCGTAGAGGATCATCGCGGCGGTGGTGGTGGCGATGACCTTGGTGAGGGAGGCGAGGTCGTAGATGCTCTCCTCGGGGACGACGGCGGGGCTGGTGGTGGTCCAGCCGAGCCGGCCGTAGCCCTTCTGCCAGACGGCGTAGCCCTTTCGCCCGACCACGACGGATGCCCCGGGGTAGGCGCCGGCGGTGATGCCGCGGCGGACGACCCGGTCAACGGTGGTGAGGCGATCCGCGGACATGCCGACGGTGCGGGGGGCTCCGGAGGGGAGGCCCTTCCCGAACGTCAGGACGGCGGCGAGGGATACGAGAGGGATGAGCAATGCGGGGTCGCGATGCGGGATGCGGGGGGAAGCGCGATGCGGATCGTACGGGCGGTACGGAGTACGGAATTGAAGCCGGATGCGGGGACGTGCAACCTTTACGCGCGACGAGCGGGGGATGCGGGGGGTAACCGGGTACTATCACAGTCTCGGCGCCCCGTTCCCTTCCCTCGCTCCCCGGGGCAACCCTCCGGCCGGAGCACGTGACCCAGTATACGTCAGGTATGGCCACCGACCCCCTCACCATCCGCCGCGCCATCAATGGCGACGAGGCGGCGCTGCGCGCCCTTTGGGTCGCGCATGCGCCGCGCATCGACGCCGTCGTGCGCCGGCTGGTCGGGGATCCCGACCAGGCGGCGGACATCGCGCAGGAGGTCTGGATCCAGATCTTCCGCGCGCTGCCGAGCTGGCGGGGGGATTCGCAGTTCTCGACCTGGGCGCACCGGATCGCGGTGAATCGCACGCTCAATGCGCTGCGCTCGGTGCGACGGCTCGCGAAGATCGAGACGGTGATGGAGGACGACACCGTCGCGATCGAGGACGACATGGACCGCAGCTTCCTCGCCGAGAGCATCGACGAGGCGGTCCAGCGGCTCTCGCCGGGGGCCCGGACGGTGTTCGTGCTGCACGACGTCGAAGGCTACACCCACGAGGAGATCGCCCAGGAGCTGGGGATCACCGCGGGGGGCTCGAAGTCCCAACTGTTCAAGGCACGCGCGAAGCTTCGCCGGCTGCTCGCGCATCTCGTGGATGTCTCCTCGCCGGCGAAGGACCACAGTGATGCCGCATCTCTCGACTGACCGACTCGCCGCGATCGCGGACGACACGCCCACCGCGGACGAGGCCACGCACCTCGCGGGCTGTTGGGACTGCCGCGCCGAAGTGGCCGCCTACCGCCGCCTCGCGCGGCTGGCGGCGATGGCGCCCGTCCCGACCGAACCGCTCACCGCCTGGTCCTCGCTCGCGCCGCAGCTCCGCGCCGAGGGGATCATCGTCGATCGCGCCCGGCTCGAACGGTCGGTGGCTACGGGGCCGCTCGCCGAGGTTCCCGCGCCGACGTTCGCCGGCTCGCGGGTGGTGCCGCTCGCCGCACGCCGGCCGACGTTGCAGGTCTGGGCGATGCGCGCCGCCGCGGGTCTCGCGCTCGTGGTCGGAGGAGCCGCGGTCGGCCGGATGAGTGCTGGCGTCCCGCTACCGCTCCCGCTCGGGCCGGTCGCCGGCGATCCGATCGCCACCGCGGCCGCCGCGCCGAGCTTCCGCAGCGCCGACGAGGCGCTGATGGTCCTCACCAACGCCCAGCAGCAGTACGAGCGGGCGGCGTCGTTCCTCGCGTCGCAGGACACGACCTCGCGCTTCATCGGCATGAACGAGGACTCGTACCAGGCGCGCCTCGCCGCGCTCGACGAGATCGCCGCCGCCGCGCGCTCGGCGCTCTATCGCTCGCCGCAGGACCCGATGCTCAACCAGTACTATCTCACGACGCTCGGCGCCCGTGAGGCGACGCTCCGCCAGATCGGCGCGACCGCCCCCGACACGCGCCGGCTGGAGCGTTACTGATGCGTGCCACCACCCGCACCCTCGTCGCGCTCGGCGCCGTGCTCGTCTCCGGCGCGGCCCTCGAGGCGCAGACGCAGACCGTCCGCATGACCGAGCGGCGCATGCTCCGCTCCGATTCCCTCGTCGAGCGTCTCCTCGTGGCCGATGTCGAGTCGGTGAAGCGCACCGTCGCCGCCTGGAGCGAGCGCGAGGCGCAGCTGCTCCGCGAGCTGCGCGCGCTCCCGGAGAATGACATCGCGGGGCGCCGTCGGCTCGACGATCAGCTCGCGCTCCACGCCCGCGACGGCTTCGCCATCATGAGCGCCGTGCAGGCGCGCTGCATCGACGAAGGAGCGCCGCGGCCTCCCGGTTACCTCGGGCTCAACCTCACGAACATGTGGAAGGTCGAGAACAACGAGCCGAAGTCGCTTGGCACCACGGTGACGAGCGTCGAGCCCGGTTCCCCCGCCGAACGCGCGGGGATCCAGCGCAACGACCGCATCGTCGCGCTCGCCGGCCTCGATGCCACCGAGCGCACCCCGGACGTGTCGGCGCAGCTCCTCCCGGGCCGCACCATGACGGTGCGGGTCGATCGCAACGGGCAAGTGAGGGAGTACGCGCTGGTGATCGCCCGCCGTCCCGAGGGCTTCGGCGATTCGTGCGGCGAGTTCGAGCGCGCCCTCGTGCCGATGCGCATCGCCGGGCCGGGGCGCATCGTCGTGGACGAGCCGGGCACCGGACCGCGGCGCCTCATCCTGCGCGGCGACGAGATCGACCCGCGCGAGGACGTCGGCAACGTGCGCATCGAGATCTTCCGCCCCGGCGCGCAGAACCTCACCGCAGTCGGGTACTTCGCCGGCGCCGAGTTCAAGATGCTCGATGCCGACTGGGGCGAGGTGCTCGGCGTGCGCCAGGGCGTGATCGTGAGCGCCGTCGCGAGCGGTACGCCGGCCTCGCTCTCCGGCCTCAAGAGCGGCGACGTCGTCACCGCGGTGGGCCGCGCCCCCGTCGCCACGCCGATGATCCTCGTGCAGATGCTCGGCGCGATGGACGAGCGCGAGGCGACGTTGAGCGTCGTCCGGATGAAGGAGAAGAAGACGATCACCTTCAAGTGGGGCCGGCGCTGATCTACGGAGCGGCGCGCACGCTCCCCGGCGGCAGCTTGTAGACGAGGCGGACCGTGGCGCGGTCCGCCTCGCTCAATTCCCGGACCCGCACCCGCGCCGACATGATGTTCGTCTCGTCCGCGGTGTGGGTGAGGCCGAGGAGGTGCCCCACCTCGTGCCGCGCGATCGCGGCGACGATCCCATCGTCGAGCGGCCGCCCGTCGGGTTGCGTGCGCGCGAGCTCGATCGACGCCGCGGTGATCCAGCCATGCTGGTCGCGCACCCATCGCGTGCGCCCGGTCGTGCGGCTCTCGTAGCGCTCCACCCAGGTGACGCGCACGTCGGCGCGCGCCGAGTCCTCCGTGGGGAGGAACGACACCGGGATGCCGGTCTCGATCCAGGGGTGGAAGCTCTCGTGCACGATGCGCGGCCAGTCCGCTCCCTCGGGGTCGAGCGTGGCGGTCTGCACCCAGACGTGGAGCGGCGCGTTGACGCGCTCGGGCCAGCGGTAGTTCATCGAGTCGCGCTCGGCGAACATCTCGCCGATGTAGGTGCCCGCGGCGTAGGCCTCGAGCGCGAGGCGGATCTCGTTCGCGTCGCGCACCGGGGCGGCGAGCGCGGAGCCGACGACCTCGACCTCGGCGCCGATGTCCTCCGCGGCGCGCAGCACCGAGTCGGCGAAGGCGGAGTCGGCGGCCGCGTCCCGCGCGGCGGCGGCCTCCTGCCGTTCCACCTCGCGCCGGGCCTCGTGCGCGGTGCGCACTCGCAGGCCGATGAGCACCGCGCCCACGAGCACGAGCAGCAGGGGGCGCTTCACGTCTCGGTCCCGTCGAGGAAGTCGAGCGCCGCGGCGAAGGTCGGCTCGGGATTCTCGAAGAAGGGCATGTGCCCGGCCTCGGGGATCGCGACCACGCGCGCGCGCGGGATGAGCGCCGCGCTCGCGTGCGCCTCGGCGATGGGCAACGCGTCCTCGACGCCGTGCACGAGGAGCACCGGGGCGCGCACCGCCGCGTAGCGCGCGCGCCAGTCGAAGCCCTCGCGGCGCAGGCGCGCCGCCACCGCGGCCCCCGTCGCGCTGTGCGTCACCGGCGGCGAGAAGGAGCGCATCTCCTGGTCGTGGAACCAGGCGGCGTACATGGTGCGGCTGTACTCGGCGTGCCGCTCGGGATCGGGCTCGTGCAGGAGGAGCGGGTCGAGGAGCGCGAGGAGGGCGTGCGCCTCGGTCGCGCCGCGATGCTCGAGGTGCGCGAGCGCGCTCGCGTGCAGGTGGTCGAGCCAGCCGGAGGTCGCGCCGACGGCATCGAAGGTCACGACCCGCCGCACGCCCGCGACGTCCTCGGCGGCCGCGAGCAGCGCGATGCCGCCGCCCCACGAGTGTCCGGCGAGATCCCACTGCGCGATGCCGAGGGCGTCGCGGAGGGCGACGACATCGAGGACGTCATGCTCGATGCGCGCCGCGCGGGCGCCCGGTGGTGCGGGCGTCCGCCCGCGGCCGCGCTGGTCGTAGAGGATGACCTGCCGGCCCGCGCCGAGCGGGGCGAAGGCGGGCCAGAGGAGATCGTGCCCGTAGATCATGCCGCCGTTGATGGCGAGGAGCGGTGTGGCGCCCTCCACGGGCGGGCTCGTCCAGACGGCGAAGTCGAGGCCGCGGTGCGCGGCCGGCCGCGCCGCCACGACATGAAGCGTTCCTTGGCGCCGGGGGCGGTCACGAGCGGGACAGCGGCGGGGTTCGCATACGGATGCACGATAATCGCGCTGCGGCGGCCACCGAGTTGACATAGGGGGAGGGGGTATATAACCTCCACAAGGATCGCCTGCCTGATCCCTCCCCCGGATCCCATGAGCCCCGTCGTCGAGACCACCCGCATCCCCGTCACCGGGATGACCTGCGCCGCCTGCCAGGCGCGGGTGCAGCGCACGCTGCAGAAGCAGTCCGGCGTGAGCGACGCGACGGTGAACCTCATGATGGCGAACGCCACCATCTCGTTCGATCCCGCGGTGGTCTCGGCCGAGCGGCTGGTGGAGGCGATCCGGGGGGCGGGGTACGGGGCGGAGATCCCGGCGGTCGAGCAGAGCGCCTTCGAGGAGCAGGAGGCGCGTGACGTCGCGACCGCGCGCGAGTTCGGCGAGTTGCGCACCAAGGCCATCACGAGCGGCCTGATCGGGGCGGCGGCGATGGCGGCGATGCCCTGGATGCACCACTACGCCTGGGCACCATGGGCGCTGCTCGTCGTCACGACCGGCGTGATGCTCACCGCGGGTGCGCACTTCTATCGGCGCGCGTGGGCGGGCATCCGGCACGGCGGGACCGACATGAACACGCTCATCGCGGTGGGGACGGGCGCGGCCTGGCTCTACTCGGTGATCGCCACCGTCGCGCCGGGATTCTTCACGTCGCGCGGCGTGCCCGCCGACGTCTACTACGAGGCGGTGATCCTCATCATCGCCTTCATCCTCACCGGGAACGCGTTCGAGGCGCGGGCCAAGCGGAACACCTCGGTGGCGCTGCGCGCGCTCGTGCAGTTGCAGCCGCGCACCGCGCGCGTGCTGCGCGCGGGGGTGGAGCGCGACGTGGACATCGCGCATGTCATGCCGGGCGAGGTCGTCGTCGTGCGGCCCGGCGAGCGCGTGCCGGTGGATGGCACGGTGCTGCAGGGCGCCAGCGCGATCGACGAGTCGATGCTGACCGGCGAATCGCTGCCGGTGGCGAAGGCCGTCGGCGACCGGGTGATCGGCGGCACGATGAACGGCACCGGCGCCTTCCAGCTCTCGGCGACGACGCTCGGCTCCGACTCGGTGCTGGCGCGCATCGTCACGCTCATGCGCGATGCCCAGGGGACGCGCGCGCCCATCCAGCACCTCGCCGACCGGATCTCGGCCGTCTTCGTCCCGACGGTGATGGGGCTGGCGGTGCTCACCTTCGTCGCGTGGTACTTCCTCGCCGAGACCGCGCCGGTGGTGCGGGGCTTCGCGGCGGCGGTCTCGGTCCTCATCATCGCCTGTCCCTGCGCGATGGGACTCGCGGTGCCCACGGCGGTGATGGTCGCGACGGGCAAGGGGGCCGAGCTCGGAGTGCTCATCAAGGGCGGCGAGGCGTTGCAGCGCGCGGGCGACGTGACGACCATGGTGCTCGACAAGACGGGGACGGTCACCGAGGGGAAGCCGACGGTGACCGACCTGATCGTCCTGGCCGCCGGCGCCGAGGACCGGGTGCTGCGACTCGTCGCCTCGCTCGAACGGCGCTCGGAGCACCCGCTCGCCGATGCGATCGTGCGGCACGCGGCCGCGCGGTCGATCGTGCTCGCCGACGTGGAGGCGTTCACGTCGGTGACGGGACAGGGCGCCACCGGCGTCGTCGACGGCGTGGCCCTCGCCGTGGGCAACGCGGCGCTCATGGCGGACTACGCGATCGACCTCGCGCCGCTCGCGGCCGATGCCGCGCGCCTCGCGGATGCCGGCCGCACGGCGATGTACGTCGCGGCGGACGGCGCGCTCGTCGGACTCATCGCCGTGGCCGACCCGATCAAGGGGACCTCCCGCGAGGCGATCGCGCGCCTCCACGCGATGGGACTCGAGGTGGTCCTGCTCACCGGCGACCACGAGCGCACGGCCCAGGCGATCGCGCGGGAGGCGGGCGTGGACCGTGTCGTCGCCGGCGTCCTCCCCGACGGGAAGGTCGCCGAGATCCGGCGCCTGCAGGGCGAGGGGAAGGTGGTCGCGATGGTGGGCGACGGGATCAACGATGCGCCGGCGCTGGTCCAGGCCGACGTGGGGATGGCGATCGGCACCGGGACCGACATCGCGGTGGAGGCGGGCGACATCGTGCTCATGCGCGGCGACCTCCGCACGGCGGCGCAGGCGATCCTCCTCTCGCGGCGCACGATGCGGACGATGAAGGAGAACCTCTTCTGGGCGTTCGTCTACAACGTCATCGGCATCCCGGTGGCGGCGGGAATCCTCTATCCCACCTTCGGATTGCTCCTGAGTCCGGTGCTCGCCAGTGCCGCGATGGCGTTCAGCTCGGTGAGCGTGGTTGGGAATTCTTTGCGGCTGCGCCGGGCGCGGCTAGCTTGAGCAGACCAATGGAACTCGGCATCTACACCTTCGTCGAAGCGACACCGGACGCGAAGACCGGCGTGCTCATCTCCCCCGAGCAGCGGCTCGCGAACCTCATGGAAGAGGTCGCGCTGGCCGATGAGGTCGGGCTCGACGTCTTCGGCATCGGCGAGCACCATCGCCCGGACTACGTCGTCTCCACGCCGGCGGTGGTGCTCGCGGCGGCCGCCGTGCGCACCAAGCGCATCCGGCTCACGAGCGCGGTGAGCGTGCTCAGCTCCGACGACCCGGTCCGGGTCTTCCAGGAGTTCTCCACCGTCGACCTGCTCAGCCATGGGCGGGCCGAGATCATGGCGGGCCGCGGCTCGTTCATCGAGTCGTTCCCGCTCTTCGGCTACGACCTCAACCACTACGACACGCTCTTCTCGGAGAAGCTGGAGCTGCTGCTGCAGCTGCGCGCCGAGGAGCGGGTCACCTGGCAGGGGAAGCATCGCGCGGCGTTGAAGGACCAGCCGGTGTATCCGCGGCCCGTGCAGTCCCCGCTGCCGGTGTGGGTCGCCGTGGGTGGCACGCCGCAGTCGGTCGTGCGCGCCGCGATGCTCGGCCTGCCGATGGCGCTCGCGATCATCGGGGGCGGACCGGAGCGCTTCGTGCCGTTCGTGGAGCTCTACCGCGAGGCGTGGGAGAAGGCGGGCCGCGACCTCGCGACGCTCCAGGTGAGCATCAACTCGCACGGCTTCCTCGCCGACAGCAACGCGGTGGCGGAGGAGTCGGCCTTCGGGCCCTACATGCACCAGATGGGGAAGATCGGTCGTGAGCGGGGCTGGCCGCCGCCGACCAAGCGGCAGTTCGACGCCGAGATCTCGAAGCAGGGCGCGCTCCTGGTGGGCGACCCCGAGCGCGTGATCGACAAGATCCTCTGGGAGCACGAGCTGTTCGGGATGACGCGGTTCCTCATCCAGTTCAGCGTGGGCACCATGCCGCATGCGCAGATGCTGCGGGCGATCGAGCTCTACGGCACCAAGGTCGCGCCGGCGGTGAAGAAGGCGCTGGGCGCCACGACGCGCGACGCCGCCCCCGCCGGCGCGTGACGCGCCTCGCGGCCCGATGAGCACCTTCGTCCCGAAGCTGGTCACGACGCTCAAGGGCTACACGCGCGCGGACTTCCGCGCCGACCTCACCGCGGGCGTGATCGTCGGGATCGTCGCGCTCCCGCTCTCGATCGCCTTCGCGATCGCGAGCGGCGTGACCCCGGATCGCGGACTCTGGACGGCGATCGTCGCCGGCTTCCTGATCAGCGCGCTCGGCGGCTCGCGCGTGCAGATCGGCGGCCCCACCGGCGCGTTCGTGGTGATCGTCTACGGGATCGTCCAGCAGTACGGCGTGGACGGCCTCATCGTCGCGACGCTCATGGCGGGCGCCATCCTCGTGGCGATGGGACTCCTCAAGTTCGGCGCCGCCATCAAGTTCATCCCGCACCCGGTGATCATCGGGTTCACGAGCGGGATCGCGCTCATCATCTTCTCGTCGCAGGTGAAGGACTTCCTCGGCCTGACGATGGGGACGGTGCCGGCCGAGTTCGTCGAGAAGTGGGGGGCGTACGGCGAGGCGATCGGCACGGCCGACCCGGTCGCGGCGCTGGTCGCGCTGCTCGGGCTCGCGATCGTGCTGCTCTGGCCGCGCGTGACGACGAAGGTCCCCAGCCCGTTCGTGGCGCTCATCGTCACGACGCTGGTGGTGCAGCTCGGCGGGCTCGAGGTGGAGACGATCGGCAGCCGCTTCGGCGTGATCAGCGCGTCGATCCCCGTGCCGACGCTCCCTGACCTCAGCTGGGCGCAGGTGCGCGGGCTCGTCGGGCCGGCGTTCACCATCGCGATGCTCGGCGGGATCGAGTCGTTGCTCTCCGCGGTGGTCTCCGACGGGATGATCGGCGCGCGGCACCGGTCCAACGTGGAGCTCATCGGCCAGGGCGTGGCGAACATCGCCAGCGCGATGGTGGGCGGCATCCCGGCGACCGGGGCGCTCGCGCGCACGGCGACCAACGTGAAGAGCGGCGCCCGCACTCCGGTCGCGGGGATGATGCACGCGGTGACGCTGCTGCTCATCACGCTCTTCTTCGGGCGCTGGGCGGCGCTGATCCCCATGGCGGCGCTCGCGGCGATCCTCGTGGTGGTCGCGTACAACATGAGCGAGTGGCGCGTCTTCGTCGGCGAGTTCCGCGGGCCGCGCAGCGACGTCCTCGTGCTGGTGACCACCTTCCTGCTCACCGTGCTCGTGGACCTCACGGTCGCGATCGGCGTGGGGATGGTGCTGGCCGCCTTCCTGTTCATGCGGCGCATGTCGGAGGTCTCGGAGGTCACCGAGATCCGGCGCGAGGCGCTCGACGAGGGCGAGGCGACCGATGGCGAACGGGGTCCGGCGGAGACGCGGGTGCGCGCGCTGGGCAACGAGGTGCAGGTCTACTCGATCAACGGCCCGTTCTTCTTCGGCGCGGCCGACCGGTTCAAGGACACGCTCGCGCAGGTCGGCGTCCGCCCCAAGGTGCTCGTGCTCCGGCTCCGCGACGTGCCGGTGATCGACTCCACCGGGCTCAGCGCGCTGCTCGATGTCGTGAAGCGGAGCCGGAAGGAAGGGACCCGCGTGCTGCTCACCGAGGTGCGCGACCCGGTGCGTCGCGTGATCGAGCGCTCGCGCGTGGGCGACCACCTCGAGGCCGA
Organism: Gemmatimonadaceae bacterium; assembly: GCA_044229035.1. Classification (GTDB taxonomy): domain Bacteria; phylum Gemmatimonadota; class Gemmatimonadetes; order Gemmatimonadales; family Gemmatimonadaceae; genus Pseudogemmatithrix. Next base: position 5,900 of record JBGATT010000086.1, on the reverse strand, counting down.
CGCGATCAGCGACACGCTCGACGAGGCGCTCACGCGCCTGCGCGGCTTTCGCGCCGCCGGTCCCGAGGCTACGATTGACCCCGCCTCGTCAGGCGTCCCGCCCCACGATCGCCGCGCGCGCTGATCCCCTGGCGGCCGCGGCCCAGGAGGATCCGATGCGCGTCCGACCGTTCGGTCCCGTGCGTACTCCCGTACCGTTCCGTGTTCCGTCGTTCGTGCTGTCGTTCCTGCTCGCCTGCGGCGGTGGTGCCACCACCGGCGGCGCGGCGGGCGGCCCGGCCCCCGTGAACGCCACGGCGCGCGACGCCAGCGTACCGCCGGAGGTCGCACTGCAGCGGCGCGCGGCCGGTCTCATCGTCACGCGCACGTCCGAAGGGTGGATCGCCGTTCGTGTGCGCGGCGCGGCGAGCGACAACGAGGAGGCGACGCGCCCGCTGTACGTGCTCAACGGCAATCCCTTCCAGCCGGGCCCCGGCGGCACGCTGGTGGGGATCGATCCGGACCAGATCGCGACGCTCAAGTACCTGCGGCCCGCGGAGTCGGGGCTCTACGGGATCGAGGGTGCGAACGGGGTGGTGGTGATCACGACCTCCTCGTCGTCGCGGCGGCCCACGCCGGCCGCGGCGCGCACGCGCACCGGGACGCGCGTCACGACGGGCGTTCCGCGGACCGACACCTCGAGCACCAGCGCGTCGCCCGCCGTCGGGGTGTAGAGCACGTCGAAGGTCTCGCCCGCGGCGAGGTTCACGTCCGCGGGTGCGGGCACACGGTCCGCGATCACGAACTCCGCGCCGTCCTTGGCGACGGGGGTCCACGTGACGGTCCGATCGCCCGCGAGGAGCCGGACGCTCCTGAGCGTGACCGCGCTGATGACGATGAACCGCAGCCGATGCGCGCGGCCTGCCTCCAGTTCGATCGGCAGCGGATCGGAGCGCCCGTTGATCATCGACGGCGGCACGGCGCCGGGTCGTGGCTCCACGGTCGAGTCCGCGAGGACGATCACCCGCTCGTCCGAGGCGGCCCGTGCGTCGCGCGGGTGGACGATGAGCGCGCCATAGAGCCCGGCGGTGAGCTGCGCGCGCTCGCCGGCGTGCGTGTGATAGATGAAGGTGCCCGCGCGGGGCGGAGTCATCCGCACGACGAACGAGTCGCCCGGTGCGATGATCGGCGCGACCGTCGCGCCGCTGCCGCTCCACCCGGCGACGCCATCGAAGAGGCTCTCGAGTTCCATGCCGTGCCAGTGCACGGCGGTGGGCGCGCGTCCCCGGTTCACCACCGTGATCGCCGTGGGTTCGCCCTGGCGGAGATCGAGCGTGGACCCGGGGAGTTCAATGGAGTCGGCGGCGGGTTCGTGCGCGTCGCGCTGCAGCACGTACGCGCGTGAAGGGGCGCCCCCGTCGGCGGCCGGCCGTTCCGTGACCACGAGGCGAAGGCGCCGGCGGATCGTCGGTCGGCGGGGCGGGCGTGCGGACGCGGGACGCACCGTGATGGCGGAGACGAGTCCGGCCATCATGTCGGTGACGCGCCCGTGGTCCGTGTGCGCGGGATCGACCACCGCATCGCCAAGGCGCAGCGCCTCGTCGATGTGATTGATGAGGTGGCAGTGGAAGAGCCAGTTGCCCGGCCGCTCCGCGGCCCACGCGATGAACATCGTGGCCCCCGCGCCGAGGGACTCGGTGACCGCGAGTCGCGCCGCGCCGTCGAAGGCGGTGTCGGCGAACGGCATGCCGCGGGCCTGCACGCGGAAGTAGGTCCCGTGCAGGTGCATCGGATGCGAGTGCTGGCTCAGGTTCAGCACGCGCCAGCGCACGCTGTCCCCCTCGTCGTACGTGAGCCGCTCGGTGAACGGCCAGGAGCGACCGTTGATGGCGTACACCTGCCGCGGGCCGTACGGCGACGCCGGGTTGCGCAGCGAGTCATCCCAGGCGGTCATCACGAGGATGCGTTCGCGCGCATTGGCGCGTACCGGGTCGGCGCCGGCCCGGTCGACGATGAAGGCGCCCACCAGCTGGGAGTCGTCGCGCCGGCTGAAGAGCGTCGGCGCCGCATTCGTCCGCGCGAAGTAGGCGAAGGTGCCCGCCACGGTCGCATCGAAGCGCACCGTTCGCGTCTCGCCCGGCGCGAGCACGACGGAGTCGCGTGGACCGCGGTGGTCGTGCAGTCCGTGCACGGTGGCCGGCTGCGCGAGTGCGTTCCGCACGGTGATTCGCATCCGCGTGCCGGCGGGCACGCGGACGAGCGGGCCCGGCAGCATCGCGGGCGTCCCCACCTCGGCGAATGCGGGCACGTCCACGGACAACCCGTCGGACGCGTTGGGTCGCCAGATGGTGCGCCGCATCTCGAGCTCGAGCACGTACTCGCCATCGCCCACGGCACCGGCGATGGCGCGATGGTCGTTCGCGACGGCATCCGTCAGCGCCGCGGGCTCCGGCTCAGCGGGGTGCGGGGCGCGGGCCGCCAGCAACGCGACGGCGACGGGGAGCGTCCCGGCGAGCAGGAGCGCGCGCGACCGCATGCGCGAGGGGACCCGACTCTCCATCACGCGGCACCTCGCGCCGGCACCTGTGCCATCGCGTACTCGGCGAGCGCGGTGATGCTGAGCGACGGGTTCACGCCGGGGTTTGCCGGCATGGTGGACCCGTCGACGATCATCAGGTTCTCGTAGCCGAAGGCGCGGAGCCGGGCATCGACGACGCCGCGCGACGCGTCGGCGCCGATGGGGGCGCCCCCGAGGATGTGCGCGGTGGTCGGGATGTTCGCCGTCGCCTCGAAGACGCTCGAGTGCGCCCTGCCGCCGGTACGCGCCTCGAGCCACTGGGCCACCGCGTTCGCGACCGGGATGAAGGTCGGGTTGGGCTTCTCGCGATCCTGTTCGGTGCGGAGCCCGAACCGGCCGGTCCAGCGGCGCGTCGGGCGGAAGGCGATCGCGTTGTCGTTGGTCTGCATCACGAGCAGGATCAGCGCCCGGCGGCTCCACCCCACCGGCCAGAGCCCGCGCAGCGCGCGGAGCGGATGCCGGAGGATGGCGCGCAGGAGCATGAGCGGACGGGTGACGCGCGTGCCGTTGCCGGTGAGCGGCGCCAAAAGCAGCGACATGAAGTCGCCTTTCCGCCCGTAGGTGCAGAACTCGATGTGCGTGTCCTCGCTCGGGTGGATGCTCGCGCTGATCGCGACATCGAACCACGGCTTGCCCCGGTCGTCGGGCATGGAGATGGCGAGGATCGACTCGCTGTTGGTGCGCACGAGCTCGCCGAGCCGCGGGCTGAGGCGGGGCAGCGTGCCCATCGCCTTCTGCTTCAGGAGCAGGCGATTGGTGCCGAGCGCGCCGCCCGAGACGATCACGCCGCGCGCCGTGTGCGTGCGGCGATCCTTCGCGAACCAGGCGCCGGGCCGTTCGGTGGTGACGAGGTAACCGTCGCGGCCGTCGCCCGCGCCGAGCGGGCGGATCTCGGTCACCTCGCGGTCGGGGATGATGACGGCGCCGCGCCGCTCGGCGAGCCAGAGGTAGTTCTTGAGCAGCGTGTTCTTCGCCCCCACGCGACAGCCCACCATGCAGGCGCCGCAGCGCGTGCATCCCGTGCGCGGCGGTCCCTCGCCGCCGAAGTAGGGATCGGGGACCTCGCGGTTGGGATCGCCGAAGAAGACGCCCACCGGCGTGCGCGTGAAGGTGCTCGCCACGCCGAACTCCGCCGCGACCTCCTGCAGCAACGACTGTCCCGCGCTCTCGTACGGGACCGTCGCGACACCGAGCATCCGTTCGGCGGTCTCGTAGTGCGGGGCGAGCTCGCGCGCCCAGTCTCGCAGGCCCGCCCACTGCGGGTTCGTGAAGAAGGCCGGCTTGGCGCGATAGAGCGTGTTGGCGTAGACCGTGCTCCCGCCGCCGACGCCCGCCCCCGAGGCGATGAAGATGTCCTTGAAGGGCGAGAGCTCGAGGATCCCGCGGAGGCCGAGCATCGGGGCCCAGAGGAAGTTGCGCAGGTCCCAGGTCGACTCGGCGTACTCGTCATCGGCGCGGCGGCGTCCCGCCTCGAGGACGGCGACCCGATATCCCTTCTCGCTGAGGCGCAACGCGGAGACGCTGCCGCCGAAGCCGGAGCCGATGATGAGCCAGTCGTGGTCGAAGGCGGGGGCCGTCATGGCCGGAAGCTACACGGACCGCTTCGTTACCTGAAGACAGCGCGACGGTGACACGGCGGCGGGAGTGTTGCGGATGCTCATCCCCGTCCTCGCGGCGCTCGCCGCGCTCGTCCTCCTCAGCACGCTGCTCTGGAGCGCCAACTTCCTCTCGTACCGGGTGATCAAGGACCGGACGCTCCGCGAGCGGCGCTGGGACTACAACATCTGCTGTGGCGAGACCGATGGCGGCGGGATCAACGCCGACATCGTCCGGTACGGGGAGATCCCGAACTTCGAGCTCGTGACCGATCCGTACGTGCTGCCGCACCGCAGCGGCGCCTTCGGCGACGTGCTGTGCAGTCACACGCTGGAACACGTCGACGATCCGGCCGCGATGTTCGCCGAGCTGCGACGCGTCGGCCGGCGGGTGACCATCCTCGTCCCGCCGCTCTGGGATCTCGCGGCCGCGCTCAATCCGTTCGAACATCGGGTGATCTTCCTGACCTTCGCGACGCGGCACGAGGACCGCCTGCCACGGTACGTGCGCTACGGGTTCGGGCGATGGGTCCAGTCGTTGCGCGGGCAACGCGTGATCGCGCACGCGCCGGGGGATCGGTTGCTGCGGGCGCTCGGGCTGCGGTAGCGAGACGGGGGCGCCGTCACGACCGCGCGGCGTCCGTGCGGTTCCAGGCACGGGCGCGCGAGGCATCGGTGCTTGACATTGGGTGTTTAAACACCTATTATCCGGAATGAGCGTGGTGAGCGCACAACAGGAAGCGTTCCTCGCCATCGCGACCACCGCGGCGGCGCTCGGCGACGCGTTCGACGGGGTGCTCGCCCCGCATGGCCTGGGACGCACGCAGTACAACGTGCTGCGGATCCTTCGCGGCGCGGGCGCCGCGGGACTCTGCCGGAACGAGATCCGCGACCGGCTGCTGTCGCGCATGCCGGATGTGACGCGCCTGCTCGACCGCATGGAGGAGGCCGGCCTGCTCGCCCGCGAACGGAGCGCGACCGACCGCCGGCAGGTCGAGACGCGGCTCACGCGGCGCGGGCGCGACCTCGTGGACCGCCTCGACGCGATCGTCGAGGCGGAACACCAGCGGCTGCTCGGCCATCTCGGCCCCGAGCAGCTCCGCACACTGCAGCGCCTCCTGGCGCTCGCGCGCGAACGCACGACCACGGAGGGATGAAGCATGGGTGTGACCACGCACGACATCTTCGGCGCGGGTGACGGCGCGCAGCCGGCGCGTCCCGGCAGCTATGGCGAGGCCCCCAAGGGCCACCGCCTGCCGGAGGCGACGCGGCTCGGCCGCGTGGTGCTGCAGGTCGCGGACCTCGCGCGCTCGTTGCGCTTCTACGAGCACGTGCTCGGGTTCCGCGTCGTGAGCCAGTCCGACGGGACGGCCAAGCTCGCCGCGCACGCGAGTGACCGCGTGCTCGTCGAGCTGCGCGAGCGCGCGGGCGCGAAGCCTGTCGGCGGTCGCGGGCGGCTCGGGCTCTTCCACTTCGCGATCCTCCTGCCGGACCGCCCCTCGCTCGCGCGCTTCGTGCGCCACCTGAGCGAGATCGGCGTGCGCGCCGGCGCCGGCGACCATCTCGTGAGCGAGGCCTTCTACCTGAACGACCCGGATGGGCTCGGGATCGAGGTCTATGCCGACCGCCCGCGCGACACCTGGCAGCGCGTCGGTCGCGAACTCATGATGGCGACCGACCCCGTGGATATCGCCGGGCTCGTCGCGGTCGCCGGGCCGTTGCAGTGGGTCGGCATGCCGAACGGCACG
>JBGATT010000085.1:0-14038 GCA_044229035.1 Gemmatimonadaceae bacterium | reverse complement strand
GTTGAACCTCCGACCTCACGCTTATCAGGCGTGCGCTCTAACCACCTGAGCTACAGGCCCGGCGAGCCCTGGAATAAAGCCGGTCCCGCGGGCCGGGTCAACGGCAGAATCCCCGCTGGCGGGGCGAGGCGGCGCGCCCCATGCTCTGCATCGCGGCCGCGGCGACCGCCCGGCCGCGCCGCGGTCCTCCCAGCCCGCCCTCACCCGCCACGCCCCCTGCACGAGCCAGCCGCACAGGGCCGCACCCTCTCCGACCGCAGCTACGAGACCACAGTCCGCTCCCTGCGGAGCAAGCTGCTCGCCGCGCACTTCGCCCTCCGCGAGACCAAGCGGCAGGTGATCGTCATCGTCGGCGGCGCGGACGGCGCCGGCAAGGGCGAACTCGTCCACCGCCTCAACGAATGGCTCGACCCGCGCGGCGTCGTCACGCACGCCTTCTGGGACGCCTCCGACGAGGACGAGGAACGGCCCCACTTCTACCGCTTCTGGAAGGCGATGCCCGGCGCCGGACGCGTGGGGATCTTCTTCGGCTCCTGGTACACGCGGCCCATCATCGAGCGCGTCACGCGCGAGCGGCGCAAGCGGGAGTTCGGGCCGGAGATGGACCGCATCGTCGCCTTCGAGCGGATGCTCGCCGAGGGCGGGACGGTCCTCGTGAAGCTCTGGATGCACCTCTCCAAGGACGCCCAGCGCACGCGGCTCCAGCAGCTCGAGAAGGACGGGCGGATCGGACCGGACGACTGGGCGCACTTCAAGTCCTACGAACGCTTCCGCGAGGTCTCGGAGCGCGCGCTCGCGGCGACGCACGAACCGTGGGCGGCCTGGCATCCCGTGGACGCGACCGACCGGCGCTACCGCGAGGTCGCCGTCGGCCGGCTCCTCCTCTCCGCCCTCACCCTCGCGACTGCACCATCCGCCGACGGATCGCGCGAGGCGCGTCCGGCGCGCGGCCGGTCGGCGACGAAAGCCGCGGCGCGCCGCGCGGCGTCCGCGTCCGCTGCCGCGGCCGCCGCCCCCGCCCTCCGCGCCTACAAGCCCGGCACGTCGATCCTCGATGCCGTGGACCTCACGCAGCGGCTCACCGTGGCCGAGTACGAGCGCGAGATGGAACGCCTCAAGGAACGCCTCGCGCGCCTGGCCTGGGCAGCGCGCGAGCAGCGCGTGGCCTCGGTCTTCGCCTTCGAAGGATGGGACGCCGCCGGCAAGGGGAGCGCGATCCGCCGCGTCACGGCGGCGATCGACCCGCGGCTCTACCGCGTGGTGGGCATCGCCGCCCCCACCGACGAGGAACGGGCGCAGCACTACCTCTGGCGCTTCTGGCGCCATGTCCCGCGCGACGGACGGATCACGATCTTCGACCGCTCCTGGTACGGCCGCGTCCTCGTGGAGCGCGTCGAGGGGTTCGCCCCCGTCGCCGACTGGGACCGCGCCTACGACGAGATCGACGCCTTCGAGCGGCAGCTCACCGACCACGGGATGGCGGTCGCGAAGTTCTGGATCCACATCAGCCCGGACGAGCAGCTCAAGCGCTTCAAGGAGCGCGAGCGGGTGGCCTACAAGCAGTTCAAGATCACCGACGAGGACTGGCGGAACCGGAAGAAGATGCCGGCCTATCGCGAGGCGGTGGAGGAGATGCTCACCCGCTGCGAGGCGCCGGCGGCGCCGTGGACGGTGGTCGCGGGGAACGACAAGCGCTTCGCCCGCGTGCAGATCGTCCGCGCGATCGCCGACCGGATCGAGCGTGCGCTGGACTGAGCGGGCGTCACCGCCGCACCGCCACCACGCGAAAGGGGCGCCCCGCAAGGCGCCCCCAGGTCCGCTCCGGAGCGATCGACCGGTCGACTATTCGTCGAACCGGCCCGGATGCGGGCGGTCGTCCTCCTCGCCGTCGTCGTACTCGTCGTCGAGGTCGATCAGGTCGTCGTCCTCGTCATCGAGGTCATCGTCGTCGAGGTCATCGTCATCGAGGTCGTCGTCGTCGAGATCCTCGTCGTCGAGGTCATCGAGCTCGTCGTCCTCGTCGAGATCCTCGTCGAACTCCTCGAGCTCCTCATCGTCCTCGGTCGGGCCCAGCACCCAGGACGACTGCACGATCGCCGGCATTCCGCGTTCTCCAGACAGGGTGGTCCGGGGCGCGGCGGCGAGACCGCACCCGGATGATGAAGACTATCTACTGGTGAGTAGGACGCGTCAAGCGGGGGGTCCGTTACGTGACAGGACGGGCCATGGCCGGGCCTGTGGACGCCGGGCCCCCGGCGGGGCGCCCGGGGCACAGGTGCCCGCGCGCTCCTTCTTGGCGTCGCGATTGATCCGCTTGCGATCGCTCACGCCCAGCAGGCGCTTGCGGAGGCGGATGTTCGACGGGGTGACCTCGATCAGCTCGTCGTCCTCGATGTACTCCAGCGCGCTCTCGAGGGTGAGGAGGCGCGGCGGCTCGAGGGTGATCGCGTCGTCGGCCGACTTGGAGCGCATGTTCGTGAGCTTCTTCTCCTTGGTCGGGTTCACGTCCATGTCCCCCGGCCGGGAGTTCTCGCCCACGATCATCCCCTCGTACACCTCGTCGCCCGGCTTCACGAACAGCGTGGAGCGGTCCTGGAGGTTGCCCAGCGCGAAGGCGATGATCGTCCCGCCCTCCATCGACACGAGCACGCCGCGGAGGCGGCCCTGCAGCGCGCCGGCCCACGCCCCGTACTCGAGGAAGCGATGATGCATGATGCCCATGCCGCGCGTGTCGGTCATGAACTCGGAGCGGTAGCCGAAGAGGCCGCGCGCCGGGATCCGGTAGACGAGGCGCACGAGCCCCATGCCCGGGTTCTTCATCTCGATCATGCTCGCCTTGCGGGGGCCGAGCTTCTCGATGACGGTGCCCATGTACTCCTCGGGCACGTCGATGGCGAGCTCCTCGTACGGCTCGAGCTTCTCGCCGTTGGGACCCAGATGCGTGATCACGCGCGGACGGCTCACCTGGACCTCGTACCCTTCGCGGCGCATCGTCTCCATGAGGATGGAGAGGTGCAGCTCGCCGCGGCCGGAGACGGTCCACGCATCGGTCGTCTCGGTGTCCTCGACGCGCAGCGCGACGTTGCGCTCGAGCTCCTTCTCCAGCCGCTCCTTCACCTGGCGGCTCGTCACGAACTTGCCGTCCTGGCCGGCGAACGGCGAGTTGTTGACCATGAAGTCGACCGAGATGGTCGGCTCCTCGACGGCGATGCCCTCGAGGCGCTCCGGGTGCTCCGGGTCGGTGATGGTCAGGCCGATCTCGACGCCCTCGAGGCCGGCGAGGGCGACGATCTCGCCCGCCACGGCGCTCTGGACCTCGATGCGCTCGAGCCCTTCGAACCCGTACAGCTTGGTGATGCGCCCCGGGGCGCCCTTGTGCGTGTGGTCCACCGGGAGGAGGTGCACGGTGTCGCCGACCTTCGCGGTCCCGCGCTCGATGCGCCCGATCGCGAGGCGGCCGAGGTAGTTCGAGTAGTCGATCGTCGACACGAGCATCTGGAACGGGCCGTCCTTGTCGCTCGGCGGCGCCGGGACGTGCTTCACGATCGTGTCGAACAGCGGGGTGAGGTCGACGGCGGGCACGTCCATGTCCATCGTGGAGGTGCCGTTGCGGCCGGAGGCGTAGACGACGGGGGCGTCGAGCTGGTCCTCGTTGGCCTCGAGCTCGATGAGGAGGTCGAGGACCTCCTCGTGGACGCGCATCGGGTCGGCGCCGGGGCGGTCGATCTTGTTGATGCAGATGATGACGGTGCGGCCGAGCGCGAGCGCCTTGCGGAGCACGAAGCGGGTCTGCGGCATCGGGCCGTCGAAGGCATCGACGACGAGGAGCACGCCGTCCACCATGCGGAGGATGCGCTCGACCTCGCCACCGAAGTCGGAGTGCCCGGGCGTGTCGACGATGTTGAGCTTGGTCTCGCCCCAGTGGACCGAGGTGTTCTTGGCCAGGATGGTGATGCCCCGCTCCTTCTCGAGCGGGTTGGAGTCCATCACGCGTTCGGCGACGACCTGGTTCGCGCGGAAGGCCCCGGCCTGCCGGAGCATCTTGTCGACGAGGGTGGTCTTCCCGTGGTCGACGTGCGCGATGATGGCGATGTTACGAATCTGCATAGCCTTACAATATAAGGGGGCGTGGGGGTGGGGTGAACCCCATGTCCGATGAAGGCTGAAGGATGAAGGGGGGCGGCCGGGCGGCCGCCCCCCCCGTATCAGCCGGCCGCACGGCCGGCGCCCCGTCCTCCTTCTGCCTTCATCCCTATCGCCGGACTCCGGGCTTGGCGGGCGCACCGGGCGCCGCCCCACCGCCGGCGCCGGCGGGCGTGTTCGTCGGGTCCGCCTCGACGAAGCTGACATCATGCCCCTTCGCCTTCAGCTGGTTCACGAAGGCGCCCTTGTCCACCGACTTCATGTAGGCCTCCTTCGGCTCCACCAGCTTCCGCTCCACCAGGTCGAGCAGCGTGTCGTTCATCGTGATCATGCCCAGCCGCTTGCTCGTCTGCATGATCGACGGGATCTGGAAGGTCTTCCCCTCGCGGATCAGGTTCGAGATCGCCGGCGTCACCAGCAGGATCTCGCGCGCCGCCACGCGGCCGCCCCCGATCTTCTTGCAGAGCACCTGCGACACCACGCCCTTCAGCGACTCCGACAGCATCGTCCGCACCTGCTCCTGCCGGTCGGCCGGGAACTGGTCGATCAGGCGGTCGATCGTGCTCGCCGCCGTCGTCGTGTGCAGCGTCCCGAACACGAGGTGGCCCGTCTCCGCCGTCTCGATCGCGATGCTCACCGTCTCCAGGTCGCGCAGCTCGCCCACGAGGATGATGTCCGGGTCCTCGCGCAGCGCCGCGCGCAGCGCGCTCTTGAAGCTCCCGGTGTGCACCCCCACCTGCCGCTGCGTGATGATGCAGTTCTTGTTCTCGTGCACGAACTCGATCGGGTCCTCGATCGTGATCACGTGGTCCGACCGCGACCGGTTCACGAGGTCCACCAGCGCGCAGAGCGTCGTGGACTTGCCCGAGCCCGTCGGCCCGGTGACCAGCACGAGCCCCTTGGTGAGGTAGCAGAGGTTCTGCACCTCCTGCGTCACCCCCAGCTGGTCGGCGGTGACGATGTTGCTCGGGATCACGCGGAACACCGCCGCCATGCCCTTCCGGTCGCGCAGCACGTTCGCGCGGAAGCGCGCCACCCCGGCGATCTCGTACGCGAAGTCGGTGTCGTTGGTCTCGGCGAACTCCTTCCGGTTCCGCTCGGGCATGATCGCGTGCAGCAGGCTCTCCGTCGTGGACGGGTCGAGCTTGCTCTGCCCCTCGATGCGCTCCATCTCGCCCGACTTGCGCAGGATGGGCGGCTCGCCCACGCGCATGTGCAGGTCGGAGCCCCCCTGGTCCACCAGCATCCGCAGGAGCTTCTCCATCGCCTCCTTCGCCGCGACCGGGTCGGCCGCCGCCTCCTTCACGTCGGGGACCTTCACCGTCGTCGCCGGCAGGTCCTCCGGCAGCACGATGCGCTGCATCATCCCCGTCGAGCGCTGGAACTCGGCGTTGTCGTCCACGACGATCGTCGCCGTGATCAGCTCGCCCTGCAGCATCGCGCGCACCACGAACACCGAGTCCACGCTCGAGTAGCGGAACTTGGTCGGCTGCTTGGCGTCGAGCTGCGCCGTCGCCTGCGGGCTCGCGATCTCCTTGAGGAGCGCGATCACCTGCGGGCCGGAGAGCGGCTTCGTCACCGGCCGCGGCTGGCCCTCCACCATGAGCGACGCCGCCTCCCCCTCCTTGAGCGAGAGGGAATCGGCGCGATTGGAGATCATCACGGAGAGGAGGCGGTCGAGTTGGGCCATTACCCTGGGATGAAGGCGGAAGGAGGAAGGATGGAAGATGGCACTACGCGTGGGCCAGTGTCTGGTTCGGCGGACAGCAGGCGTCGAGCGGCTCCCCTTCGAGCTGGATCGTCGCGTGATGGATGCCGAAGCGGCCCACGGCCGCGTGCAGCTCCTCCAGCACGCGCTGATGCCCCGCCTCGGCCGGCGCCACCGCGTGGGCGCTCATCGCGATGACCCCCGACGTGAGGCTCCAGACGTGGAGGTCGTGCACCTCACGGACGCCCGGGACCGCGGCCATCGCGCGGCGGAGCGACTCGAGCTCGATGTGCGCCGGCGTCGCCTCGAGGAGCACGTCCACCGCCTCCTTCACGAGCCGCCACGCCCCGAGCACGATCAGGCCGGTCATCGCGATCGACGCGATGGGGTCGGCGATGAGCCACCCCTGCCACCGCACGAGCACCGCGGCCATGATCGCCGCGACCGAGCCGAGGAGGTCGCCGAGGACGTGGAGGTAGGCGGCGCGGATGTTCATCGAGTGGTGCGCGCTCCCGTGCAGGAGCCAGGCCGAGACCGCGTTCACCACGAGCCCGAGCACGGCGACGACGAGCATGAGCCCGCCGGCGACCGGTTCGGGGGCCGAGAGCCGGCGGACCGATTCCCAGAGGATGAAGCCCGAGGCCATGAGCAGCACGGCCCCGTTGATGAGCGCGGCGAGGATCTCCCACCGCAGGTAGCCATAGGTCTTCTGCGGCGTCGCCGGCTGCCGCGAGAACCAGGCGACGAAGAGCGAGAGGGCGAGGGCGCCGACGTCAGTGAGCATGTGCCCGGCATCGGCCAGCAGCGCGAGCGAGTTGCTCAGCCACCCGCCCACCACCTCGGCGACGAGGAAGAGCGCCGTGATCCCGAGCGCGATCGCGAGCCGCCGGGTGCCGACCGCGTGCGTGTGCGCATGGCGGTGCGCATGGCCGTGCGCATGATCGTGCCCATGCGCGTGCGAAGGCCCCTCCGCGTGGTCGTGCGGATGGGGATGCGCGTGGGCGTGGAGGGCTGCGCTGTCAAGCGCCGCGCCCCCCTCGGCCGACTGGCGATTCATCACGCAGTCGCCATAGCTTTCGCCCGTGTTCTCGCGCCTGTTCGCCATCGTCGCCCTGTTGGCCCTGAACGCCTTCTTCGTCGCGGTGGAGTTCGCGCTCGTGCGGGCGCGCCGGTCGCGCCTGGAGGCCATGGTCCGAGGTGGAGACCATTTCGCCCGGTTCGCGGTCACCGCGACCTCCCGTTCAAATCTCACACGGGTGCTGTCGGCGGGCCAGTTGGGGATCACCTTGGCATCGCTCGGACTGGGGTGGGTGGCCGAGGCGACGCTGGGGGAGGCCCTGGAGCACTGGTTCGCCGGGCTCCCCCTCCCCCTCGAGATGTCGGTCCGGGTGGGCATCGCCGCGGGCATCGCGATCACCGTGGTCACCTACCTCCACGTGGTCTTCGGCGAGCTGGCGCCCCGCGCCCTCTCGCTCAACTACCCCGAGCAGTTCGCCAAGTGGCTCGCGCCGCCCATCCTCGCGTTCACCTGGCTCACCTGGCCGTTCATCTGGGTGCTGAACGGGTCGAGCAACCTGCTCCTCAGGGTCTTCGGGCAGAAGTCGGTGTCGGAGGAGGAGACCCCCCACTCGGCGGACGAGCTCAAGCTCCTCGTGGAGCGGGCGTCGGAGGGCGGCGTGCTCCCCACGTCGGACGCGGAGATCCTCGAGGGCGTCTTCGAGTTCAGCGAGAAGAACGCGCGCGAGGTGATGACGCCGCGCACGGCGATCGTGGCGATCGCGGCCGAGGCGTCGCTCGACGAGGCGGTGGAGGCGGTGGAGGAGGCGGGCTTCAGCCGCTACCCGGTGTACCGCGACACGATCGACGACATCGTGGGGATGGTGCACGCGAAGGACCTGCTGAAGGTCCTCGCGCGGCGGCCGGCGGAGTTCGCGCTCGAGTCGATCCTGCGTCCGGTGCACGTGGTGCCGGGCTCCCGTGAGGTCGAGGAGGTGCTGGCGGACTTCAAGCGGCGCAAGGAGCACCTGGCGATCGTCCTCGACGAGTACGGCGGCACCGCGGGCATGGTCACCATGGAGGACCTGCTCGAGGAGATCGTGGGCGAGATCCTCGACGAGTACGACGACGCGCCCGCGCCGGCGCTCGACGCGGGCGCCAAGGGGGCCAAGGTCGTGCCGGGGGATTCGAACATCTCCGAGGTCAACGCGGAGTACGGGCTCACCATCCCCGAGGAGGACTACACGACGGTGGGGGGCTACGTCTTCGGGATGCTCGGGCGTCTCCCGATCGCCGGCGACCGCGTGACGGGGGGCGGGGCGACGTTCGTGGTGAAGGAGATGGAGGGGCGGCGGATCCGCTTGCTCGCGATCGAGGTCGTTGCGGGGGCGTAACGGCGTTCACCACAGAGGGCACAGACGGCGCAGAGGGCAGCGGAGCACTGCGACGGCAACTGCCTTCGAACCACAGGGGGTACAGGGGACACAGGGGGGTGAGCGGACCCATCACGCCGTTGGAGGGAGTCGCCCTCTCGAGCAAGCCTCAGCGAACAGGAACCCCCTGTGTCCCCTGTGCCCCCTGTGGTGAAGGCAGTTGCCTTGGCACGTCCGGCGCACGCGAAACCAAGCCGCGACCCCGAACCCCTCCGCCGTTCTCTGTGCCCTCTGTGACCTCTGTGGTGAAGGCGGTTCCCTCAGCGGGACAGCAACGACACGGCCACCCGCACCGCCGCCACGAACGACGTCGCCGACGCCCGCCCCCGCCCCGCGATGTCGAGCGCCGTCCCATGGTCCGGCGACGTCCGAACGAACGGCAGCCCCAGCGTCACGTTCACCCCCGCGCCGAACGACGCGACCTTGATCGCCGTCATCCCCACGTCGTGGTACGGCGCGATCACGCAGTCGAACTCCCCGCGCATCGCCCGCACGAACACCGTGTCCGCCGGGAACGGTCCAGCGATTCCCGTCGCCTGCGCGACCGGCGCGAGCAGCTCGTCGTCCTCGCGACCGAACCGCCCATGGTCGCCCGCGTGCGGGTTGAGCGCGCAGAGCGCGATCCGCGGCTCGGCGATGCCGAAGCCCGCGCGCAGTCCCTCGCGCGTGATCCGCACCGTCCGCTCCAGCCGCTCGCGGGTCAGCGCGGCATGCACGTCGCGCAGCGCGATGTGCGTCGTCGCCAGCACCACCCGCAGCCGGTCGCTCGCGAGCATCATCACCGTCGGCGTGCCGGCGAGCGCCTCGAGCATCTCGGTGTGGCCCGGGAAGTCGTAGCCGCCGGCGAGGAGCGCCGCCTTGTCGATCGGGGCCGTCACGATCCCCTGCACCCGCCCTTCTCGCACGAGCTCCACGGCGCGCGTGATCGCCCGGCCGGCGAGCGCGCCCGCGCGGGCGTCGCGCGCGCGCCCCTCGGCCGTCTCCGGGCTCGGGCCGGTGCCCTCGCTCCAATCTCCGATGGCCTCGTCCACCGGCACGCCGCATCCGCCGGGCCCCCCGACCACGAAGCGCGCGGCGCCCGCCACCTCGGGGGTGGCGAGCGCCGTGGCGACGATCTCGGGGCCGATGCCCCGGGGATCGCCGAGGGTGATCGCGAGCGTGGGGACCGCGGCCGTCGGCGTCAGATCCTGAGCGAGACGTAGATCTCGCGTCGCAGGTTGTCGAGCGTGCGGCGGATCGACTTCTCCTCGCGCAACTGCTTCCGGATGTTCTCCTGGTACTCCTCGAGCGTGAAGCGCCCCTCGGGCTTGCTCACGAGCACCTGCGCGATCGCCCACTTGTTGAAGCCCGAGCCGCGGTCGGGGAGCGCGAAGATCGGCGTGAACCCCTGCACCGGGATGTCCTTCAGCGCCACGCGATACTCGGCCGGCAGCGAGTCGCGCGCGAGCCCTTCGGGGATCGACCGCTCCTCGTCGTAATCATGGTACCGCGCGAGCAGCGTGTCGTACGGCGTCCCCTGCTTCCAGAGGGCGAGCACGGTGTCGGCCAGCGCGCGCGAGGCGGCGAGGTCCTGCGAGTCGACCGCGGGCTTGATGAGGATGTGCCGGGCGCGCACCTCGCCCGCGCGGACGCGGTCCACGCGGATGATGTGGAAGCCGTACTGCGTCTCCACGATCGGGCTGATGCGGCCGGGGATGAGCGCGAACATCATGCGCTCGAACTCGGGGACCATCACGCCGCGGCGGTTCCAGTCGAGGTCGCCGCCCTTCTCCGCGGTGCCGTCCATCGAGAAGCGCTTGGCCGCGTCCTCGAAGCTCGCGCCCTTCTCGAGCTCCAGGCGGATGCTGTCGATCAGCGCCCGCGCGCGCGCGATGCTCTCGGCGCGCGGCCGGATCTTCACCACCACCTGGCGGAACCCGACCGTGGCCGGGCGCGGCGGGAGCTCGGTGCGCAGGCGCTCGAACGCCTCGCTCACCTCGCGCTCGGTCACGTTCGCCGGCGCCATGCGGCCCTTCGCCTTGAGCGAATCGATCGCGCGACGCTGGCTCTCGTCGCGGATCGCCGCCTCGACCGCCTTCTTGCGGTACTCCTCCGGCGTGCCGAACCCGTCGCGCTGGAGCGCCGCACGGAACTCGGCCTCGGTGCGGAACTGGCTCCGCGCCCGGTCGAGGTCCTTCTCCACCTGCTGCGCGACATCGCTCTCGGCGATCTCGATCTTGTAGTCCTTCGCGACCGCGATGAGCACCTCGCGGTCGATGATGCGATTGAGGAACTCGCGCGCGACGCGGATCTGCCCGAGGCTGTCGGGCGGGAGCTGGAGCCCCTGCGCGCGCGCGAAGTTGATCGCCTCCAGCACCTCGCTGAAGAGGATGGGCGTGCTGCCGACGACGCCGGCGACGCGGTCCACCTCGATGCCGCGGAAGGCCGGCACCTGCTGTGCCGCCGCCGGCGCCGCGAGGGACGCGGCGCCGACGGCCAGGAGGACGGCGCGGCCGAGCGCGCGCGGCGAGAGCAGGCGCATTACGGCTGCGGCATGGGCGGGGCGACCGGCGCGCCGGCCGGCGGACCCATCGGCACCGCGGTCGGCGGCTGCGTCGCCGCGCGGACCGAGTCGGCCACGGCGCGGAGCTTCGTCGCCTCGGCGAGGACGCGATCGACGCCCGCCGGCACCAGGCGGCTCTCGTAGCGCCCACGGAGCACGAGCGCGATCTGCTCGGCGACGTCCACGTACTGCACCTCGTTCTTCACGAGCTTGCCGAGGTACTCGTCCACGCGGGCGGCGGCGAGGCGCTCGCGCGCCCCGGTGTCGGCCGCGCTGTCGGCGAGCATCTTCGGCGTGAGGCCGAGCTGGGTCATCGTCTCGGTCACGCGCGCGCGGAAGGCCTCGCGGATCTGCTTGATGTCGGCCGAGTCGAGCGTGACGCCGGCGGAGTCGGCGGCGCGGAGCAGGAGCTCGTTGCGCATCACGTAGTCCTTCACGAACATCGGGATGAGCGAGTCCGGCGCCTGCACCACCTGCTGCCGCATCCGCGTCTGCGCCGGGAAGGCCGCCATCCACATCGACATCCGCGCCGCGGTCAGGTCGCCGGTGCGCGCGGTCGCGATCACGGTCTTGTCGTCACGATAGGCATCGACGTCCTCGGCGATCGCCTTCACCAGCTTGGCCGCGCTGGAGCGGACCTGCACGTTCGCGGCCTTCTCGACGCCGGCGAAGTAGGTGCTCTCGGCCGACGCGCCCGCGATCTGCATGTACTGCTGCGGGAACTGGTCGGCGATCTCGGCGTAGGTGTGGCGGCGGATGATGTGGTAGCCGAACTGGGTCTCCACCACGCCCGTCACGGCGCCGGGCGCCACCGACAGGATGCCCGCGTCGAACTCGGCGACCATCTGGCCGCGCGCGAAGACGCCGTAGTCACCGCCGCGGTCCTTCGAGCCCGGGTCCTGCGTCCGGGCCCGCGCGACCGCGCCGAACTGCTCGAGCGTCGCGTTCTTGAGCTGCGTCGCCAGCTTCTCGGCCTCGGCGCGCGTGGCCGCGTTGGCCTCCGGCGACATCCCCTCGGGCTGCTTGCTGAGCAGGATGTGCGAGGCGGCGAGGAGCACGCCGTCGTTGTAGGCCTTCTCGAACGTGGACGGGTCGAGGTTCCCCGACCACCCCTTCGCGAGCTCGTCGTAGAGCTTGCGCGAGCGCATCTGCGCGATCGCCGACCACATGCCCGCATCGGCGTCGGCGTCGGTGAAGAGCGAATCGCCGCGCGCGGCCGCGTGGCCGAGGAGCTGGTAGTTCACCCAGAGCTGGGCGATGGTGCGGATCGCATCGGCCTGGAGCGGCACGTCGGTCGGGCCGACGAGCTCGGCGAGGCGGGAGACCGTCAGCTCCTGCGAGCCGGCGCGGGCGACCGTGTCCACATGGGCGGTCATCGCTTCCTTGAGGCCCTCGCAGGCGGTGAGGCCGAGGACGGCGACGAGCGAAGCGGTGAGGAGTCGGGTGCGAGTCATGAGCGAATGAGGGGAAGAGTGCCGCAGAGGTCCTTCTACCGTGCGTCGGGCGAAATCGTTCGCAGCGCCCGGACGAGGCCGTCCAGGAGCGACGCGCCGCCGAGGCGCGTGAGCTTCAATGACAGGGGCTGGACGCGACGCACATCCACCTGGAACTGCACGTCCCGGAAGGCGGCCGCGAGCGGCTTCAGACGCGGGACCGCGTCGGCCCGGAAGTTAACACGGGCCTCGTTCCCATGCACCAGAATCCCCTCCGCCCCGAGGGGGGCGCCGAGGAGCCGGAGCCGGGCCACCGCGAAGTAGGCGTCGGCGGGCGGCGGCAGGGGGCCGAAGCGGTCCCGGACCTCGTCCCGCAGCTCGTCCACCTGGTCCACCACCCGGGCGGCACCGAGCCGCCGGTAGAGGTCCAGCTTCACCTCGGGGGCGGCGATGTAGTCGTCCGGCAGGTACGACGGGAGGTCGAGCGTGACATCGGTGGGCGGCGGCGGCGGCGGGGCGTCCCCGCGCATGCGCCGCGTGACCGCCTCGTCGAGGAGCCGCAGGTAGAGGTCGAACCCCACCGCGTGCACGAACCCCGACTGCTCGGGGCCGAGGAGGTTCCCCGCCCCGCGCAGCTCCATGTCCTTGAGCGCCACGCGGTACCCCGCGCCGAGCTCGGTGTGGTGCTCGAGCACGCGCAGCCGGCGCTCGGCGTCCTCGTCGGTGTTCTCGGGGACGATCAGGTAGCAGTAGGCGCGCCGGTGCGAGCGCCCCACGCGGCCGCGCAGCTGGTAGAGCTGGGCGAGCCCGAGCCGGTCGGCGCGGTTCACGAACATCGTGTTGGCATTGGGCACGTCGATGCCGCTCTCCACGATGAGCGTGCTCACGAGCACGTCGAGCTCGCCGCCGACGAACTGCTTCATCACCTGCTCCAGCTCGCGCTCCTTCATCTGCCCGTGCCCCACCCCCACCCGCGCCCGTGGCACCACGCGCTTGATGTGGTCGGCGATCGCGAGGATGGTCTCGATGCGGTTGTGCACGAAGAAGACCTGCCCGCCGCGGTCGAGCTCGCGCGAGATCCCCTCCTCGATGAGCCCGTCGTCCCAGGGCTCGAGGAAGGTGAGCACCGGCGAGCGGTCGCGCGGCGGCGTCTGCATCAGCGTCATGTCGCGCAGCCCGGCGAGCGACTGGTGCAGCGTGCGCGGGATGGGCGTCGCGGTGAGCGTGAGCACGTCGGTCTCGAGCTTGAGCTGCTTGAGCCGCTCCTTGTGCTTCACGCCGAAGCGGTGCTCCTCGTCCACGATGATGAGCCCCAGCCGCTCGAAGGTGACGTCGGGGCTCAGCAGGCGGTGCGTGCCGATCACCACGTCCACCTTCCCCTGCGCGAGCTCGACGAGCGCCGCCTCCTGCTCCTTTTTGGTCTGGAAGCGGCTCATCACCGCGATGCGCACCGGGAAATCGGCGAAGCGGTCGCCGAAGGTGCGCGCATGCTGCTCGGCGAGCACCGTCGTGGGCACGAGCACCGCCACCTGCCGGCCGCTCTGGATCGCCTTGAATGCGGCGCGCACCGCGATCTCGGTCTTGCCGTAGCCCACGTCGCCGACGAGGAGCCGGTCCATCGGCTTCGCGCCTTCCATGTCCTGCTTGACGTCGTCGGTCGCCTTGCGCTGGTCCGGCGTGTCCTCGAACAGGAACGAACTCTCGAGCTGCTTCTGCCAGGCGCCGTCGGGATGGTGCGGAGGGCGGCTCGCGATGCGGCGCCCCGCGTAGAGCGCGAGCAGCT
>JBGATT010000238.1:0-3091 GCA_044229035.1 Gemmatimonadaceae bacterium | reverse complement strand
GCCCCCCACGTCCCCGCCGGATACGAGGCGTTCTCGACGTTGCAGCCGCCGATGATCGTGCCATCGGTCGCCAGCAGCGCCGCGCCCACCTTGAACTGCGAATAGGGAGCGTACGCCTGGTGCATCATCTCGGCGGCCCGCGCGCGGAGCGCCGGGAGATACGGCTCGACGGCGGACCGCGTCACGCGACGATCGTCCGCAGGAACGAGGTGCCGCGTCCCCGGAAGCCCACGCCTAGCCACTCGGCCACCGTCGCCCCGAGGTCCGAGAAGGTCGCGCGCCGTCCGAGCGCCACCGGCCGCACGCGCGCGCCGAACGCCAGCACCGGCACGACCTCGCGGGCGTGGTCGGTCGAGGGCGTGGTCGGGTCGTTGCCGTGGTCGGCGGTGATGAACAACAGGTCGTCCTGGCGGAGGGCGGCGATGAGGTCGGGCAGGGCGAGGTCGAACTCGCACAATGCCTGATAGAACCCCGGAACGTCGTTCCGGTGCCCGTACTGCTGGTCGAAATCTACAAGGTTGGCGAACAACAACCCATCCGGCCCGGCCCGGAGCCACTCGCGGATCCGGGCGATGCCCTCGGCGTTGTCCTTCGTGTGACCGCCCTCCAGTCCCCGCCGGGCGAAGAGATCGTCCACCTTCCCCACCCCGGTACGCGGGATCCCCGCCGCCGCCAGCGCGTCGAGGAGGGTCTCGTCCGGCGGCTGGATGGAGATATCCTTGCGGTTGGCCGTCCGCTTCCACGCGCCGGGCGTCCCGATGAACGGCCTGGCGATCACGCGGCTCACGTCGTGCGGCGCGACGAGCATCTCCCGCGCGGCCTGGCACCCCGCGTAGAGCTCATCGAGGGGGATCGTCCCCTCGTGGGCCGCCACCTGGAAGACGGAGTCGGCGCTCGTGTAGAGGATCCAAGCGCCGCTCCGGACGTGCTCGTCCGCGTACCGGTCGATGATCGCCGTGCCGCTCCCGACGACGTTCCCGATGACCGGTCGGCCGGTCCGTCGGGAGAAGTCCGCCACGACCTCGGCCGGGAAGCCCTGCGGGTAGGTCGGGAAGGGCTTCGCGAGGTGCACCCCCGCGATCTCCCAATGCCCGGTCGTCGAGTCCTTGCCCGCCGACTTGGGCTCCATGAGCCCGAACGCCGCCGTGGGGTGATCGACCGGCGCCATGCCTTTGATCGGCGCGATGTTGCCGAGTCCCGCGTGCCGCAGATGGGGCAGCGCGAGCCCGCCGACCGCCTTCGCGACGTTCCCGAGTGTGTGCGATCCGGCATCGCCGTACGCCGCGGTGTCCGGCGCCTCGCCGATGCCGACGCCGTCGAGGACGAGGATGATCGCGCGAGGCGCCATCGTCAGGACTCCATGTGGACGCGCGGGAGGCGGAGCTTGAGGCCCACCAGCAGTTCGTACGGCGAGAGGCCCCCCGCCGCCGCGACCTGCTCGGCGGTCAGGAGCGCATCACCGTCCCGACCGAGCAAGGTCGCGACGTCACCCACCTCGCCCCCGCTGTCGGTGATGTCGAGCATCGCCATGTCCATCGTCACCACGCCGGCGATCGGCGCGGGTCGTCCGCGCACGAGGGCGTGCGCGCGATTGCCCAGATGCCGGCGGAGGCCGTCGGCATAGCCGCACGCGACCGTCGCGAGCTTGGTCACGCGCTCGGCGCGCCAGGTTGCCCCGTACGAGACGGTCTCCCCCCGCGCGATCGTGCGCACCTCGAGGATCCGGGCGCGCAGGGATGCGACCGGCTCGGGTTGCCGCGCGGCCTTGGGGCCACTCCCGACGCCGTAGAGGAAGACGCCCGGACGCACGAGGTCCCATGCGCTCGGCGACCGGCGAACGATGCCGCCGCTGTTCTCGACGTGGAGGAAGCGTGGGCGCTCGGCGAGCCGTGCGACGACGGTGCGGAACCGCGCTTCCTGCACTTCCATGCTGCCGTCGTCCATCTCGGAGGAGTGCAGGTGCGTGAAGGCGCCCTCGGGCCCGCAGGCCGCCGCCGCCGCGAGCGCGGCGTCGATCACGTCATGGTTCACGCCGGCACGGTGCATGCCCGTGTCGACCGCGAGGTGCCAGGCGCCGCCTCCGCTCGCGGCCCACGCCGCGATGACGGACGCCTCACCGAGCGTCGGCGTGATGCGCGCGGCGCGGAGCCGCGCGAAGTCGCCAGGGAGCGCCGGCGTGAAGAGCAGGATCGGGCGCGCGATCCCCGCGGCGCGCAGCTCCTCCCCCTCGAGGATCGACGAGACGCCATAGCCGAACGGGGCGACCGCCTCGAGCGCGCGCGCCACCGGCACGGCCCCGAGCCCGTACGCGTCGGCCTTCACCATCGGCACGAGCGGCACGCGGGCGTGCGACGCGAGCGCACGCGCATTGCGCAGCAGCGCGCCAAGGTCGACCTCGACCCAAGCGCGCGCGTCCCGCATGGCAGTAGATTCCCCCGGCATTCGAACGGTCAAGTTACCCGGCCCCCAGAGAGCGATGCAAGACAAAGCCACGCTTGAAGATGCCCTCGCGATCATGCGAGACCTCCGGGCGCGTGACGCCTGGGACAAGGCACAGACGCACGAGTCGCTGCGCCCCTATCTCAACGAGGAGATGCACGAGCTCGACGACGCGCTGCGCGAGGGTGACGACGCCGCCACGTGCAGCGAGCTGGGCGACGTCCTCCTGCAAGTGCTCTTCCATGCGGTGATCGCCGAGGAACGCGGGGCGTTCGGGCCGGAGCAGGTCGCGGGCTCGCTCGTCGGCAAGATGACGCGTCGGCATCCCTGGCTCTACGGCTCCGACACCGAACGCACGCCGTGGGAGCAGATGAAGGCCAAGTCGCGCCGGTCGCTCGCCGAGGGGCTGCCGAGCGGGCTCCCCGCCCTGCACCGCGCGCATCGGCTGCAGGAGCGCGCGGCCGGCGTGGGCTTCGACTGGCCGGACGTGGAGGGGCCGATGCAGAAGGTCGCCGAGGAACTCGGCGAGGTGCGCGAGCAGATCGCGAAGGACGGCGCGGGGTTCGACACGCATGGCGTGCCGAGCCTCGACTCGCGGCACGAGAAGCTGGAGGAGGAGCTCGGCGACCTGCTCTTCGCAGTGGTGAACCT
This sequence comes from Gemmatimonadaceae bacterium, assembly GCA_044229035.1. Taxonomy (GTDB): domain Bacteria; phylum Gemmatimonadota; class Gemmatimonadetes; order Gemmatimonadales; family Gemmatimonadaceae; genus Pseudogemmatithrix. Next base: position 1 of record JBGATT010000238.1, on the reverse strand, counting down.
C
>JBGATT010000084.1:0-14180 GCA_044229035.1 Gemmatimonadaceae bacterium | reverse complement strand
GAGCCCGCCGCGACGAGGTCGAGCACGCTGGCCAGATCGCCAGGCGACCATTCCGCGGCGATGCGCAGCCGCGCTTCCTTCATGAAGGCGGGCGGGAACGCGAAGGTGATGGGGGTCGCGTAGAAGCCCGCGAGCACGATCTCGCCTCCCTTCACCAGACGGAACATCAGCGAGTCGAGGAGCGCGGCGTCACCGCTCGCGTCGAAGATGCAGGCGTAGTCGCGCCGCGGGTCGGCCTCGCTCGTGAGCACCGGATACTCCACCGCGCCGCTCATCCGCACGGGCGACTTCTCCCAGACCGTGGGCGCGCCGCCGAGCGCGCGCGTGATCCGCGCCGCGAGGCGACCGAGGACACCGTGCCCGATGATCAGCTCCGGCAGCCGCGCGCCCGCGCGGATCGCGTGATGCGCCGTCGCACCGAGCGCGAGCAACGTTGCGCGCTCCCCGAGGGCCGGATCCACCGGGATCACCCGAGCAGCGGGCGAGACCACGGTGCGTGAGGCACCACCGAACAGACCGCGCACGTCGCCGTAGCAGTTGGCGCCGGGCACGAAGACCGAGGTGCCGACGGCGAGCGCCGCATCAGGTCCGGCTTCCGTCACCGTGCCCACCGATTCATAGCCCGGCACGAGCGGATAGCCGAGTCCGGGGAACATCGGCATGCGACCTTCCCAGAGGAGCCGTTCCGTGCCCGCGCTGATCGAGGACCAATCGATGCGCACGACGACATCACTCGCACCCGGGGGCGCGAGCACGAGCTCGCGCATGGCGAGCTGTCGTGGCTGGTCGAAGACGACCGCGAGGGATTTCACCATCGAAGGAAGGACCGCTCCTGCTGGTATTGAGTAACGTTGTCCTGACGTTTTAAATTGTCAGTGCAGATTGACAGTCGATAAAGTGGGACTTCTTTCGCCGCGCGTCAAGACTGGACTTGTTCAGGTCTTCGACCTGAACTCCTGACCCCGCCGCCGGACAGCTCCCGATCCCGGTTTGCTCCTCCGCTCCCCGACTTCCATCTTCCCGCCATGACCCTCTTCCGAATCCTGGTGGCCGGGCACATCGCCACGGGAGCGGTCGGCCTCCTCCTCTTCTGGGTCTCCGTCCTCTCACGGAAGGGGGGGAAGGTCCACCGGCAGTGGGGCCTCGTCTTCACGTACAGCATGCTCGTGACCGGCTGCATCGCGATGGGGATGGGCCTGAGCACCATCCTCGATCCGGTCGGGACCCACCCGCATCTCCTGCCCCCTGAGTGGGAGCCCGGGACGATTCGGGCGATATTCGGGTGGATGATGCTCTACCTCGCCATCCTCACCGTCAGTCTCGCGTGGCACGGACTCCGCGCCGTCCGGAACAAGAAGCACCACGAGGCCAACCGGGCGCCGCTCGACGTGGGGCTGCAACTCCTCGTGATCGCGGCGGCCCTCAACTGCGCGCTGCGTGGATGGCTCGACGGACAGCCGCTCATGATCGGCATCAGCATCGTCGGCGTCGCCTCCGGTGTCACCAACCTCGTCTTCGCGTTCCGCGCCGCGCCGCGGCGCTGGGACTACATGATCGAGCACATGAAGGCCCTCGTCGGTGCGGGGATCTCGGTCTACACCGCGTTCATGACCTTCGGTCTGGTCCGCCTCATGCCCGATCACGCGCTCAACCCCATGCTCTGGGTCATCCCGCTCTCCATCGGCCTCTCGATCATCTTCTACCACCGGTACCGGATCGGGACCTGGTACGCGCGCGGCGTCGCCACGCGCGTGCAGGTGCAGGACCCGTGAGCCGCGCCGGGTGGAGTCTCGTGGGGTTCGGCGCGTACGCGGCGTTCATGGGAACGTGGCTCCTCGTCGCCCCCGGGCCGATGCTCGACTTCCTCCTCACCGCGCGCACGCATGAGCACTGGATCCGGCTGCTCGGGACCAGTGCGATCGTGCTCGGCTTCTACTACATCGTCGCCGGGCGTGCCGATCTCGTCGTCATGATGCGCGCCTCGCTCTGGGGACGTCTGGCGATGGCGGCGACCTTCAGCGCGCTCGTCATCCTCGGCATCGCCCCGGTGTTGCTCCTCGGCATCGCCGGCAATGAGCTGCTCGGCGTCCTCTGGACCACGCTCGCGCTGCGCGCCGATGAGCGCGCGGGGCGCCATTCGCGCGCCGCCGGAGCGACGCGATGAGCCCTTCGCCGACGCCCTATCGGCCCCCCGCCCCGCACCCCATCGGTCCGGTGCGGTCGCTGTTGCGCGTGATCGCCCAGGGCGAGGGCGACCTCCTCTCGCTCATCCCCGACCTCGCCTACCGCGAGATGCTCCTTCCGCTCGGCCTGACCCGCCGCGGGATCCTCTACCTGAACGACCCCGCGCTCGTCTCGCACGTCCTCACGGACCCCGAGGGGATCTTCCCGAAGAACGACCTGATGGTCGACGCCGTCGTACCGCTCATCGGCGACGCGATGTTCGTCTCGAGCGGTGCCACCTGGCGACAGCAGCGCCGGATGATCGAGCCGGCGTTCTCGCACATGCGCCTCAACCGCGCGTTCGGCCAGATGGTCGCTGTCCTCGACGACCATGAACGCTGGCTCGACGCGCATGTCGCCGACGGCACGGCCTTCTCGCTGGACGCGGCGATGGGACACCTCACCGCCGACGTCATCACGCGCACGATCTTCTCGACCCCGCTGCACGAGGGCGTCGCGCGCGATGTCTTCGACGCCTTCTCCGTCTTCGAGCGGCAGGTCGCGAGCGTGAACGTGAAGGCGCTCATCCTCGACAAGCCGTGGAGCCACACGCGACAGCCGCCGCAGGTCCTCGAGGCATGCGCCCGCATCCGTGCGCACATCGGCACCATGCTCGCGCCGCGCCTCGCCCCGGGCGCACCGGCGCTCGATGACATCGCCGGCGCGATCATCGCCGCGACCGATCCCGAGACCGGCCGGACCTTCTCGCGCGAGGAGCTCGTCGACGAACTCGGGGTCTTCTTCCTCGCCGGGCACGAGACGAGCGCGAGCGTCCTCACCTGGGTCTTCTTCCTCCTGTCGCAGCGCCCCGAGGTGGTCGCCCGCATCCGCGCGGAAGTGGACGCCGCCTGCGGCGACGGCCCCATCACCATCGAGCACGCGAAGCGGTTCCCGTACATCCGCACCGTCTTCAAGGAGACGATGCGCCTCTATCCCCCCATCACCTTCCTGCCGCGCGTCGCGGCGCAGGACACGGTGATCGGCACGCGGAAGGTCAAGCGTGGCACGATGCTCATGATCGCCCCCTGGACCATCCATCGGCACCAGCGCTTCTGGAAGGACCCGGAGCACTTCGACCCCGACCGCTTCGCGCCGGAACGCGAACTGGGGATCCGGCCGGGGACGTTCCTCCCGTTCGGCCTCGGGCCGCGCGTCTGCGTCGGCGCGGCCTTCGCGACCCTCGAGGCCGCGCTCGTCGTCGCGCGCCTCACGCGCCGGTACGATCTCACCGCCGTCGCGCCGGAGCGCGTGCGTCCCTGCGCGCGACTCACCACGCGGCCGCGCGACGAGGTGATGGTGCGGGTCAGCGCCCGGCGGTGATGCGCGCGTTCGCGGGTCGGATCACCGGCCCCACAGCAGCGCGACGTGCCACGCGTGGAAGAACAGCGCGCAGAGCAGCGCGAAGGCGAACGCCAGCGGATGGCGTTCCACGCGGCGCACGAAGAACATCGAGAACATCAGGCTGCCGCCGGCGCCGAGGAACGTGAGCAGGTCGATCGGGACCGGGCCGCCGCCGGTGCGGCGGTGCCAGAGCACCAGCGCGGTCGCTTCGACGACGACCACGCCGATCATGAAGACGATCATCCCGTCCGACGCGAGGGTCCGCGTCATCCGGCGCATCGCCTGACGGAAGGGCGAGAGCGGAGCGGTCATGCCGCCACCGCACGTGTCGCCGGTGGCGGCGGCACCGCGACCGGCGCCCGCCACGCCCGCAGCAACGGGATCCCCATCACCACCATCCCGAGCACCCCGGCCGGCACCATCCCCCATCGCAGGCAGATCGTGATCGGCAGGATCCCGTTCACTGCGTAGAGCACGAGCGGGAACCGGTGCGGCGCGACGCGCGCCACCCAGTCACTCGGCGGGATCACGGCGAGCATCACGCGCGCGACGATGGTGCCCGTGAGGATCCAGCCGAGGAAGTTCGCCGGCGGCACACCGAAGTAGGCATCGGTCCCGAGCAGACGCTGCCAGGCCGGCGCACCGGTCGTCTCCTCGAGCTGCCAGAGCCAGTGCTCGGTGCGGAACATCGCCGGATCCATCACCAGATCCCACGCGGTGAGGATCAGCGACGCGACGAAGGCCCACCACCACTTGCTCGTGCCATCGTCCTTCGCCGGGAGCAGCCGTCCGCAGAGGCCGAGTCCCGCGACGAGGAGGTAGAACCACGAGGTGGGGATGTTGAAGGGGACGAGCCCGAGCAGGAGGAAGCCGAGTCGGTCGGTGTAGATGTACGGCCCGAACGGATAGCCTGTCGTCGTGCCGATCGCCTCGGCGGCGAACGAGAGCACGAAGCAGAGCGCGAGCGCCTGCAGCGTCCGGCGCAGGCCGACCGCCTGCGCGAGGAAGGCGATCGCGGCGATCGCCCCGAGGACGACGGTGAACTGCCCACCGAAGCGATAGGAGAAGTCCATGATCGCCTGGTTCGCGGGCCGCCGGAAGAACTCCGGGATCGGCGGCACGAGGAAGGTCGCGAAGGCGATGGCCGAGCAGACGCTGAGCGCGGCGTGCGCGCGGAGCGCGTGACGTGCGACCCCCATCGGGGAGCTCAGGACTCCGCGGTGATCAGCCCGGCGTAGACCGGGTAGCGGGTCCGATGGACCTTGGTCCGCGAGAAGCCCGCCTTGGCGAGGAGCGCCTGAAGCTCGTCGGCACGCCGCGCGCGCCCGCGGCCCATGGCGCGCAGATACAGCCCGAAGTAGACATCACCCACCGTCTCCGCCCCACGCACACCGGAGAACGGCTCCACGATCAGGAGCACGCCTCCGGGCTGGAGCGCCTGCTTCACCTTCTGCAGCAATCTGAGGACCGACTCATCGTCGTGGTCCAGCAGGATGCGCACCAAGGTGATCACGTCGGCACCGACTGGGAGGGGGTCCTGATGAAAGTTCCCCCCGGACAATTCCACCCGCCCCACAAGACCCAGCCGGGCCAAACGTGTCTTCGCTCCCTCGATCACCGCCGGGAGGTCGAACAACTTCAGGCCGAGGTTCTGGTACCGCCATGCCACCTCGGCGAGGAACGCACCTTCGCCACCTCCGACATCGAGCAGGACCTTCCGACCGGCGAGCGAGTACCGGTCGAGGATGTCCTCGGCCAGGGGACGCACCGTGTCGGCCATGAGCGCGGAGTAGTCCGCCACATCCTCGCGGCCGAACTGTTCCGGATTGGAGACGCTGGTGTACGGGAAGTGGTCGATCACCGCGCCGTTCCGTACCTGCTTGTCGCGGAAGAACGCGATCGGATCCATCAGGTCCTTGTACAACAGCGCGTTGTGCTCGATCATCCGGGTGAGGCCCGTGTTGCCGATCAACGGCGCCCCCATCGGACCGCAACCGTACCGCCCTTCCGACCGCCCCTGCACGAGCTTCAGCGCGGTCGCCGCCCGCAACAGTCGTTCGGTCTCCTCGAGCGGGATCCCGATGTACGCCGCGATCTCGGAGCGCGTGCGTGGCCGCTCGGCGAGATAGTCGAAGAGTCCCACCCGCACGCAGGCCGTCAGCGTCTGCGTGTACACGAACCCTGCCGCCAGGTCGAACACCGCCCGCGAGCGCCGCAGCGCGATCGGACGCATGAGCGGGAACGACGCCGCGAAATGCTGGAATCGCGGACTCGACTGGATCGCATCGCGCCAGGCGAGGATCCGATCCCACAGCGTCATCGGCACCTGCTCGCGCGGCACGGAGACTCCTGCGATCGCCGACTCCTTCATTGCCATGAGTCCGCCTGGGGAAGCTGTCCTGCACGACACCCCGCTCGGAGACCGAGGGAGTGACTCCTGCCAGCGACGATACGATGTCTGATCAAAAGTGTCAAGGGCACCGAACAGATGAAAGTGTCAGGGGATTGCGACAACCCGCCGAAATTCGTACACTTGGCCTGACACCCTCCCCCCGGAGACGCAGTGCCGATCCCGTTCCCTTTCTCGGCGATCGTCGGGCAGGATGAGATGAAGCGGGCCATCCTCCTGACCGCCGTCGACCCCACTATTGGTGGCGTCCTCATCCTTGGCCATCGCGGGACGGCCAAGTCGACCGCGGTCCGTGCCCTTCCCGCGCTGCTCCCACCCATGTCGGTGGTGAACGGCTGCCGCTACGGTTGCGATCCCGACGCCGGTGATCGCCGGTGCGAGGACTGCCGCGACCGGGAGCAGCGCGGCGAGCGGCTCAAGGCGCACAAGGCGCCGGTGCCGGTCGTCGACCTCCCGCTCGGCGCCACCGAGGATCGGGTCGTGGGTGCGCTCGACCTCGAGCGAGCACTCACCCGCGGCGAGAAGGCGTACGAGCCCGGGTTGCTCGCCCGCGCGAATCGCGGATACCTCTACGTCGATGAGATCAACCTCCTCGAGGACCATCTCGTCGACCTCCTGCTCGACGTCGCGGCGACCGGCGAGAACGTCGTCGAGCGCGAGGGGATCAGCGTGCGACACCCCGCGCGTTTCGTCCTCGTCGGGAGCGGCAACCCGGAGGAGGGCGACCTGCGCCCGCAGCTCCTCGATCGCTTCGGCCTGTCGGTGGAGGTCACCACCACCACCGACATCGAACAACGCATCGAGGTCGTGAAGCGCCGCGACGCGTTCGATCGCGACCCCGAGGGCTTCAGTGCGACGTGGGCCGCGCCCGACGCCGAGGCGCGCAAGCGCGTCGAACGCGCGCGCCGGAAGGTCGAGACTCTCACCGTTCCCGATGCGGTCCTCCGCGATGCGGCGCGGCTCTGCGCCGCGGTCGGCACCGACGGCGTGCGCGGCGAACTCGCCCTGCTGCGCGGCGCGCGCGCGCTCGCCGCTTACGACGGAGCGCGGCATGTGACCGGCGAGCACCTCCGGCTCATCGCGCCGAGCGCGCTGCGGCACCGCTTGCGGCGCAACGTCCTCGACGACGTCGGCAGCACGGTGCGGATCGAGCGCGCGCTCGCCGAACTGCACCTCCACTGATCCCGATGGCGACGACGACGGAGCCGGGGTTGACCGCGGCCGCGCGCGCGCAGCTCGCGGCCGCGTTGCTCGGCATGGACCCTGAGGGGTTCGGCGGCGCGCTCGTGCGCGCACCTCGTCACGATGCGACGGACCGGTGGCTCGCCGACGTGCGCGCCGCCCTGCCACCCGATGCCCCGATGGCGCGTCTCCCGCTCGGCATCCCCGACGACCGCCTGCTTGGCGGTCTCGACCTCGCGATGACGCTCGCACAGGGACGGCCGGTCGCAGAGCGCGGACTCCTCGCACGGACCGACGGCGGCATCCTCGTGCTGCCCTGCGCCGAGCGCGCGTCCGCGGCGCTCGTGTCGCGACTCACCGAGGTGCTCGACACGAAGGTCGCGGTGCCGCGAGGCCATCAGGTGGGCAGTCCGCTTCCCGCGCGCCTCGCGGTGATCGCCATCGACGAGGGCGACGGCGAGGACGAGGGTGTCGCCGCTGCGCTCGCGGATCGGCTCGCGTTCCACCTGCTGCTCGAACCCGGTGCGGCCTTCGACCAAGGGGCACCGGAGACTGCGCTCTTCTCACCAGATGCGCTGCGATCGGCGGGCGAGCGGATGCAGCGCGTCAGCATCGCTCCCGCGCGCCTGGCGAGCCTCGTCGCCGTGGCCGCGAACCTCGGCATCGCGTCGCTGCGCGCGGTCTCGCTGACCGTCCGCGCGGCGCGCGGGATCGCCGCACTCGATCGGCGTGACGAGGTGTGCGACGACGATTGCGCGGCTGCCGCCGCGCTCGTGCTCGGCCCACGCGCGACACGCCACCCGACGGCGAGTGAGCCACCCGCCGATGAGCTCGCACCGCCGCCTCCGGAGCCCGCGCCCGACGACCGTCCGCATGACGACGACGCGACCGAGATGCCGTCGCCGGACGAGATGCGCGAACTCGAGGAGCGGCTGATCCGCGCGGTGCGCGCGACGCTCCCACTGGGGCTCACGATCGAGGCGCCCGAGCGCAGCGCGAGGCAAGGCGCGGGCGGCGGTCGCGCGGGCGGGGACCGCACCGGTGGACGCCGCGGGCGCCAGGTCGGCACGCGCCGCGGCGATCCGCGCGCTGGTGGACGGCTCGACCTGCTCGAGAGCCTGCGCGCCGCCGCCCCCTGGCAACGCCTGCGCCCGGCGCCCGCCAACAGGCCGACCCGGGTCCATGTCCGCGTGCACCCCGACGACTTCCGTCTGCGCCGCCTGATCGAGCCGGCCGGCACCACGGCGATCTTCGCGGTCGATGCATCGGGGTCCGCCGCCCTCAATCGGATGGCCGAGGCCAAGGGCGCCGTGGAACTCCTCCTCGCCGAGGCGTACTCGCGTCGCGACGAAGTGGGTCTCATCGCCTTTCGTGGCACGACGGCCGAGATCCTGCTCCCGCCCACGCGCGCGATCGCGGCGGCCAAGCGTGCGCTCGCCGCCCTGCCGGGCGGCGGTGGCACGCCGCTCGCGGGCGCGATCGATAGCGCACGGGAGTTGGTCACGCAGGCGCGCCGCACGGGGAACGACACGGTCGTCGTCTTCCTCACCGACGCGCGTGCGAACATCGCGCGCGACGGGACGCCGGGGCGCCCGCAGGCAGAGGCGGATGCGCTCGCGTCGGCGACCGCACTGCGCGCGATGGGCGGCACGACGCTCTTCATCGACACGTCGCCGCGTCCGTCGGACCAAGCGCAGCGCCTCGCCGCGGCGATGGGCGCTCGTTATATAGCCTTGCCGCGCTGCGATGCGCAGGGGATCCACGCGGCCGTGAGCGCCCTGATGCCGGAGTCCGCGTGAGGGCCGTCGGCCTCGTCATCGCGTTCTGGTGGGTCGCGACGGGCGTGATCATCGCGATGCAGCACAGCGCAGCGACGCGATTCGCCGGACTCTTCGTGGCGACACTGCTCGCGGTCCTCGGCGTGCTCGAGATTCGCGCGGTGCGGGACGACCCATCCCCGACCGGCGTGCGCCGTTCGTTCCTCGGTGGCGCGATGCTCTGGGCCTGGGTGTCTGCGATGTTCTACGGGGGATTCCTCACCGGCTTCCATCCCGTGGGCCCGGTGGCGGCAGCGCCCGCGTGGAGCGCGGTGGTGCCGGCGATCGCGGCCACGTTCGTGAACGACGCGGCGACGCTCGTGCTGCTCATCGTCGGCGTGGTGGCGGAGCGCGACGCACGCCACCGCACGGGGCTCTGGACGCTGCTGCTCTTCTGGGCCGTGCAGCAGGTCGCGAAGCTCAACGTGTTCCTTGGCGTGGCGAATCCCGCGGCGAACTTCCTGCCGCCGCACCTCGCGTACCTCCGCCAGTTCTTCGGGCCGCCGGTGAACTCGCCACTCCTCGCCGTGAGTCTCGCGCTCGTCGGCGCCGCGACCGTGTGGGCGGCCTGGAGGGCGCGCCCCTCGCATCCCGCGGGGCGACGCGAGGCCGCCGCGCTCTACGCGACGATCCTCGGGCTCGCGGTTCTCGAGCTCGCCGTGCTCGGCGTCAAGCTCGAATCGACGCCGTGGGACTCCTTCCTGCGCGCGCGCGGGGACTGATCAGGGCTCGCGCGTCACCTCGGACGCGAACACCGTGCCCGAGCGGTCCAGCAGCGCCACGAAGCTCTTCACCTGCGTCGGGCCGAACGAGGTGACCGCGATCCGTTCACCGGTCTTCGGGTCCTCGATTGTCACGCGGCCGTCGCCCCACGCGGTCAGCACGAACGGCTCGGCCGGTGAGACGCCGGAGCGCTTGCGCGTGTGCGCGAGCGACCGGAGTGCCCCCCGCAGGAACCCGTTGCTGCCGCTCGGCAGGGTGAGGGCGAGGGCGCCGGACGCATCGTACACGAGGATCCCGCCGTCCGCCGCATCGGCGAACGTCAACGCGCGACTCGCGACCGGGTCGGAGTAGACGTCCGCTGCCTTGCCGATCCCGAACTGCGATGCGGCGATCGCGAGCGCGAAGGTGATGGCGACGAACACCAGGGCGGCCCGCACCAAAGGCTTGGGGGGCGTGATCTGCGGCATCGCCGAGCTTGCGCCGGGCTCCGCTTCGAAATGGATCTCGACGCTCATGAGGTCCTCAGTCGCCGAGCGTGGCGGCGCGCAGCACGCGTCCCACCTCCGCCGGGTCGGTGAGCCCGCGCAGCAACGGCTCGGGTGTGCTGAAGCGCCACGGACGGACATGCGGGAAGAGCACGATCCACGCGAGCTTCTCCTTCTGGTCGAGCTGGACGGCGATCTGCCCGGTGCCGTCGGTGAAGGTACGCGCCTGCGCACCCACGACGTACGAGAGCGGGATGTTGACCGTGAGCGGGAAGATGACGCCGAGCCGCATGACGATGCGACGGTCGGTGATCGCGTAGGTGGTGCTCTGCGCGATCCAGTTCGAGAGGCCGAGGACGCCGGCGAGCACGAGGCTCACGAGCGTCAGCTGCAGCGCGACGGGCATCCAGAAGTCCATCGTGCCCGCCTTGTCGAGGTTCGCGACGACCCACCACGCCACCATCAGCGCGAAGTAGGCCGCGAGCGGCCGCACGAACAGGAGGTGCCGGGCGATCGCACGAGGCGCCGGCGCCCCTTCCCACAACAGGCGTTCCCCCGGGGGGAGGGCCTCGGCGACGCCGCGCACCTGGGCGCGTGGCGAGGCCGCGGAGCCGAGAACGGAGGTCGCCATGGTCAGATCCAGGGCTCGGCGCGCCCGGCCTGTCCGTAGAGATGACCACCGGAGTAGTACGCCATGATCTTGTCCTCCTCGAGCAGCGTCACGCGATCGTCGCGCTTGGTCTCGGGGACATTGGCGAACTGCGCCGCGGTGATGGACTTCACGATCACGTGGTCGTTGCCCCAGAGGCCGAAATGCGGCCACTGCACGTACGGGGCCGGCAGGAGCTTGTGCTTCCCGCTGCCCTCGAGCGCCACCTCGTAGTAGCGGACCTGCGGCTCCGAGCGGTCGACCCAGAGATCGACGATCTTGCCCGCGATCGCGCCGTCGGCCGCCTTCACGGGGAGTCCGCGCGGGTCCGGATCGCCACCGGCGACGGTGAACCCCGGGGCGACGCGCATCGGGACGATCTTCGCCTCGCCGTGCGCGGTGAGATCCGGCACGTCGGCACGATCGGCCCACGCGGCCGGCCCCACGCCGTCGAGCATCGGGTCGCCGGTCGGCACGAGCGGCGAGCCGTTCCACCCGTCCACGGGCACTGCCTTGATGTCGGCCATCAGTGCGATCCCCCATCGGTGTGCTTGGTGACGTGCAGGAACTCCTTCTTCTCGGGCGGCACGGGCCAGCCGTCACGCGGGCCCTGCGGCGAGTCGAGCGGATAGCCCTCGCGCTTGTCCTCCTTGCGGAGATAGATCACCAACCCGATGAAGAACGCCCAGAAGACGTAGAGGGCGATCTGTGCCCCATCGATGTACTCCATGGTCCCTGCTCCTCCTGTAGGACGAAGACGGGCTAGGCGGGAAGGTCCGCCAAGCCGAACTCCCCGTTGGGGTCGCGACGGATCGCGCCCGAACGGACCAGCCGCACGAGGGGGCCGAGGGCCACCAGCGTGCCGAACAACAACAACGTCTCGAGGTGATAGACCACGCTGTACGGGACGCTCGGATCATTGAGCGCCCACGCCATCTCGCCGGCGCGGACGGCCTCCGCGAAGTAGTCGCGGATGAGACCGGCGCAGGCCATCGACAGCCCCTCGCAGGTCGCGTAGACCGCGCCCCAGGCCCCGAGCGCGATGCCATGCTGCGTCGCGTCGCGGAGTCCCATCGCGGCGCTCAGGGTCCCGACCGCGAAGAGCCCCTCGCCCATGCCCATGAGGAACGTCCCCGCGGAGAAGAGCGGGGACGAGTGGAGCGGCGAGGCGAAGATGACGCAGACGAAGCTCACCACCCCCACGACGGTGCCGAGGGCGGCCACGCGCACCGGGTCGCTTCCCTTCTCCATCATGCGCGCCGCGAGGCCGAAGGCGAGGAGCGCCCCGAGCGCCGCGATTCCGGTGAGCGTGGTCGTGCCGGCGACGCTCCAGCCGAGGATCTCGCCGCCGTACGGCTCGAGGAGCACATCCTGCATGTTGAACGCGAAGAACCCGAGTCCCGTGGCGACGAGCAGCCGGACGGCGTGCCCTCCGGAGACGAATGTGCGCCATGCGTCGAGGAAGGCGGGGCGACGCTCCTCGCGCCCCCACGGCTGCGCCGCGGGGCCGCGGGGCTCCTGCTTCCAGAGCGCGACGAAGTTGCAGGCGATCGTGAAGACGGCCGCACCCTGGATGACCTGGATGAGCCGCATCGGCTGGAAGTCGCGCAGCAGCCCGCCGAGGAGCACCGCACTGATCAGCGCGCCGACGAGCATCATCACGTACATCAGGGCCACGACCCGCGGGCGCTTCGCCTCATCGGCGAGATCGCCGGCGAGCGCGAGGCCGCTCGTCTGCACCGTGTGCGCGCCGGCGCCCACGAGGAAGAACGCGAGGGCCGCGCCGAAGTACGCGATCCACCGGCCACCCCACGCCTGGTCGCCCCCCAGCAGCAGGAGCGCGAACGGCATGATCGCCAACCCGCCGAACTGCATGAACGATCCGACGTAGATGAACGGCACGCGCCGCCAGCCCCAGTAGCTCCGATGCGTGTCCGACTTGAACCCGATCAACGCGCGGAACGGCGCGACGAGCAGCGGGATCGCGATCATCATCGCGACGATGAACGACGGGACCCGGAGCTCGACGATCATCACGCGGTTGAGCGTGCCGTAGAACAGCGTCGTCGCCATGCCGACGGTCAGCTGGAACAGGCTGAGTCGCAGGAAGCGCGAGAAGGGCACCTCCGCCGTCGCGATGTCCGCGAAGGGGAGGTACCGCGAATCGAGCTTGGCCAGGAGGGTCCCGATGGCCGACGGACGCGTGGCGGTCATGGCATCACCAGACGGGTTCGAGTCGCACGTTCGCCGGGAGTGGCGCGTGCTTGGCCGGGAGCATGAACAGGCGCAGGAACGTCAGGCCGTTGTCGGCCTTCGCGAGCGTCGACTTGAGCCAGCCGCCGACGCCGCCCGCCGCATCACCGGCCGCGATCGCCAGCATGTTCTGGTGCATCCGCTCGAGGAGCGCCCAGAACCGCGGGTTCTCCACGTCGATCGTCACCGGGAAGACCTGCTTGCTGATCGTGTTGGTCAGCGTGATCACCTTGCGGTCGAAGTCGTCCACGTCGAAGCCGAGCGCGTGGAAGAACGTCAGGCGCGCATGGTCGCGCACGTACATCGTGGCGAACACCGCCAGCAGGAAGAAGCGGATCCACAGCTTGTTGCCGCCCTCGAGGAACTGCGGATTGGCACGCATCAGCACCGCGAACGCCTCGCCATGGCGGAACTCGTCGTTGCACCACTCCTCGAACCACTTGAAGATCGGATGGAACCGGAACTCCGGGTGCTTCTCGAGCTGGCGGAAGATCGTGATGTAGCGCGCGTAGCCGATCTTCTCCGATAGGTAGGTGGCGTAGTAGATGTACTTCGGCTTGAAGTACGTGTACTTCTTGGCCTTGGTGAGGAACGAGAGGTCCACCGCCACGTTGAAGTCGGCGAGCACGTGGTTGATGAATCCGGCATGCCGGCCCTCGTCGCGGCTCATGAAGCCGAAGAGGTCGCGGATGTCCTTGTTCTTCACGCGCTTCTTCACCTCGGCGTACAGGATGCAGCCCGAGAACTCCGCCGTCACCGAGCTCACGAGGAACTCGACGAACGCCTTCTGGAGCTCGGGCGGCCAGCCGGTCCAATCGAGGTCGGTGAACTCGGGCGTGCGCTTGAAGTGGTCCTTGTTGGGATCGCGCCGGAACTCGGCCACGAGCTCGTCCCACTGCCCGCGGAGGGCGGAGACGTCGAGCCGGTCCATCTCGGCGAAATCGGTCGTGTAGAACCGCGGGTTGAGGACGGCGTCCTCGGTCGCGGCCTTCGTGCTCTCGTTCACGTCCTTCATGGGCGGGGTCATCGTCGCGTCATACATCATCGGTCAGCCCTCGAACCCGACTTCGTACAGTTCCGTGATCCCGCTCGTGCCG
>JBGATT010000083.1:0-14220 GCA_044229035.1 Gemmatimonadaceae bacterium | reverse complement strand
AAGGGGGTACCCCGCTCGCCGCCCCGCACACCGAACAGACCGGACCTACCGCCGGAACAGGTACGACAGCTTGAGGAACACCGCGTCCGTCTGCCGGGCGAGGTGCTCGTACCGGAACGGCTGCGGCTCGAGCATGCGCGCGCCGTAGCCGAGGTAGATCACCGTGCCCGGCTGCGGCGTGTACGCGAGCAGCAGGTCGCCGCTCAGGCGGTTCGTCTGCCCCGCCGTCGTGCGCACGTAGACCCCGTTCCGGTCGCGCTGCAGGAGCGGGAAGTTCGTGCGCGAGTCGTCGCGCAGCGCGTCCGTCGCCGAGGCCACGTACTCGCCGATGAGCCGCACGAAGAAGGGCCGCGAGACCTGGTACTCGAGCTTGAGCCGCGGATTGCGCGTGATCCCCACCAGCGAGTGGTCCGTGCGCCGCTTGTACTCCTGGATCTGGTAGGTCGCATCGACGCGGATGCGCTCCGACGGCCGCGCGTTGATCGTCAGCTGCGCGTAGAGGATGTCCGCCGAGGCCCACTCGAAGAAGTTCTCGTCCATGCCCCACACCAACGAGCCGCTCGCCTGGAAGTACTTGAAGCGCGGCGAGGTGAAGCTCGCCACCCAGTCGCGGTTGGGGAGGCGCGGCGTGCCGACGAACGGCAGCGTGTCGAGCCCGCCCAGGCCGTCCGGCGCCTCGATGCGATAGAGGTCCTGGTAGAAGCTCGGATCGTAGCCGAAGGTCTCCACGAGCAGCGACCCGCCGATCGTCCAGCCGCCGCGGAACTGCGTGCTCGTGTTGAAGTGCATCTTCTTGTCGCGCGCATCGCCCCGCTGCATGAACCGGTCGTAGTTCCAGGTGCCGTCGAACAGCATGCTGTACGAGAAGGTCTCGATGCGCGATCCCCGCTCGAAGAACCAGGTGTAGCGCGGCGCGACGTTGGCGTGGACCTCGCCGGGGCGCGAGATGAAGCCCGAGCGCGTGACGAAATCGGGGTCGATGCCGCTGAACACCCCGCGCACGCCGAACGCGCGACCGTCGCGCGCGAGGTTCGTCTGGAACAGCGGCGCCGTGGTGACGATGCCGTTCACCGCGTTGCGCGCCGCCGCCAGCTGGAACGAGCCCGAGTAGATCCGGTTGGTCACCGCGCGCCCGTCCACGCTCAGCACGCGGTTGCTCGCGTCCCCGTCGATGCGGTCGGTGTAGGTCAGCGCGAGGCGCGACTGCGCGCCGAGGTCGCGCGAGACGCGCAGGATGTTGAAGAACGGGTTGTCGCCGGTCGCCGAGGTCGTGCGGTCGTCGAGCGCCGTCATGTACGCGACGTTGGTCGCGCCCATCTTCCCCGCCACCTTCGCCGCCGCCTCGGGGCGGACCATCCGCCGCGTGTAGACGAGGTTGTTGGGCGTCTGGAACTGCTCGATGCCGTCGATGAAGAACGGCCGCCGCTCGGGGAAGAAGACCTGCCGCCGCGGGTCGAAGTTGACCTGGTTGACGTCCGCCTCGACCTGCGAGAAGTCGGGGTTGAAGGTGCCGTTGAACGTGAGGTTGTTGGTGATGCCCCACCGCACCGTCGCGCCCAGCTGCGGCTTGCCGGTGGTGTAGTCCCACGCCTGCGCGCCGGGGGCGCCGTCCACGCGGTCGGTGAGCTCGGGGGTCACGTCGAGCACCAGCCCGCGATGCAGGTCGGTCAGCCCGCCGAGCGTCCCCGACTGCGCGAGGAAGCTCGCGTTGCCGCGCGTGGCCGGCGTCCAGCTGTCCTCGTAGTTGGAGTGCTGCACCCGCCGCACCACGTTGAAGCCCCACGTCTGCTCGGCGACCGACTGGAATCGGAGGCTCTTGAACGGGATCGTCACCTCGATCTCGTAGCCCCACTCGGTGAGCCGGCCCTTCGACGTGAAGACGTAGTCCTGCGAGAGGTCGGCGCTCTCGCGCGCCGCGCTCGCCCCGCCGCTCATGAAGCCGCCGCTCCGGTTCCCCTGCTCCACCAGCGACCCGTCGGCCTGGATCCCGAGCGGGTTCACCGCGAACATCACCGCCTGCCGCCCGTCGTTGAACGTCCCGATGAGGAACTGCACCTGGTCGTCGGTGCCGATGCGGTCGCGCTCGGCGAGCGTCGCGCGGACGTTGCCGTGCGGCTCGTAGGCGCGCACGCCGAAGTGGATCGCGGTGGCCGAGTACCAGACGAGGACCTGCGTGGCGTCGGCGGCGGCGCTGCCGTCCTGCGGCGAGAACTGCGAGAAGCCGGTCAGGAGCGCCGCCTGCTTCCAGACGGCCTCGTCGAGCCGGCCGTCCACCACGAGCTCCGCGGCGGCACGGGGCGGCTTGACCTTCGTCTCCCCCGCGCGGCCGTTGTGGACCGGCGGATCGGCGACGACGAGCGCGAGCAGCAGCGGGATGGCGAGCATGGGGACAGGGCGAGGGGTTCCGGGGGAATGTGCAGCCTCCCCGGCGACTACGCACCTCCTTTGATAATGTTGCGGCCCCAAGGGTTGCCGGCCCCGCCGCCCCGGATGCAACGTTGGGCATGACGAGCCTCTCCCGCCGTGCGCTCCTCCAGCTCGCCGGCCTCGCCGCCCTCCCCTCGCTGGCCCGTGCGGAGTCCGCGCCCGACGACTGGGACGCCGACCTCCATGCGCAGGCCGCGCAGCGTCCCGCGACCCTCTTCCGCCCGGACGAACGGGCCCTCGTCGCGGCGATGTCCGACGCGATCCTCCCCCGCACCGACACGCCGGGGGCGCTCGACGTCGGCGTGCCGGCCTTCATCGAGTTCATCACCGCCGAGTGGATGACCGAGACCGAGCGCACCGAGTTCCGCGCCGGGCTCGCCGCCCTCGAGGCGCATGCGGTCGCGGGGTACGGCCGCACCTGGCCGGCGCTCGATCCGGTCCAGCGCATGGGCGAACTCGACTGGGCAGCGCTGCCCATGGAGCCCGATCATCCCGCGCGGCGCGCCTACCGGCGACTCCGCGGCCACGCGCTGCACGGCTACCTCACGAGCGAGCGCGTGCGGCGCGAGGTGCTCAAGGTGAACATCACGCCCGGGCACTACCGCGGCGACGTCCCCGTGACGCAGCGTGCGGAGGTCGGCCATGGGCACTGACCTCCACGCGGTGCAGGGGCGCCGGTACGACGCCATCGTCGTCGGCTCGGGCATCAGCGGCGGCTGGGCGGCGAAGGAGCTCACCGAGGCCGGGCTGCGCACGCTCGTGCTCGAGGCGGGCGGCCCGATCGACCCCGCGCGCGACTACGTCGAGCACCTCCAGCCGCACCAGATCCGCTTCCGCGGCTACGGCGACCGTGAACGGCTCGCGAAGGCGCAGCCGATCCAGCGCGAGTGCTACGCCTGCGACGAGTACAGCGGCAAGTTCTTCGTGAACGACCGCGAGAACCCGTACACCACGCCCGACGACGCGCCCTTCCGCTGGTTCCGCGGGCGGCAGGTGGGCGGCCGCTCGCTCACCTGGGGCCGGCAGGTCTATCGCTGGAGCGACCTCGACTTCGAGGCGAACCTCAAGGACGGGCACGGGAACGACTGGCCCATCCGCTACGCCGACCTCGCCCCCTGGTACTCGCACGTCGAGCGCTTCATCGGCGTGAGCGGCGCGCGCGAAGGACTCGACCAGCTTCCCGACGGCGAGTTCCTGCCGCCGATGAACATGAGCGTGACCGAGGCGCACACGCGCGAGAAGGTGCTCAAGGCCTTCGGCGGCCAGCGGGTGTGGACGATCGGGCGCGCGGCGATCCTCACGCAGCCGCACAACGGCCGCGCCGCCTGCCACTACTGCGGCCCCTGCGAGCGCGGCTGCATCACGCACTCGTACTTCTCGAGCAACGGCTCCACGCTCCCCGCCGCCGAGCGGACCGGGCGCCTCACGGTGCGGCCCTGGAGCGTCGTCGCCGAGGTGGTGCACGACCCGCGCACCGGCCGCGCGAAGGGCGTGCGCGTGATCGACGCGCGCACCATGGCCGAGACCGTCTACGAGGCGCGCGTCATCTACCTCTGCGCCTCGGCGTTCGAGTCCACGCGCATCCTGCTCAACTCGCGGAGCGCGGCGCACCCCACCGGCATGGGGAACGCCAGCGGCACGCTCGGCAAGTACATCATGGACCATCACTACTACTGGGGCGCGAGCGGGCGGATGCCCGGCTTCGAGCAGTACAAGAGCGAGGGGAACCGCCCCAACGGGATGTACGTCGCGCGCTTCCGCAACACGCGCACCGGCCCGCAGCACCCGGACTTCCTGCGCGGCTACGGGATGCAGGGCGGCTCCGGCGGCCGCGGCCGCTGGAACGGCGATGGGCATGGCGCCGCGTGGAAGGCGCGCGTGCTCAACGACCTGAATCCGTGGGGCATCGGCATCCACGGCTGGGGCGAGACGCTCCCGCGCGAGGAGAACGCACTCGCCCTCGACCCGACGGTGAAGGACAAGTGGGGCGTCCCCGCCCTGCGCATCACCTGCCGCTGGGGCGAGAACGAACGGAAGATGCAGGAGGACATGGTGCGCACCGCCACCGAGATGCTCGACGCGGCCGGCGCGACCAACATCACGCCCACGCGGTCGAACAACCCGCCGGGCCACTGCATCCACGAGATGGGCGGCGCGCGGATGGGACGCTCGGCCGACGTCTCGGTGTGCGATGCCGACAACGCGCTCTGGGAGGTGCCGAACGTCCACGTGACCGACGGCGCCTGCATGGCGAGCTCCGCCTGCCAGAACCCGAGCATCACCTACATGGCGATCACGGCGCGCGCGGTGTCGCGCACCGTCGAGCGTCTCAAGCGAGGCGAACTGTGAGCCCCACCCGACGCGATGCGATCAAGGAAGGCCTGAAGGCCGGACTCACCGGGGCCGGCGTGATCGCCGCCGCCTCGGCGTTCGGCGCCCCACGTCCCGCCACCGAGGAGAGCGCCGTGCTCCCGCCCTTCACCCCGCCGTACAAGCAGAGCGTGGCCCGCTGGTGCTTCTCGGGCATGCCACTCGCCGACCTCTGCCGCGAGGCGAAGCGCATCGGGCTCGACGGCATCGACCTGCTGAGCGAGGCGGAGTTCGAGGTGCCCAAGGCGCATGGTCTCCAGTGCGCCATCGCCAACGGCCCCGGCCCCATCGCCGACGGGTGGAACCGCCCCGACCTGCACGACAAGCTCGTCGCCGAGGGCGAACGGCTGCTGCCGCTCGTCGCCAAGGCGGGGATCCCGCAGATGATCGTCTTCTCCGGCAACCGGAAGGGGATGAGCGACGGCGAGGGGATCGCGAACTGCGTCGCGGGGCTCAAGCGCCTCATCCCCGCGGCCGAGCGGCATGGCGTCACGCTCGTGATGGAGATGCTCAACAGCAAGGTGGACCATCGCGACTACCACGCCGACCGGACCGAGTGGGCGGCGCAGGTCGCGCGCGGGCTCGGCTCGTCGCGCTTCAAGCTGCTGTACGACGTCTACCACATGCAGATCATGGAAGGGGACGTCGTGCGCACGATCGGGGCGTACGCGCCCTTCATCTCGCACTACCACACCGCGGGCGTGCCGGGGCGGCACGAGCTGGACGACACGCAGGAGCTGAACTACGGGCGCATCGCGCGCGCGATCGCCGCGACGGGCTTCACCGGCTACGTGGCGCACGAGTTCATGCCGACGACCGCCCCGCTCGCGAAGCTCGCCGAGGCGCGCGCGATCTTCGCCGCCTGACCGCGGTCCCTGCGGCGCGCGCCGCGGGGACCCGCGGCCTCAGCCGCGCGCCGGTCCCTCGGCGCGCGGCAACCGGACGGTGAAGCGCGTCCCCCGCCCTTCCTCGCTCCAGAGCGCGATCGAGCCACCGGCGTTCCCCACCACCACCTGCACCGTCGCGAGCCCCAACCCCGTGCCGCGCTGCGCGCCGCGCGTGGTGAAGAGCGGCTCGAAGATCCGCTCGCGGATCGCCTCGGGGATACCGTGCCCCTCGTCCTCCACCTCGAGCACCGCCTCGTTCCCCTCGGAGCGGAGGCGGACGGCGATCGCGCCTCCTTCGGGCGAGGCGTCGCGGGCGTTCACGACGAGGTTGAGCAGCAGCTGGTCGCCGTCGCCGGGCCGCAGGAGCACATGCACCGGGGCGTTGGGGACGGAGACCGTGATCCGCCGCCGCTCCGCCATGGTCGGGCTCACCGCGTCGGCGACGGCGTGCGCGAGGGCGACGAGGTCGGTGGGGACGCGATCGACGGCCTGCCCGCGCATCAGGCTCAGCAGGCGACGATTGAGTGTCACGCCGCGCTGGACCGACGCCTCCATCACCGCGACCGACTCGCGCGCGTGCGCCGACCCTGACGCCTCGAGCTTGAGCAGCTGCACGTGCGCCAGGAGCCCGGCGAGGACGTTGTTGAAGTCGTGCGCGATGGCGCCGGCGAAGCGGCCGAGCGACTCGAACTGGCGCGCGAGCGCGAGGTCGCGCTCGAGTCCGAGCCGCGAGACGAGCGAGCGTTCGATCTCGCGGTCGAGGAGCAGGTAGCGCCACTGCAGCACGAGGACGAACGAGACGACGATGGCGCCGGGGATGACCAGCGCGCGCGGGTCGGTCTCCCGCACGCTCGCGATGATCACCGGCGCGAAGACCGCCGCCGACGCGACGAGGGGCGTGACGGCGCGCGCCACGAGGATGGTGCGCTCGTCCGGCGGCGGCGCGGCCTGTCGTCCGGTCTCGCGCCAGGCGGCGACGACGACGGCGAGGACGCTCACCGCGAAGACGATGTCGAAGGGGCGGCCGCTGACGTAGGCGCCGTCGATGGTGCCCGTCTCGATGACGATGTCCCCGAGCGTCGAGAGGCCGTAGCTCAAGGCGAGCGCGGCCGACGCGGGGCCGCCGATCCGGTCGGTGGGATACGCCCATGCCGCCAGCGCGAGCAGCGCCGAGAAGGCGTCGGCGGTGGTGACGGCGGCGAACCAGCCGAAGGCCGTCGCCGACTCGGCGCCGGAGGTGAGGATCGGCCAGCCGACGAAGTACCAGCCGATCGCCCCGCCGGCGAGCAGGAGCAGGGCGATGTCGAGCCAGGGGACGGCGGCCGCGCCCGTCCGGCGCAACGGCACCAGCCGCGCGATGCCGAAGATCGAGAGCGCGGTGGTGATGAATCCGACGAGCTGGTAGAGCCCCGAGTTGACCGCCAGCAACTGCGCGCTGGCGGCGACCCACACGAGCGAGTTGACGATCCCGACCACCTGCGACCACATGAGCGCGCGGAACCCCCACCAGCGCGGCGTGCCGCGCGGGATGGTGCCGCAGGTGATCCAGAGCGCCCAGGCCGCCAGCGGATGGAACGGCATGAAGGCCGTGTCCATGACCAGCGGCCGCCGCGCGAGATCCGCCGGGAGGAGGATCGCGAGCAGCGCATAGACGACGGTCCAGGCCGCCGTGAGGACGACGACCTGGACCGCGCGACGTTCGGTGGTGCCGCTCACGGGAGCGGCGCGCACCCCTCGAGCTTCTCGCACTTCGGGTCGAGCGGCGGCAGCCCGAGGCGCGCGAGTTCCTTGTTCACCGCCGCGAGGTCACGCGCCCACACCTGCTGGAGCTTCACCTCGTAGCCCTTCAGCTCGGCGTCGAGGATCCCGAAGATCTCGGGCATGTACGTCGTCGGGCGCCCGTCGCCGCGCTCGGCCATCGAGAGCAGGTTGGCGAGGCGGTTGTTCACGCGGATGGGGAAGTTGAGCGGATCCTGCCCGCTCTGGTTCTTCACCTGGTAGATGTCGTCCTCGACGTCCGAGGCGTTGGTGACGAGCGTCGCGCCGGTGGAGGCGAGGCGGCGGTCGTTGTTCGCGCGCTTCTGCCGCTCCTCGAGCTGCGCCTTCACGCGCCGCACCTCGATCACCCGCTGGTTCGCGTCGTCGGCGCGCTGGCGGACCATGCGGCCGAACTGGAACTGCGCATGCAGGTCCGCGTCCGTCACCTCGGGGAGGAACGGATTGCGCTGCACGGTGAGCGTGGTCGTCGCGACCTGCCCGTCGGCGACGAGGCGCACGGTGTACTTGCCGGGCGGGACGGCGGGACCGGCGGTGCCGGCGCCCCAGAGGATCATCCCCGGGAAGCCGGTGATGGGCGTGGTGCGGAGGTCCCAGTCGATCCGGTTGAGCCCCACGTTGGTGGCGATGGTGCTCGCTCCGCCCCCGCGGCGGCGTCCACCCTGCGGTGCGGCGACCGCCCCACCACGCGTGGTGTCACCCTCCCAGCGGCGCAGGACCGTGCCCGCCGAGTCGAGCACCTCGAGCGAGGCGCGCCGCGGCGCGGAGGCGAACGACCAGGTGATGGGCACCGCGAGCCCGGAGCGGATGGCGGTGGGCGGCGCGTAGAGATGCACGGCGGCGACGTTCGCGGTCAGCTGGCGGAGCGGCGCGATGTTGTCGAGCACCCAGAAGCCGCGCCCATGCGACGAGATCACCAGCTCGTTCGCCTCGACGATGAGGTCGGAGACCGGGACGTCGGGCATGTTGAGCCGCAGCGACCGCCAGTGGTCGCCGTCGTCGTAGGAGATGTAGACGCCGTGCTGTCCCGCGGCGTAGAGCAGGCCGCGGCGCGTGGGATCCTCGCGGATGGAGTGCATGTAGTCGTCGCCGCGGATGCCGGTGACGATCTTCGTCCAGGTGCGGCCGAAGTCGCGCGTGCGCCAGAGGTAGGGACGGAAGTCGTCGAGCAGCGGCTTGCGCACCGAGACGTACGCGGTGCCGTCGTCGAAGGACGAGGCGTCGATCTGGCTCACGCGCCCGAAGTCCGGCATGTCGGGGGGCGTGACGTTGGTCCACGTCTTCCCGTTGTCGCGCGTGACGTGCACGAGGCCGTCGTCGGAGCCGGCCCAGATGACGTCGACGTTCCGCTTGCCGGGCGCGACGGCGAAGATCACGCCGTACACCTCGGGGCCGTTCATGTCACCGGTGATCGGGCCGCCCGAGGGGCCCTGCGTCTCGGGCGCGTGGCGCGTGAGGTCGCCGGAGAGCTGCGCCCAGGTCGCGCCGCCGTCCATCGTCATCCAGAGGCGCTGCGAGCTCACGTAGAGCCGCTTGGGGTCGGCCTTGGAGAAGATGATCGGGAAGGTCCACTGCCAGCGCTCCCGGATGTCGCGCGACGGTTCGCCGGAGTAGAACCAGGGATACGGGTTCACCTCGCGCGAGAGGCCGGTGCGACGGTTGAACTTGTCGACATAGCCGCCGTTGTTGGTGCCCGAGTAGAAGATGTCCGGGTCGAGCGGGTCGGCGCCGATGTATCCGGGCTCGCCGCCGCCGGCGACGTACGAGACCGCCATGCCGCCCGAGGTGGGATCGTTGTAGCCCGGCCCGGGCTGCGCGGGACCGCCGCCGCCCGGCGCGCCGCCGAAGCGGAAGCCGCCCATGTTCCAGTTGAACGGCGTGCAGGCGGTGCTGTTGTCCTGCTGCGAGCCGCACACATGGAACGGGATGTGCTTCGTCGTGATCACGCGGTAGAACTGCGCCGTCGGGAAGTCCTGGTCGGTCCAGTTGCGGCCGGTGTTGGTCGTCACCGCGCCGCCGCCGTCGTTGGCCACCACGAGGTGCGCCGGGTCCGCGGGGTCGATCCACAGGTCGTGGAAGTCGCCGTGCGTGCCGTTGCCGATGCTGGTGAGGGTCTTGCCCTGGTCGGCCGAGCGGAAGAGCGAGGTGTTCTGCGCGTAGACCACGTCGGCGTTCTGGTGGTCGGCGAAGAGGTGCGTGTAATAGAAGGCGCGCTGACGGATCGACCGGTTGTCGTTCATGAGCGTCCAGGTCGCGCCGGCGTCATCGCTCTTGAAGAGGCCGCCCTTCTCGTTCTCCACGAGCGCGTACACGCGGTTCGGGTTCGCCGCCGTGAGGGCGACGCCGATGCGGCCGATGAGCCCCGCGGGGAGGCCGGGCCGCCGCGTGATCTCGGTCCAGGTCTCGCCACCGTCGGTGCTCTTGTAGAGCCCCGAGCCCGGGCCGCCGGACGACATCGTGTATTCCTTGCGGAAGGCCTCCCAGAGCGCCGCGTACATCACGTTCGGGTTGGTGCGGTCGATCGCGATGTCCACCGCGCCCGAGCGCTCGTCGCGGAAGAGCACCCGCTTCCAGGTGCGCCCGCCGTCGGTGCTCTTGAAGACGCCGCGCTCGGTGCTCGGCGCGCTGTACTTGCCGAAGGCCGCGACGAAGACGATGTCGGGGTTGGTCGGGTGGATGCGGATCTTGGAGATCGCGTGCACGTCGCGGAAGCCGACATGCGCCCAGGTCTTGCCCGCATCGCTCGACTTGTAGACGCCGTCGCCGGGCATGATGTTGCCGCGGATCGCCGACTCGCCCATGCCGATGAAGACGAGGTCCGGGTTGGACTCGCTCACCGCGACCGCGCCCACCGAGGCGGAGGTGATCTGGCCGTCGGTCACCGGGAACCAGGTCTCGCCGCCGTCCATCGTCTTCCAGAGCCCGCCGCCGGTCGCGCCGAAGTAGGCCTCGTTCCGCCGGCCCACCACGCCCGAGGAGGCGATGGAGCGCCCGCCACGGTCGGGGCCGATGTTGCGCCACCGGAAGGAGGCGAGGAAGGCGGAGTCGGGGGCGACGGCCTGCGGTCCCTGCGCCGTGAGGGGCGCGAGCGGCGCGGCGGAGAGCAGGGCGGCGCCGACGACGAGCAGTCGGGCGCGACGCGAGCGGGATGGGGACATGTCCAGCCTCGGAGCGAGTAGGGGGTCATCATGCCGGCGGGTTGGCCGACACCGGGGAAAGGTGGCAACTTTCGTGGCGCTCTGCACCTGCCCCGCTGCCGCCCGGCGCCTCGCCCTTCCGCCCCCGTCCATGAAGCGCCGCCGCCTCATCGCGCTGATCCTGCTCATCCTGTCGGTCGCGACGTCCCCGTTCTGGGTCACGTTCCTCGTCTGGCAGAACCTCCCCTGGAAGGCGCAGCGGGTGGAGCTGGTGGACTACTCGGTGCCGTTCGAGACGGGCCGGGAGCATCGCGGCGCGGCCTGGCTGCTCAACCACGAGAAGTACCAGCCGTACAAGGGCACGCACTTCGCCGCGACGGGGACGCACGCCGGCTACGAGCCGACCGACCGCGACCATCCGCGCCCCATCTCGTCGCTCGACCTCGCGCAGACCGACTGGATCTTCGTCGCCGACGCCTACGGCGTGTACGTGGACGACATGCGCGACATCGAGCACGAGCAGGCGCACATGGACTACTCGAAGAAGATCTTCGGGGGGCTCTCGCTCGCCGACGCCGAGGCGATCCAGGCGCACGCCGCGCGGGGCCGGCACACCTTCCTCGAGTTCAACTCCATCGAGGAGCCGACCTCTCCCGAGGCGCGCGCGATCGTCGAGTCGCTCTTCGGGATCCACTGGACGGGATGGACGGGGCGCAGCTTCCTCGACCTGCGCGACACCACCGACGTGCCGTGGTGGCTGCCGCGCGAGTTCAAGGCGCAGTACGGCGACATCCCCATGCCGCGCGGCCCGACGCTCGCGCTCGTGCATCGCGACGGCCGGCTCCTCCTCGTCCCCGACCCCATCTCGCTGCGCGTCGCGCCGCGGATCCGCGTCACCGACGACGGCGCGAAGGCGCTCCCGCGCGCGTCGGGCGGGACGAGCTACTTCTACTGGTTCCCCATCCTCGACGCGATGCCCGGCACCGAGGTGCTCGCCGAGCTCGAGTTCCCGCGCACCGCGCGCATGGACTCGGTGCGCGCGCTCGCGCAGGTGCCGGAGCGGATCCCGCTGCTCACGCGGCGCACGAGCGGCGGCGCGCACCGCGTCTATCTCGCCGGCGACCTCTCCGACACCGACTTCGATCCCGGCGCCTACCGCTTCGCCGGCCTCGCGCGCGTGCACAAGGCGCTGCGCGTCGATCCGCGCATCTACAACAGCCAGGTCGCGTTCTGGCAGTTCTACGTCCCCGCGGTGCGCACGCTGCTGCAAGCCCCCTTCGCGGCCCCCTGACGCCGCGCCTCCCCACACCCCGAGCGCCGACCATGTCCGTCTCCCGTCGCCAGTTCGTCTCCGCCCTCGGGCTCGGGGGCACCGGCCTCCTCGCCGCGCCGTCGCTCCTCGCGCGCGGCCGCGAGGCGGCGCCCCGATCGGCGCCGGCGCCGTGGGTGGACGCCTCGCCGTTCGGCACGCAGGCCTCCCCGCTCCGCCTCGACTCCAACGAGAATCCCAACGGCCCGAGCCGTCGCGCGCTCGAGGCACTGCAAGGGATGCTCGGCGAGGCCAACCGCTATCCCGACGACCATGAGGAGGCGCTGGCGGCGGCGATCGCGCGCGAGCACGGCATCCCGCGCGAGCACATCGTCCTCGGCTGCGGCTCGAGCGAGACGCTGCGCCAGTGCGTGCAGGCGTTCACGTCGCCCGCCGCGGGATTGGTGACCGCGGCGCCGAGCTTCGAGCTGCCGGTGGACGTCGCGCGCCTGCTCGGCCACCCGGTGACGGCGGTGCCGGTGGGCGCGGGGCTCGCGCTCGACCTCGAGCGGATGGCGGCGGCGAGCGCCGGCGCCGGGCTCGTCTTCCTCTGCAATCCCAACAACCCGACGGCGACGGTGCACGACGATGCGGCGGTGCGCGGCTTCATCGCGCAGGTGCAGCGCACGGCGCCGGGGGCGACGGTGCTCGTGGACGAGGCGTATCACGAGTACGTCGATCATCCCGGGTACCGCACGGCGATCCCGCTCGCCGTCGCCGACCCGCGCGTGGTGGTGTCGCGCACCTTCTCCAAGGTGCACGGGATGGCGGGACTCCGCGCCGGGTACGCGATCGCGCATCGCGACACCGCGCGGCGCCTGCAGGCCTTCCGGCTC
This sequence comes from Gemmatimonadaceae bacterium, assembly GCA_044229035.1. Lineage (GTDB taxonomy): Bacteria > Gemmatimonadota > Gemmatimonadetes > Gemmatimonadales > Gemmatimonadaceae > Pseudogemmatithrix. The sequence continues at coordinate 1,478 of JBGATT010000083.1, read as the reverse complement.
GGCTCCGGCGTGAACGCGCTCGCCGCGGCCGCCGCGATGGCGAGCGTCGGGGACCGCGCGCATGTGGCCGAGGAGCAGCGCAAGAACCGCGAGGCGAAGGCCTTCACGCGCGGCTTCTTCGAGCGCACGGGCTACACCGTGGGCCCGAGCGACACGAACTTCCTGATGATCGACCTGCGCCGTGACCCGGCGTCGTTCCGCGCGGCCTGCCGCGCCAACGGCGTCGCCGTCGGCCGGCCCTTCCCGCCGCTCACCAACTGGCTGCGGATCTCCATCGGCACGCTCGACGAGATGCAGCGCGCGAGCGCGGTCTTCCAGCGCCTGCTGGGGTGATGTTCAGCGGCGGGGCGGCGCGGCCTGCGCGTGCCGCGCATGGAGGTCGTGCCACCCCGGGACGGCGCCGCCGGTGAAGGACCGAAGCAGTCGCGCCGCGGCCCGCTGGATGCGCCCGCGCCCGCGGAAGCGCCATCGGTGCATCACGCCGTCGTCGCCGAGGAGATGGTAGCCGAGCCGCACCGCGCGTAGGCGGCGCTGCGTGGCGTCGAACGACTCCCATGCGCCCGGCAACTCCTCGCCGAAGAGCCCCGTCGCCCCTTCGGCGAAGCGTTGCGCCGCGTAGGCGCCCTCGCGCGCGGGGGACGGCGGCACCTGCTGCGGCACCGACGACTGCTCCACGAGCTGGAAGGCGTCGTACCCGAGGTCGCGCAGCGCGGCCACCTCGCGCCGCATGCGCGCGAGGCTCGTCTTGTCGATCTCGAGGCTCACGTAGTCCGGCCGCGCACTGAACGCGCGCAGCGCCTCGACGCAGTGCAGGTCGGCCCCCTCGATGTCGATCTTGAGGTAGCGCGGGATGCCGTGGGCGCGCAGGACGTCCGCGAAGTCGAGCGCGGGGACGTCGATGGGGACGCTCGCCGCGCCGAGCCGCACGTTGCGCTCGGCCCACGACGGCTCGACCGTCCCCCAGACCGAGTTGGCGACGTTCCGGTAGAAGCGCACCGTCCGCGCGCCGGCGGCGACGAGCGCCGGACTCACGACCGCCCCCTCGACGACGGTGCAGCGTCCCGCGGCGATGTGCTCGGCGAGCGCCGTGCGGCAGACGGCCGCGAGGTCGGGATCGGCCTCGACGGCGACGACGCGGAATCCCTTGCCCAGATAGAACGCGGCGTCCTCGCCGCGGTGCGCCCCGACGTCGAGGATGAGGTCGCGGATCACACCTTGTACACGATGCCGCGCTTCTGCAGCACCAGCAGCACGAGGTACCAGAAGAGCACGAACGTCACCGCGAAGCCGAACGACGCGAGCCGCGACGGGAGCCAGCTCGCGTAGAGCGACTGGTACACGACCGTCTGCACCGCGGTCGCCTTGCCGTCCACGTCCACCTTCCAGAGCGAGCCGATCACGCGCGCCATCGCGCCGGAGCCGAGGAAGGCGACCATCGGGTTGAGCCCGTACGTCACGAAGAACCCGGTCCACCCGGT
>JBGATT010000237.1:0-3104 GCA_044229035.1 Gemmatimonadaceae bacterium | reverse complement strand
CCGGGAACAGCCACACGCGGCTGCCCGCGGCGGCGAGCTCCGCGGCGGCGGCGTCGGCGTACGTGGCGCGGCCCCGGCGCCCGTCGCGGCCGAGGACCACCCCGCGGCCGTCGAGGCCGGCCGCCTTCAGGTACATGGCGAGGCCGGCGGTGGTGCGGACGACGACGGCGCGGTTCATGCGCGTCTCGCCGGCGCCGAGCACGCCGCGGAGGCCCGCGGTCCCGAACTCGAGCGGGCCGCGGAAGCGATCCTCGAGGTCGGCCAGGGCCGCTGCTTCGCCGCGCTCGGCGGCGTCGATGCACGCGGCGAGCTCCGCGCGGGTGTCCGGATCGAAGTCAGCGTCGTGGAACGCGCGCGCACGCGCGAGGAGGTCCGGCATGGCTCAGTACCCTTCGAACTTGGAGATGATCTCGTTCATGATCTCGCGCGTGCCCCCGCCGATCGCGTAGAGGCGGGCGTCGCGGTAGAGGCGCTCCACCACGTACTCGCGCATGTACCCGTAGCCGCCGTGGATCTGCACGGCCTGATCGCAGACCTCCGTCACCATGTCGGTCGCGACGTTCTTGGCCATGGCGGCGAGCGAGGCCACCTGCTCGCCCTGGGTGTGACGCTGCACGACCTCGTTGGTGAGGGCGCGGGCCGCCGCGAGCTTGCTCGCCATGTCGGCCAGCTTGTGGCGGACCACCTGGAACCCGCTCAGCGACTTGCCGAACGCGGCGCGCTCCTTCGCGTACTCGATGGCCTTCCGGTGGGCGAGCTCGGCGATCGCGACGCAGTTGCCGGCGAGCATCAGGCGCTCGGTCGCGAAGTTCATCATGATGGCGACGAAGCCCTCGCCCTCCTCGCCGATGCGGTTCTCGACCGGGACCCGGCAGTTCTCGAACCGCAGCTCCGCGGTGTCGGAGGCCCACCAGCCCATCTTCTCGAGCTTCTTGCCGACCGTGAACCCCGGCGTGCCCTTCTCCACGACGATCATCGAGATGCCGCCGTGGCCCTCGCCGCCGGTGCGCACGGCCACGGTGACGACGTCGGCGCGGGTGCCGGAGGTGATGAAGGTCTTGTCGCCGTCGATCACGTAGTGGTCGCCGTCGCGGACCGCGCGGGTGCGGAGGCGCGCGACGTCGCTGCCGCCGGAGGGCTCGGTGATGGCGAGCGCGGCGATCTTCTCGCCGGTGAGCACCGGCCGCACGAAGCGGTCGATCTGCGCGGGCGTGCCGCCGCGGATGATCGGGGGCAGGGCGATCCCGTGGCTGCCCGATCCGACGACGGTCCCCACCGACTCGCCGTGCACGACGAGCTCCTCGGCCACCGCGAGCACGTGGGAGAGGTCTCCACCCCCGCCGCCGACCGCCTCGGGGTAGCCGACCCCCATGATGCCGGCCGCGGCGAGCTTGGGGAGCAGCTCCCGCGGGAAGATCCCGGCCTCTTCCCAGGCCTGGGCGTTCGGCGCGATCTCCTTCTTGGCGAACCGACGGGCCTGCTCGCGCAACCGCGCGTGGATTTCGGACTCGTAGAGCGGGTTCGGCATCCGCCCAAGATGGTGCGACGATGGCCGAGCGTCGAGAGGCACGAACCTCGGGGGAGTCCGGATGAACCAGGTGAGCACGCAACACGGGACGAAGCTCCGACCGGCGGGGGGGACCCTGCGCTGGCTCGTCGGCAAGGCACCGTGGAACCAGGCCAGCGCCGCGGGGCGCGCGGCCGGCAAGGTGTTCCCGCCGCTGGCCCCCGACCTCCACCCCCTGCTCGGTCACCTGCCCGCCCTCCGTCGGAGCCGCGTCGGCATCCTGGTCGACGGCATGAACCAGGCCGGGGACACCTTCCGCATCCAGGTGCCCTGGATGCACGCGACGGTCTTCACCGACCCGGAGCACGTCAAGACGATCCTGCAGCTCCGCCACGAGAACTTCGGCAAGCAGACGCGCGGGTTCGACCAGCTGCGCATCTTCCTCGGCAACGGCCTGCTCACGAGCGAAGGCAGCTTCTGGCTGCGCCAGCGAAGGATCGCGCAGCCGGCGTTCCACAAGGCCCGCCTCGCCGGATTCGCGAGGGGCATGGTGAAGGCGGCCGAGGACATGGCCGACGCGTGGGCCCGGCGGACGGACCCGGAGATCGACGTCTCGAAGCAGATGATGGCGGTGACCCTGCGCATCGTGTCGGAGACGCTGCTCGGGCGCGACGTGAGCGCCGAGGCCGACCACGTGGGCACGGCGATCACCGCGCTCCTCGAGAACGTGCAGGCGCGGATGACGCTGCCGGTGGACGTGCCGCTGCACTGGCCGACGCCGCGGAACCGCAGCTACCACCGCGCGGCCGACGTGATCGATCGCGTGGTCCTCGACATGATCGCGGCCCGCCGCAAGGAGAGCGGGCGGCACGACGATCTCCTCGCCATGCTGATCGAGGCGCGCGACGAGGAGACCGGCGAGGCGATGGACGACCGCCAGCTGCGCGACGAGGTCATGACGATCTTCATGGCGGGCCACGAGACGACGGCCAACGCGCTCGCGTGGACGTTCCACCTGCTGTCGCTGCACCCGACGGTGCGCGAGCGCCTCGACGCGGAGCTCGCCGCGGTGCTCGGCGGGCGGTCTCCCACGATCGAGGACCTGCCCCAGCTCGCCTACACCAAGCAGATCGTGCAGGAGTCGCTGCGGCTCTACCCACCCGCGTGGGTGATCGGCCGCAACGTGGTCGAGGACGATGAGATCGGCGGGTATTTCCTGCCGAAGGGCACGCTCGCGTTCGTCTCGCCCTACCTCACCCACCGGAACCCGCGCGTGTGGGAGAACCCCGAGGGCTTCGATCCGGACCGGTTCTCGCCGGAGCGCAGCGCGGGGAGGCATCCGTTCGCGTTCTTCCCGTTCGGCGGCGGGCCGCGCCTCTGCATCGGCAACGGCTTCGCCATGATGGAGGCGCAGCTCCTGCTGGCGACGTTCGCGCAGCGCTTCCACCTGGACCTGGTGCCGGGGCACCGGGTGGTCCCGGAGCCGATGATCACGCTGCGTCCGAAGGGCGCGCTGCCGATGCGGCTGGTCGCGCGTTGAGTTTCAGGGGGGGGTGATCACGAGCGTGACGTGGTCGAGGCCCAGCGCGCGGGTCTT
>JBGATT010000003.1:0-57107 GCA_044229035.1 Gemmatimonadaceae bacterium | reverse complement strand
GGATGCCCGCGCGCTCCCCGGTCCGCGCCCTGCCACGACCGGGACCAACCCCCCAGCCGGAACTCCACGATGGCTGCAGACGCCAAGGCGCCCGTGACGGGCGACCACCTCGAGATCAAGGACTCGCGCACCGGGAAGATCTACCATGTCCCGATCACCGACGAGACCATCCGCACCGCCGACCTCAAGCAGATCAAGGTCAATGCCGACGACTTCGGCATCATGGGGTACGACCCGGCCTTCATGAACACGGCCTCGTGCCGCTCGGCGATCACCTTCATCGACGGCGACAAGGGCATCCTGCGCTATCGCGGGTATCCGATCGAGCAGCTCGCCGAGAAGTCGAACTTCCTCGAGGTCGCGTGGCTGCTCCGCACCGGCGAGCTCCCGACGCAGTCAGAGTACGACGAGTGGCAGAAGCAGATCACCTACCACACGTACGTACACGAGAACATCAAGCGCTTCATGGAGGGCTTCCGCTACGACGCCCATCCGATGGCGATGCTGACGGCGGGCGTCGCGGCGCTCTCGTCGTTCTATCCGACGTCGAAGAACATCTTCGACAAGCACGAGCGCGACGTGGCGTTCATCCGCCTGCTCGCCAAGATGCCAACGCTGGCGGCGTTCGCCTACCGGCACGTGAAGGGCATGCCGTACGTCTATCCCGACAACTCGCTGCCGTACGCCGAGAACTTCCTCTCGATGATCGCGCGGATGTCTGAGCCGAAGTACGAGGCGCATCCGGTCTACGCGAAGGCGATCGACATCCTGTTCATCCTCCACGCCGACCACGAGCAGAACTGCTCGACGAACGCGGTGCGCGCCGTCGGTTCGTCCCAGGTCGACCCCTACTCGGCGGTCGCGGCCGGCGTGGCGGCGCTGTACGGTCCGCTCCATGGAGGCGCCAACGAAGCGGTGCTCCGGATGCTCGAGGAGATCGGCGACGTGAAGAACATCCCCGCCTTCATCGAGTCGGTGAAGAGCGGCAAGGGCGCGGCGCGCCTCATGGGCTTCGGGCATCGCGTGTACAAGAGCTACGACCCGCGCGCGAAGATCGTGAAGTCGCTCTGCGACGACGTGCTCCGCGTCGCCGGCCTCACGAAGGACATGGAGATCGCCCTTGAGCTCGAGCGCATCGCGCTCAGCGACGACTACTTCATCTCGCGCAAGCTCTACCCGAACGTCGACTTCTACACCGGCCTGATCTACCGGGCCATGCACTTCCCCACCGACTACTTCACCGTGCTGTTCGCCATCGCGCGCACCGCCGGGTGGCTGTCGCAGTGGGAGGAGCTGCTGCTCGACAAGGAGCAGAAGATCGCGCGTCCGCGGCAGATCTACACGGGGCACGCCGAGCGCCCGTACCAGGCGAAGGTCGATCTCGGGCACAAGATCAAGAAGTGAGCCGAGGTGAAGGCTGAGGGATGAAGGGGGCGAGGCGTTCCGGCCTCGCCCCCTTCATCTCTTGCAGGCCCGGGCATCCTCCGGCCTTCAGCCTTCCTCGGTCTCCGCGCTTCGGCAGATCGAGCGCACGGGACAGATCCCGCACCGCTTCACCCGCGCGGTGCACACGAGCGCCCCCAGCTCCATCAGCGCCTGATTGTGCGTCCAGGTCGCCTTGCCGGTGCGCGGGAGCGTCGCCTCGGCGATCGCCCAGATGTGCTTCTGGTCGCGCGACCGCTTGGGATGCAGTCGTGGCGCGAAGATCCGGGTGAGCACCCGCGCGACGTTCGTGTCGACCAGCGCGGCGCGGCGCTCGAACGCGAACGTCGCCACCGCGCCGGCCGTGTACGCGCCGATCCCCGGGAGCCGGCGCAGCGAGTCGGGATGACTCGGGAGCAGCGCGGTGGGCCGCAGTGGCGCGCGCGTGGCGGCACTCGTCGCGCCGTCGCCCGGCTCGTCCCCCCACGCGCGCGGGCCCTCTCGCACCACCGCTCGCGAGAGCTTGTGCAGGTTGCGCGCGCGCGCGTAGTACCCGAGCCCCGCCCACGCCTGGAGCACCTGCGCCTCGCGCGCGTCGGCCAGATGGTGGAGGGTGGGGAACCGGTCAATGAAGCGACGCCAGAAGTCGAGGACGCGCGACACCTGCGTCTGCTGCAGCATCAGCTCCGACACCAGGATGTGATATGGGTCGCGCGTGCGGCGCCAAGGCAGGTCCCGCGCGTTGCGCCGGTACCAGGCGCGGAGCTTCGCGCCGAACGCCCGCAGCTCCGTCTCGTCGAGTCGCGGGCCGCGCGAGGCGCGCCGCTTCGTCCCGCGGGAGCGCGAGGTCAGTGCGGTGCCCACGTCGGCGTCGCGGAGAAGAGCCCCCCTTCGACGATCAGTTCGTGGGCGAGCAGGACACCGAACGCGATGCTCAGCGCGCCAGCGGCGAACCGGATCCCCGCCTGCAGGCGATTCACGCGCGCCCCGACGTACATCGCCGGCGCCGCGAGCAGGACCGTGACCGCCACCATGCCCGCCACCGTGCCGAGTCCGAACACCAGCAGGTACGCGAGCGCCGAGAGCGTGTCGCGGATGGTGGCGAGCACCAGCAGTGCCACCGCAGCCGAGCCGGCGAGCCCATGCACCAGCCCGACGAGGAACGGACGCACCGCCGGCCGTGCGCTCGGGGCGTCGTTGCCGGCGCGGAGGTTCTGGTACCCGAGCAGGATCAGCATGAGCGCCACGCCGAACTCGAGCCCGAGTCCGATGCGCGGCGGGATCACCAGGCGGAAGGCGACGATCGCGCCGCCCACGACGAGCAACGTGAGCGTGTGGCCGACGCCCCAGAGCGCGCCCACCCACGCGGCACGCGACAGTCTCCGTTCACGCGCGACGATCGCCGTCACCGCGACGACATGGTCCGCGTCAGTCGCGTGCCGCAGGCCGAGGAGCGCGCCAAGGGCGATGGCGGTGAGGGCATCCGGGAGCATCTGCGCCTTGGCTCAGGTCACTGCTGGGCGTCGTACGCCGCGTAGTGACGGACCAGCATCCGCTTCGCCTCGTCGACCACCGCCGGCCGGTACTCCACGGGTACCATGCACGCGAGCTGCATGAGCGCATGCACCGTCTGCACCGAGACCAGCGCCGACACCGTCCGCACCTCGGGGGCCATCCGCGGATAGCGCAGCGCGAGGAACTTGCCCACGTGGCCGACGAGCGCGTTGTTGAGCGCCTCCTTCACCGCCGGGCAGTTGCGATGGATCGCGTCCTGCATAGCCGGGAAGGCGGGGGTTCGCTCGATGAACGCCATCTGCGACGAGAGGACGCGCTCGAACAGCACCTCGGGCTCGATGTGCGCCATCTCCAGTGGCATCGCCTGCTCGTTCACCAGTCGAACGCGTTCCGCGTAGCGGATGCCGAGCGCCTCGATCACCGCTTCCTTGTTGGGGAAGAAGTGGTAGAGCGAGCCCACGCTCGACTCCGCGCGGTCCGCGATGGCCTGCATCGACGCGCCGTCGACCCCCGTCTCCGCGAAGACCGCCTCCGCGGCATCCAGGATCTGCTCCACGCGCCGCTGTCCGCGCTCCTGCTGCGGGGCGCGGGCGGCCCGGGCGTCGATCGAGTCGGGGAGGGGGGTGGGGTGGGTGACGGCCATATATGGATACAAAATAGAGGTTCTCGTCTAGTATTGACAAGTAGAGGAAACCCTCTAATAATTATCGCCGTATTAGAGGACATCCTCTAGAACGTCGGCCGCGTTCCTGACCGTTCCGCCCCCTCGATCGACACACCCGATGCGACGCAGATCCGCAGTGCTCGCCCTCCTCGTGCCGGTGCTCGCGCTCGCGCCCCGAGCCGCTGATGCACAGTCCCGCGTGCTCGATGAGTACGTGACCATAGGCCTCGCGCAGAACCTCTCGCTCCGCCAGCAGTCGCTCGCCTCCGATCGCTCCGACGCGGTCGTGCGCGAGGCCCGCGGGAACTTCCTCCCCTCGGCGACGATCAATGCGCGCTACACCGACTTCCGCGGCAGCGGCGTGGACTTCGGAGCCTTCATCAATCCCGTCTTCGCCACGCTCAACCAGCTCACCGGGACGAGCCAGTTCCCCACGAACGTGAACGTGCGGTTGCCCCTCCGGCAGGAGACCACGCTTCGCGTCGCGCAGCCGGTCTTCGCCCCGGCGATCCTCGCGGGATATCGCGCAGCGAACGCGGCCCGGGACGCGCAGGATGCGACGCGCGATGCGGCCATCGTGAACGTCGCGGCGGAGATCCGGTCCGCGTACCTCCAGCACGCGAAGGCGCGTCGCCTCGCCGACCTGCGGGCGGCGACGCGGACCCTGCTCGAGGAGCAGGTCCGCGTGATGACGCGGCTCATCGAGGCCGGCCGCGCGACGCCCGACGCGCTCTCGCGCGCGCGCGCCGAGTTGAGCGAGGCGGTGCAGCTCCAGGCGGAAGCGGGCCAGCTCGCGAGCGCCTCGGCGCAGGCGTTCAACATGATGCTGGCCCGCGCACTCACCGACACGGTGCTCGTCGACGACGACACGCTCGGGTTCGGGCCGCTGCCGTCGCTCGAGGAGGCGATCGCGCGCGGTGCGCGTGATCGTCCCGAACTCCGCGCGCTCGGTGCGGCCGAGCGCGCGGCGACCGCGCAGCGTCGTGCGGTGCAGGCGAACTATCTCCCCAATCTCGCGGTCGCGCTCGACTACGGATTCCAGGGCAACGAGTACCGCTTCGCCTCCGACGCCGATTACACCTCGGTATCGGTGGTGGCGTCGTGGAACCTGTTCAATGGCGGGCGCGACGCGGCGCGGGCGGAGCAGGCGGCCCTCGATGCGCGGCGATACGCGGTGCAGGGCGACGAGGCCCGTCGCGGCGTCGAGCTGCAGGTGCGCCTCGCCTGGCAGGCGGCGGCCGTCGCGCGGGCAGCGATCGCGACCGCCGAGGACCAGCGCGCGGCCGCCGCGCGCACGCACGACCTGGTCCGCCGTCGCGCCGAGGAAGGCCTCGCGTCGCCGCTCGAACTGAGCCAGGCGCGCACCCAGCTCACCGCGGCCGAACTCAACGCCGTCTTCACCTCCTACGACTACTACCTGCGGCGCGTCGAGCTCGACCGTGCGGCCGCGCTCTATCCGAGGGCCACGCCGTGAACCGCTCGCTCCTGCTCCCGCTCCTCCTCGTCATCGCGGCCTGCGGCGGAGCCGATGCCGCCCCGCGCGACGAATCGGTGCGCGCCATCCCGGTGCGCGTCGCCAAGCCGGAGTTCCGCAAGGACCTCCCGCCCATCGTCCTCACGGGAACGGTCGGCGCGAAGGAAGAAGTGCCGCTCGCGTTCAAGATCGGCGGGGTCGTGACACGGGTCGCCGTGGACGCCGGTCAGGCGGTGGCCGAGGGGGACGTGCTCGCCGAGCTCTCGCTCACCGAGATCGATGCCCAGGTCGCCGCGGCGCGCGAAGGGCTCGCGAAGGCGCGTCGCGACTTCGCGCGCGCCGAGAAGCTGCACGCCGATTCCGTCGTCACGCTCGCTCAGCTCGAGGATGCCCGCACTGGGCTCGACGTGGCCGAGGCGCAGGCGAAGGCGGCGGAGTTCAATCGCCAGTACGCGGTGATCCGCGCGCCGGCGGGCGGCGTCGTGCTGCGGCGCCAGCTCGAAGCGGGACAGCTCGTCGGCCCGGGCGCCCCGGTGCTCGTTCTTCGCACCGAGCGGAAGGGGCTGGTGCTCCGCGCCGCGGCGGCGGATCGCGACGCCGTGCGCCTCGCGGTCGGTGCGCGCGCGGCTCTCTCGTTCGACGCCTTCCCCGGGGAGACGTTCACTGGCACCGTCGAACGGATCGGCGTGGCGGCCTCGCCAGTGACCGGCACCTACGAGATCGAACTCTCGGTCGCTGCGGCGGGACGCCGCTTCGTCTCCGGTCTCATCGGGCAGGCGGAGCTGCGCCCCAAGGCGGGCTCGGCGCTGCCGTTCATCCCCGCCGAGGCGCTGCTCGAGGTGGATGGCCCCAACGCGGCCGTCTTCGTGCTCGCGACCGACGGCCAGCACGTCGAGCGCCGGCAGGTGCGCGTGGCCTTCCTCGATGGCGCCTTCGCCGCGCTCGCGGGCGGCCTCGAGCCGACGGCGCAGGTGATCACGTCGGGGGCGACGCGTCTCTCCGAGGGCTCGGTGGTCACCGTCGCGGCGGAGCGCGCGCCGTGAGGATCGCCGAGTTCTCGGTCAAGAACCGCCAGTTCACGGTCGTCGCGTTCGTCGCGCTGCTGGCGATGGGGATCTACTCGATCCTCTCGATCCCGCGCGCGGAGGACCCGAGCTTCCCGATCCCGATCTATCCGATCATCGTCGTCTACCCGGGGGCGAACCCGACCGACCTCGAGCAGCTGGTCGTCGATCCGATCGAGGATCGCGTGCGCGCGCTCGAGGACCTCGTGAGCGTGAAGACGAGCATCGAGGACGGTCTCGCGGTGATCCTTCCCGAGTTCGACGTCTCGGTCGACGCGGACCGGAAGTACGACGAGGTGGTGCGCGAGGTGAACGCGCTCCGCGCGGAGCTGCCGCAGGACCTCGCGCGGCTCGACGTGAACAAGGTCAGCCCGATGGACGTCAACATCGCGCAGTTCGCGCTCGTGTCGGAGACGGCGCCGTACGCGGTGCTCGACCAGGAGGCGCGAAAGCTGCGCGACGAACTCGCGCGCATCGCCGGCGTGAAGGAGTCGGACACCTGGGGCTATCCCCAGCGCGAGGTCCGCGTCGCCATCGACGCGGGGCGGCTCGCCGAGCTGCGGATCCCGCTCACGACGGTGCTTCAGGCGGTGGGCGGCGAGAGCGTGAACATCCCCGGCGGGTCGGTCGATGCGGGGCGCCGCCGCTTCAACGTGAAGACCAGCGGCAGCTACCGCTCGCTCGACGAGGTGCGGGAGACGGTGATAGGCGGCGCCCAGGGGAGCACGGTCCGGCTCCGCGACGTCGCGACGGTCGAGTGGGACTATGAGGAACTGACCGACCACGCCCGCCTCGATGGCAAGCGCGCGGTCTGGGTGACCGCGAACATGCAGGAGAACCAGAACATCATGGCCGTCCGCGACCGCCTCTGGGCCGCGGCGGACCGCTTCGAGGCCGAGCTGCCGGGGACGATCAGGCTCGAGCGACCGTTCGACCAGTCGGCGAACGTGAAGCTTCGCCTGTCGCGACTGGGGATCGACTTCGTCATCGCGATCCTGCTCGTCCTGCTCACCCTCCTCCCCTTGGGACTCCGCGCCTCGGGGATCGTGATGGTGAGCATCCCGCTCTCGCTCGCGATCGGCGTGACGCTGCTCAAATCGGTCGGGTACACCATCAACCAGCTGTCGATCGTCGGCTTCGTCATCGCCCTCGGCCTCCTCGTGGACGACTCGATCGTCGTGGTGGAGAACATCGCGCGCTTCCTGCGCGAGGGCCGTTCGCGCACCGAGGCGGCCATCGCCGCGACGCAGCAGATCTTCGTCGCCGTCCTCGGCACCACCGCGACGCTCGTCTTCGCGTTCCTGCCCGTGCTCATGCTCCCCGGCACCGCCGGGAAGTTCATCCGCTCCATGCCGAGCGCCGTCGTCCTGACGATCCTCGCCTCGCTCCTCGTCTCGCTCACGGTCATCCCGTTCCTCGCGAGCGTCTTCCTCCGCGAGGAGGAGGACGAGCACGGCAACGTCTTCCTGCGTGCGCTGAACCGCGGGATCGACGCGACCTACGGCCAGTGGCTGCACCGTGCATTGGCCAGCCCGAGGGCAACACTGGTCGTGGCGACCGCGCTCTTCGCCGGGGCGCTGGCGCTCGTGCCGCGCATCGGGTTCTCGCTCTTCCCCAAGGCGGGGACGCCGCAGTTCCTCGTGACGGTCGCCGCGCCGGTCGGCAGCTCGCTCGCCGTGACCGACTCAGCGGTGCGCGTGGCCGAGCGCGCGGTGATGGCGCGCCCCGAGGTGCGGGCGACCTACGCGAACATCGGGCGCGGGAATCCGAAGATCTACTACAACATCAACTCCCAGAGCATCCGCACCAACTACGGCGAGCTCTTCGTGCTGATCGACGAGTATGACGCGGCGGCGACGCCGGCGATGCTCGACTCGCTCCGCACCCTCTTCGACGCGTATCCCGACGCGCGGATCGAGGTGAAGGAGTTCGAGAACGGGCCGCCGATCGAGGCCCCGATCGAGTTCCGGGTGCGCGGCGGCGACCTTGACTCGCTCCGCGCGATCGCGGCGCGCCTCGAGGCGCTGATCGAGGGGGAGCCGGGGACGCGAGACGTGGTGAACCCGCTGCGCGTGAGCCGGACCGACCTCGCGCTCCAGCTCGACCGGGCGAAGGCGGGGCTGCACGGCGTTCCGACGGCGGAGATCGACCGTGCGGTGCGGTTCGGGCTCGCCGGTCTCCCCGCCGGCCGCTTCCGCGACACCGACGGCGAGGAGTACGATGTCACGCTCCGGCTCCCGGGCGATGCGCGCAAGGACGCGTCCGCGCTCGACCGGCTGTTCGTCGGCTCGGTGACCGGCGCGCAGGTGCCGCTGCGGCAGCTCGCATCGTTCACCTTCGAGACCTCGCCGCCCATCGTCCAGCACTTCGACGGGCAGCGGTCGGTCACGGTCCAGTCGCAGGTCCGCACCGGCTACAACACCGACCGGGTGACGCGTGCCCTGCTCGCCAAGCTCGACACCTTCCCGCTGCCGGTCGGCTATCGGATCGAGGCGGCGGGGGAGATCGCCAGCCGGGAGGAGAGCTTCGGGGGGCTCGGCACCGCGATCATGGTCGCGGTGTTCGGGATCCTCGCGATCCTCGTGCTCGAGTTCAAGACGTTCCGCGGCATGCTCATCGTCTCGAGCGTGATCCCGCTCGGCGTCATCGGCGGGATCGTGGCGCTCTGGCTCACGGGGTACACGCTGAGCTTCACGGCGGTCATCGGCTTCGTGGCGCTCATCGGCATCGAGATCAAGAACTCGATCCTGCTCGTGGACTTCACGAACCAGCTGCGCGAGCAGGGGCATGCGCTGCGCGAGGCGATCGAGAAGGCCGGCAAGATCCGGTTCGTGCCGATCGTGCTGACCTCGGCGACGGCGATCGGCGGCCTCTTCCCGCTCGCCATCCAGGGGAGCTCCCTCTACTCGCCGCTGGCCATCGTGATCATCGGCGGGTTGGTGAGCAGCACGCTGCTGAGCCGCCTCGTGACCCCGGTCCTTTACGAATTGCTACCCCCCATGCCCGACGATGTAGGGTGATCGGCGGCTGGCGCCCGGGACACGGACCGGGCTGATTTCAGCGATGCTCGCGTGCCTTCGGATCCGGTCCCTCGTCGCGGCGTTCCTCCTCTGGGGGAGCGCCGCCCCGACCGCCGCCTCGGTGCAGGCGGCCGACTCGGCCGCGGCCGAACGGCATCATTCCCGCGGGCGCGATTTCTTCGTGGCGAACCGGTTCGACAGCGCCGCCGTGCAGTTCGGTGAAGCGGCGCGGATCCGCGAGCAGCTCGGCGACAGCGCCGGGATGGCGAGTTCGCTGAACAGCGTGGGCTCCTCCCTCTACCAGGTGGGCGAGTACGAGTTCGCCCTCGACGCGTTCCTCCGGTCCCTGGAGATCAGGCGCGCGATCGTCGATTCCATCGGGATCGCGCGGGTGCTCACGAACATCGGGAAGACCTATCAGGACTGGGAGCAGTTCGACCGCGCGCGTCCGGTCCTCGCTGAGGCGGTCGCCATGGCGGAGGCCATCGGGGCCCCGGTGGTGCTCGGGTATGCCCTGAACACCCAGGCGCTCCTGTTGAGCGATTTCGGGGAGCAGGCCTCCGCCCGCGCGCTCATCGCACGCTCGCTCGCGCTTTACGGATCAGCGGATCCGCCGAAGGAGCTGGCCGACTCGGCGACCAGTGGCTGGGCGCTCAACATGGTGGCCCTTGGCGTGGTCGAGACGCGGGCCGGGGACCCGGATCTGGCGATTGGGCACCTCGAGGACGTTCTGCGCGTCGCCGAAGCGGCGGGCAACGCCCGGAGCCAGGCCAGGACTCGGCTCCACCTCGGTCAGGCGTGGCGGGCGAAGGGGAATCTCGCCGCCGCGGCGCGCGAGTTCTCCCGTGCGCGCGCCATCGCGGGCGAGACCAAGCAGCGCGTGTTCGCGCTCGATGCGTTGCGCGGACTCGCGGAGGTCGAGCAGACGCGCGGTCGCGCGGACGCGGCGCTGACGGCTCTTCGCGCGGCCGAGGCGCTGCGCGACACGGTCTTCGCGCGCTCGACGGCGCAGCGCATCGCGATCATGGAGTCGCGGCTCGAACGGGAGAAGCAACAACGGGAGACCGCGCGGCTCCTGGCCGAGCAGCGGGTGCAGGAAGCGACGATCCTCCGGCAGCGGGTGATCGGCGTGCTCGGCGCCTTCGTCCTCGTGCTCGGCATCGTGGTGGTCGTGCAGCTGGCGCGTTTCGGCCGTCGCGGCCTCGAGCGCGAGGCGCTCCTCTCCAAGTCCAACGCGGCGCTGGAGCGCACCAACGACGAGTTGCGCACCGCGCTCTCCGAGGTCCGGACGCTCAAGGGCCTCATCCCGATCTGCGCGAGCTGCAAGAAGGTCCGGGACGACCGCGGCTTCTGGGAGGCGGTGGAGTCGTACATCTCCAACCGGTCGGATGCCATGTTCAGCCACAGCATCTGCACGAGTTGCGGGCCGAAGCTCTATGGCGACGCCTGGCATCCCGACGACCCGGATCCGGCGCCGGTGCCGCCGGTCGGCAAGGACGTCAGCTGACCTTCTTGGTCTTCCGCTTGAGGAAGTCCATGAGGATGAACTGCCCGAGCGTCATCGTGTTCGTGAAGTAGGCGCGCCCACGGGTGATCGCGCTCACCATCTTCACGAACTCCACGAGCGCGCGGTCCCGAGCGAGCATGAAGGTGTTCACCGGGATCCCCGCCTTGCGGCAGGCGGCGACCTCGGTGAGCGTCTCCTGCAGCACGAAGGCGTCGAGCCCCATCGCGTTCTTGTAGATCCGCCCGTCGGGCATCGTGAGCGCGCTCGGCTTGCCGTCGGTGATCATCACGATCTGGCGCATGTCCTTTTTCTGCGCCATGAGCAGGCGCCGCGCCAGCTTGAGCCCCTCGGCGGTATTGGTGTGATACGGTCCCACCTGCGCCTTGGCGAGGGCGCCCATCGGGATCTCCTCCGCCGAGTCGTGGAAGAGGATCACCTTGATACTGTCGCCGGGGAACTGGGTGCGGATGAGGTGCGTGAGCGCGAGCGCGACCTTCTTGGCCGGCGTGAAGCGGTCCTCGCCGTACAGGATCATCGAGTGCGAGCAGTCGAGCATGAGCACCGTGGCGCAGCTCGACCGGTATTCGCTCTGCCGGACCATCAGGTCGCTGTAGTCGAGGTCCATCGGGACCTCGAGCGACCCCGTGCGCATCATCGAGTTCTTGAGGGTCTCGTTGACGTCGAGATTCAGCACATCGCCGTACTCGTACGGCTTGCTCCCCGCGTCGGCCTCGATGCCGGTGGCGAGCCAGGGCGTGTCGTGCGAGCCGAAGTTGCTCTTGCCGAGCCCGCCGAGGATCCCGCGCAGCGACTTGTACCCGAGGAAGTCGATGCCCTTGGAGGTGAGGTCGAACTGGACGTCCTGCGCGGCGGCCTTGGCGAGCCCCCCGGGGCCGAACACCGACTGGTGCCCCGCCGGCGCCTGCGGCGCGTTCTCGGCCTTGAGGAACCCCTCGGCCATCAGGCGCTGGACGATCTCGTCGAGGAGCTTGGAGAGCTTCTGCTCGGAGATGTCGTCGCCGTCGCCGCGGAGGGCCTCGAGCATCTCGGGGGTGAACTGCCCCGACTGGATGAGGGCGTCGAGGATCGCCTGCTTGAGGGCGTCCATCGAGCGGTCGCCACCCTGGTCGAGGTCGCGATAGCCCCACGGATCGGGATCGCCGCCACCCGCGAATCCCGACTGGAGCAGGAAGTCCGCGAGGTTGTCGAGCAGCGCCTGGAGGTCCACCGCGTCCGCGGATTCCGGGCTGAACTTGCTGTAGGTATGGAATCGCATGGGTCCTCGGGGCCTATCCGCCCAACACCAGGAGGGTGAGATAGGTTCCGTAGGAAGCGACGAGGAATCCGCCCTCGAGCCGCGAGAGCACGAAGCGGGTTCGCATCATCGGGAAGAGCATCGCCGAGAAGACGAGCATCCATACCATGTCACTCCCGACCATCGCGTCGCCGACGGCGATGGGTGCGATGAGCGCGGTGATGCCGAGGATGCCGAGGATGTTGAAGATGTTGGATCCTATGACGTTGCCGAGGGCGATCTCGCCCTGTCCGCGCCGCGCGGCCATGATCGAGGTCGCGGCCTCCGGCGTGCCGGTACCAGCCGCGACGATCGTGAGCCCGATCACCCGTTCACTCATGCCCGCGGCCCGCGCGAGTTCGATCGCGCCGCGCAGCAGCACCTCTCCGCCGAGCACGAGCATGGCGATACCGGCGGCGATGAACAGGAGCGCCTTGCCGACCTGCGCGGTGCCGTCCTCGAGTGCGCGGGAGCCGACCTCGGCCTGGAGGTCGCTCGCCGCCTCCCCGGTCACCGCCGTGCGTCCGAGGCGAACGGCATAGGCGGTGAAGAGGGCGATTCCGATGACGAAGAACGCACCCTCGAGGCGGTCGAGTCGCCCGTCGCGCGCGAGCAGGAGCAACTGGAAACTCGCGAGGAACATGAAGGGCCATTCGAGCTTCACCGCGCTCGAGTGCACGCGCATCGGCTGGATGAGGGCCGTGAGTCCGAGCACCACGGCGATGTTGAAGATGTTCGAGCCGACGACGTTCCCGAGGCTCAGGTCGCTTGCGCCGCGGAACGAGGCGGCGACGCTCACGGTGAGCTCGGGGAGCGAGGTGCCCATCGAGACGATCGTGAGGCCGATGACGGCGGCGCTGATCTTCGCGACCCGCGCGATGGTCACCGCGCCGCGGACGAGGACGTCGGCACCGAACCCCAGGATGGCGATCCCGAACACGACGAGTGCGACTGAGACGAGGAGAGACATGCCGGGAATCAAACCGTTGGAGCCGATCCTGTCACGTCGGTCGGTCGCGGCGTGGAGTTCGGGCGGTCCGCGGACTAGGTTTGGGCATGACCGAGGGGATCACACCGGAAATCGGCTACATCCTGCTGGTCTTCGGGCTCTTCGTCGTCCCGAAGTACCTGCAGCGTTTCCGTTTGCCGAGCGCGGTGACGAGCCTGGTCCTCGGCGCGGCGCTGGGACTCACGTGGCCCGAGATCGCGGGCGACACCACCGTCCAGCTCTTCGCGACGCTCGGCATCGTTGCCCTCTTCCTCTTCGCGGGCCTCGAGGTCGAGTTCGGCGAGCTCAGGAACGAGTCGCGCGTTCTGATCTGGCACCTCGCCGTCCAGGCCGTCGTGCTCACATGCCTTGCCGTGGCGGCCGGGCGCGTGCTCGGACTCCCCGACCGGGCCGCTGCGCTCGTCGCACTCGCGCTCGGCACGCCGTCCACCGGGTTCATCCTCGATTCCCTCGGGAGCTACGGCCTCTCGGTGCGCGAGCGCTTCTGGGTCCGTTCGAAGGCGATCTCGACCGAACTCGTGGCGCTCGCGGTGATGTTCGTGGTGCTCCAAGGCGATGATGTGACGCGATTCGGCGTCTCGTCGGTCGTCCTCGCGGGCCTGGTGGTCGTCGTCCCGTTCGCGTTCCGGCTCTTCGCCCGCGTCATCCAGCCGTTCGCGCCGAAGTCGGAGTTCGCGTTCCTGATCATCGTGGCGCTCGTGTGCGCACTCGTCACCCGGCGTCTCGGGGTCTACTATCTCGTCGGTGCCTTCCTCGTCGGCGTCGCCGCGCAGCGGTTCCGCCGGGACCTGCCGGCGCTCGCCTCGGAGCAGATGCTCCATGCCGTCGAGGTCTTCGCCTCCTTCTTCGTCCCGTTCTACTTCTTCAAGGCGGGGGCGCACTTGCATGCCGATGATCTCACGCGGCAGACGTTCCTCGCCGGGGTCGCCCTCCTCGCGGTCGCCCTGCCGGTCCGCATCCTGAGCGTCGTGGCGCACCGCCGGGTCGCGCTCGGAGAAGGATGGCGCGCGGCGTTCCGGGTCTCGACGCCGCTGCTCCCGACCCTCGTGTTCACGCTCGTGATCGCGGAGATCCTGCGCGAGCGATTCGTGCTGCCGTCCTGGCTCTTCGGCGGACTCGTCTGGTACACCGTGCTGAATACGCTCATCCCGGGCCTCGTCCTTCGACTGCCGACGACGGACCCCGACCTGTTGGCCAAGGGCCCTGATCGCGGCGACCCCGAGCCCCGGCGGACCGGCCCCGAGGGCGGTGAGCCCGAGGACACTGCGTCCGCATGAGCACCCCGCGCGTCGGCAGCGGACCGTCGATGAATCCGTTCCGCACGCTGGCGGCCTATCGGAACTTCCGGATATTCTGGATCGGCCAGACCACGTCGCTCGTCGGCTCGTGGATGCAGACGGTGGCGGTCGGCTGGACGGCACTCGAGCTCACGAACGACGCATTCATGGTCGGGCTCGTGTCGGCGGCGAACACCTTCCCGATCCTCATCTTCTCGCTCCCCGGAGGGGTCGTCGCTGACCGGAGCTCCAAGCTGCGCGTCGTCCGGATCGCGCAGTCGCTGATGCTCGCCGAGGCTGCGGCGCTCTGGCTCCTGGCATGGACCGGACATCTCACGATCGGGTGGCTGATCGCCCTCGCGCTCGTCGGCGGCGTGCTCGGCGCGTTCGAGATCCCCGCCCGACAGTCGTTGATGGTGGAACTCGTCGGCCGTGAGGACCTGCCCGCGGCGATCGGACTCAACTCCATGGGCTTCAACCTCGCGCGCGTCGCGGGGCCGAGCGTGGCCGCGCTCGTGATCGCCCGTCTCGGCGTGCCCTGGACCTTCGGCCTCAACGCTCTCAGCTACCTCGCCGTGCTCACCGGTCTGGCGCTGATCGACCTGCCCGAGCATCGCGCCGTGCCGCGCTCGTCGGCCACCCCGTTGTCCGGCATGCGCGACGCGATCCGTCACGTCCGCGAGACGGAGCCGCTCCCGATCCTCCTGCTCATCGCGACGGTCTTCTCGGTCCTCGGGGTGCCCGTCATCACGTTGCTCCCCGTCGTTGCACGTGACGCGCTCTCGCTCGGCCCCGACGGCTACGGTGCGCTGATGGCCGCGCTCGGGCTCGGGGCGGTCACCGGTGCGCTCGTGACCGCCGTGGTCGGTGGCAGTGCCGCCCGCGGACGGATGTTCCGGGCTGCTTCGTTCGGCTTCGCCGGTCTGCTCCTGCTGTTCGCGCTGGTCCGCGTGCCGCTGCTCAATGGTCTGCTCCTCTACGCGGTGGGGGCAGCGATGATGATCAACAATGTCCACGTGAACGCCCGACTTCAGGAGCTGGTCCCCGACTCGCTTCGAGGACGCGTGCTCTCGCTCTATGTGATGGTCTACGTCGGCGGCTCGCCGATCGGCAGCTTCGTCGGCGGCTGGGTCGCCCGCCGCGCGGGCGTCGAGTGGGCGATCGGCGGTGGCGCGGTCCTCATGCTGGCATTCGCGACCTGGGCCTTCCGCCGACATCCGGGGCTCGCCCGCGACTGAGGGTTGCGCACGACGGGAACAACGGCGAGGATTGCAGGGTAGACGTTCATTCGCCGCGCCTCTGGGCGCTGCTCGCGTCGCGTGAGTGCTGCCGCCTCGCCGAGCTCCCATCCGTGCCGTTCCCTGGCCTCCGGAGGATCCGATGTTCGATGTCGCTCGGCTCGCGGCGGACCTCGCGTGGCCACTCGCACTCCTGCTGGCGTGGGTCGCCGGAGAGCTCGGACAGCGCTGGCTTCGCGTCCCGCGCATCAGCGCCTACGCCACCGTGGGATTCCTCCTGGCCGCATCGCAGGGTGGGCTGTTGCCGGCTTCGCCGTCCGACGGGATCCTGTTGCTCGCCAAGATCGCGCTCGGCCTCTTCCTCTTCGAAGCGGGGTACCGCATCAACCTCCGCTGGCTGCGCGCCAATCCGTGGCTCGCGGTCACGAGTGTGGCGGAGTCCACGCTCTCCTTCGTCGCCGTATGGGCGCTGGTCCGCTGGCGCGGGATGCCCGAGGCGCCGTCGCTCCTGCTCGCGGCCCTCGCCATGGCGAGTTCGCCCGCGACGGTCGTCCGCGTGCTCAACGAACTGCGTAGCTCGGGCCAGGTGACCGAGCGGGTGCTCCATCTCTCGGCGCTGAACAGTGCGCTCGCGGTCCTCGTCCTCAAGGTCCTGCTTGGCCTGACGCCCGCCGGCTCCGTGGATGACGTCCCCGAGGCGGCCTACGATACGGTGCTCGTCCTCGGCGCGGCGATGCTCTCGGGGTATCTCATGGGGGCCTTCGTGCCGGCCCTGCTGAAGACCGTTCGTCGTACCACGCAGGACAGCACCGTCGCGTATGCCCTCGCCGTCATCGGACTCGTCGCGCTCAACCACAGCCTCGAGTTCTCTCCGGTGCTGGCGACCCTGACCTTCGGCCTCGTCTCACGGCACCGCCGCGTGTTCCTCACGCCCACCCAGCGTGGTTTCGGCACGATGGGTGACCTGCTTGGCGTGCTGCTCTTCACGTTCGTCGCGGTCCGGCTCGAGTGGAGGCAGGTCGGCGCAGGGTTCGGCTTCGGGATCGCGATCCTTCTCGCGCGCCAGTTCGCGAAGGCCGCCGCGATCGGTGCCCTCGCGTTCCTGAGCGGTACCTCCTGGCGAAAGGGCTTGCTCACCGGCATCGCGATGGCGCCGATGTCGGCGATCGTCATCGTCGTGCTCGAGCAATCGCACCTCGTCGGGCTCGGCATGCTCGATCAACTCGCACCCCTCGCCGCCGCCTCGCTGCTCATGGAGATGCTCGGCCCCATCGTCGTCGGCCGCGCGCTGCACTTCGCCGGCGAGCTCCCCGACCGCAGGGAGGCGTAAGATGCCGCTCGAACCCTTTTCCAAGTCCGTTCCGCTCAGCCTCGGCGTGGAACTCGAGTTGCAGCTGGTGAGTCTCAGCGACTTCGATCTCACCGCGGCGAGCCCGGACATGCTCGAGCTGCTGCGACGGAAGCCGTTCCCCGGGTCGGTCACGCCCGAGATCACCGAGAGCATGCTCGAGATCGCGACGAGCGTGCATCACGACCATCCCGCGTTGCTCGAACAGCTGACGGCGGTGCGCGACACCCTGGTCCGGGCCGGCGCGCGCCTCAACGTGGGTGTCTGCGGCGGTGGCACGCATCCCTTCCAACAGTGGACCGATCGCCGGATCTTCCGAAAGCCGCGATTCCGTGAGGTCTCCGCGCTGTACGGCTATCTGAGCAAGCAGTTCACCGTGTTCGGACAACACGTGCATGTCGGGTGCGGGAGCGGAGATGACGCGCTCTACCTGCTCCACGCGCTCAATCGCTACGTCCCGCATTTCATCGCCCTGAGTGCCTCATCCCCGTTCGTGCAGGGGAAGGACACGCTCTTCAACTCGGCTCGGCTCAACTCCGTCTCGGCCTTCCCGCTCAGCGGGCGTGCTCCCTTCGTGCTCACGTGGGAGGCGTTCGAGGCCTACTTCGCGAAGATGGAGCGCACCGGTGTGGTGAAGAGCATGAAGGACTTCTACTGGGACATCCGCCCCAAGCCGGAGTACGGGACCATCGAGCTGCGCGTCTGCGACACACCCCTCTCGGTCGAACGCGCCGCGGCGCTCGCCGCCTATCTGCAGGCCCTCTGTCGGTGGCTGCTCGAGCGCCCCGGTCCGCCCCCCGCCGAGGATGACTACCTCGTCTACAGCTACAATCGCTTCCAGGCGTGTCGATTCGGGCTCGACGGCACGATCGTCGTGCCACAGGGCCTCGACGTGGTCTCGCTGCGAGAGGATGTGCTGACCACGCTCCGGCAGGTCGAGGCCCATGCCGACATCGCGCAGGCGACGCCGGCGCTCGACTTGGTGTATCGGATGGCGCACGAGGGGAGTGATGCCAGCCACCTGCGCGCCGAGCACACGAGGCGCGGGAGCATGGAGGGCGTCGTGGACTCCGCGCTCGACCGCTTCAGGCTCGGCGAGGGCGCGACGATGTGACGCCTACTCGTCGCGGTCGGGGCGCTCCTGCTGCACGCCGCCCTTCCGCCGGACCGAGCGGCCGTACTGCCCGCTCTCCGACCGCGAGAGCTTCCGCCGCGCGACGAGCGCCTCCAGCACCAGCTCGCAGGCGACCACGGCATCGGCATCGTCGCCCACCCCGAGCCCGCTCGCGGTGACGATCTCGATGAGCCCCGGCACCGCCGCGAATCCCTGCCGCGCCACCGCCGCGCTCGCGTCGTCGCTCACCTGCAGCGCCTGGCCGCGGTCGAACCACATGACGATCTCGTCGAGGTCGAGGTCGTCCCCGCGCTCGGCGAGCGTGGCGTCGGCGGCGCGCCGGATCAGCTCGCGAGCGATCGTCGCGCCCCCGATCAGCTCCCCCTCGTACTCGAGCTCGATCTTTCCCGTGATCGCCGGCAACGCCGCGTAGATGTCGGCGAGGCGCGGGACGATCGTCGTCTCGCCGAGGCGCACGGCGCGCCGCTCGGCGTTGGAGATCACGTTCTCGAGCAGCGTGATCGAGAGGCGTTGCGACACGCCCGACCGCTGGTCGATCCGCTTCTCCTGCCGCGCCTCGAACGCCACGCGCTCCGCCACCTCGCTCACGATCCCGGGGAGCCGGAGCGGCAGTCCGTCGCGCGCCACCCAGGCCTCCTGCGCCGTTATCGCCATCGCGAGGTCCACCGTCGCCGGGTAGTGCGTGATGATCTCCGAGCCGATCCGGTCCTTGAGCGGCGTGATGATCTTGCCGCGCGCCGTGTAGTCCTCGGGGTTCGCGGTGAACGCGAGCACCACGTCGAGCGCGAGGCGCACCGGGTACCCCTTGATCTGCACGTCGCCTTCCTGCATCACGTTGAACAACCCCACCTGCACCTTGCCCGCGAGGTCGGGGAGCTCGTTGAGCGCGAAGATTCCGCGGTTCGCGCGCGGCAGCATCCCGTAGTGGATCGACAGCTCGTCGGAGAGGAGGTGGCCGCCGCGTGCCGCCTTGATCGGGTCGAGGTCGCCGATGAGGTCCGCGACCGTCACGTCGGGCGTCGCGAGCTTCTCGACGTAGCGCTGGTCGCGCGCGAGCCAGGCGATCGGCGTGTCGTCGCCGGCGGTGGTGATGCGGTCGCGTCCGAACTTGGAGATGGGCGCGAACGGATCGTCGTTCGTCTCGCTCCCCTCGATCACCGGCAGTGCCGGGTCGAGCAGCGTCGTCAGCGCCCGCAGGATGCGCGACTTGGCCTGCCCGCGGAGCCCGAGCAGGATGAAATGATGCCGCGAGAGCAGCGCATTCACGATCTGCGGCATCACCGTGTCCTCGTAGCCGAGGACCCCCGCGAAGAGCGGCTTCCCGTCGGCGATGCGCGCGAGGAGGTTGTGGCGGATCTCGTCGCGGACCGACCGGCCGCGACGGTCAGCGGTGCCGTACGGGGACGCCTTGAGGGCGCCGAGGGTCGCGGGAAGGTGAGTGGTCATCAGCTGGCGGGTCGGATCTCGACGAGGTTGTCGTAGAAGACGGGGCCGGCCCCCATGTCGGTGAGGCGCTGGCTCGTCGTGGCGTTCACGTTGCGGCCGTCAGGGGAGAGCTTCGCCCACCAGATCCCGGGGGCCCACGCGACGCCCTCCCTGATGCCCTCCCGAACGCGCGCGCGTGCCTGGAAGTGCCCACGCTCGTTCTCCACCATCACCATCGCGCCTTCCACGATCCCGCGCCGCTCGGCGTCGCGCGGATGGAGCGCCACCTCGGGCTCGCGCGCGGCTCGCATGAGCGGCCCCACGTTCACGAAGCTCGAGTTGAGGAACTGGTGCGCCGGCGACGAGATGAGCGTGATGGGGAAGCGCGCCGCGAGCGCCGGGACGTTCTCGGGGAACTCGTACGGCGGCGTGAAGGAAGGGAGCGGATCGAGCCCCATCGCCTCCATCCGCGCGGAGAAGAACTCGCACTTTCCGCTCGGCGTGTGGAAGCCGCCCTCGGCGTACGGCACGTACGGCGAGGGTAGCGCGAGGCGCGCCCAGCCGTCGCGCTGGAGCGACTCCCACGTCACGGTGGCCATCCTGGGGTCGGACGAGGTGAGCCCCTGCTTCACGAGCGTCTCGTCATCGTCCCGCAGGCAAGGGTGGTCGAGCCCCATGCGCGCGGCGAGGCGACGGAAGATCTCGGTGTTGGGCAGGGCATCGCCCAGCGGCGCGATCGCCGGGCGGTTGAGCGACGCGTAGAGGTGCCCGTACGACCAGTGGACGTCTAGGTGCTCGAGCTGCGTCGTCGCCGGGAGCACCCAGTCCGCGTAGTCGCAGGTGTCGGTGCGGAAGTGCTCGAGGACGACGGTGAAGAGGTCCTCGCGCTTGAGGCCGTCGATCACCGCGAGGTGGTCGGGCGCGATGGCGGCAGGATTCGAGTTGTAGACGATCATCGCGCGCACCGGCGGTCCGCCGACGCCGGCGTCCGGCTTCGACAGCGCCTCGCCGAGGAGCGACATGTTGATCGTGCGCGTACCCGGCGGGACCAGGTCCGGTCGCTGCACCGTCGCCTTGTCGAACGCGAAGTTGCCGCTGGTCGAGAGGACCACGCCGCCGCCGGGGCGTCGCCAATGCCCGGTGACCGCGGGGAGGCACGCGATCGTGCGGACCGCCATCGCACCGCCGGCATGGCGCTGCAGGCCGTAGTTCAGGCGGACGAAGGCGGCCTTCGCGCGACCGTACTCGCGCGCGAGTTCGGTGATGCGGGCCGCCGGGATGCCGGTGATCGCCGAGACGCGCTCCACCGGATACTCCTGCACCCGCGCGCGCAGTCGCTCCGCGCCGAGCGTGTGGCGCGCGAGATAGTCGTCGTCCTGCATCCCCTCGGCGAAGAGCACGTGCATCATCCCGAGCGCGAGCGCCGCGTCGGTCCCTGGGCGGATGCCGATCCACTCGTCGCACTGCTCGGCGGTGCGCGTGCGGATGGGATCGATGCAGATCACCTTCACGCCGCGCGCCTTCGCCTCGAGGATCCGCGGCCAGAGGTGCGGGTTGCTCGTGAGCGTGTTCGTGCCCCACAGGATCACGAGGTCGCTGAGCGGCACGGCCTCGGTGTCCGCCCCGATGCTCGCGCCGACGGTCATGCGCATCCCCATCATCCCCGCGGTCGCGCAGATGGTGCGGTCGAGCAACGACGCGCCGAGGAGATGGAAGAAGCGGCGATCCATCGACTCGCCCTGCAGCAGCCCCATCGTGCCGGCGTACGAGTAGGGCAGGATCGCCTGCGGTCCGTCGCTCGAATGGCGGATCGCATTCAGCTTCGCGGCGATCGCGTCGAGCGCCTCATCCCACGTCGCGGTGACGAACTCGCCCTTCCCCTTCGCGCCGACGCGCCGGAGCGGTGTGAGCACGCGATCGGCGTGATAGGTGCGTTCGAGATAGCGATTCACCTTCGTGCAGAGGAACCCCTGCGTGAAGGGATGCGCGGGATCGCCCTGGATGCGCGTGGCACGTCCCGACTCGACGGTGACGAGCGTCGCGCAGGTGTCCGGGCAGTCGTGGGGGCAGGCGCCGCGGATCACGCGGGCGCCGTCCGTCACTGGTTCGATGGTCGTGCTCACGCAGCTTCGCCCCGGGTGTGAGGGAACGTCCTGCAAGCTAATGCGGTGCGTTGGTCCCGGTGGGTGCCTTGCAAGTCGTTCACCAGCAACGACTTGCACGAACATCGTCCAGCGGGTGTCTCGCGAACGCCTCGACAGTATGTGGCGTCGCCACGGGGCCGGTCGTCATCTGGGCGCGGAAGGCCGGAGCCAACTCTTTGTCATTGAATGACTTGCGTGCTGGCACCGGATTGACCGCATGAACTGCCCCATTTAGTTTCCTCCCGTGCGCTGAACGCGAACGTTTCGCGAGCGCGCGCCCCACCACACCTCGGAGAAGAGTTCCAAATGAAGAAGCTCGCGATCGTTGCCTCGCTCGTGCTGTTCGCCGCCTGCGCCCCGAAGGAAGAAGCTGCTCCGGCGTCCGAAATGGCCGCCCCCGCGCCGGCCGCGATGACGGACACGGCCACGATGACCGACACGACCAAGAAGGACACGACGGCTGCGATGCCGGCCGCCGACACGACCAAGCACTAAGAAGCTTCGGTCCCTGCTGGTCTCGAACGCGCGATCCCTCGGGATCGCGCGTTTCGCGTTCCTATGGGTGCGACGCCGGCATGCGCTCCACGCGTGCAGGCGTCCCCGGCTCGGCGGCCGCGGCGTCCGCCACCCGCACGGTCGCGCCCGGCTCGACCTCGCGGCGCAGCATCGCGATCGCCAGCGGTCCGTGCGTCGCGGACACCACGGCGGTCCGCACCTCGCCGACGTCGGTCCCGCTCGCATCGAGCACACGCGCACCCTCTCGCAGCGGCGCCTCGCTCACGAGCCAGCGGAGGTGTCGGTTCACGTGCCCACGGAAGTGGATGCGCGCCACGACCTCCTGTCCGGTGTAGCAGCCCTTGTTGAACGAGATCGCGTCGAGGGCATCGAGCATCGCCTCCTGCGGGA
The DNA here is from genome assembly GCA_044229035.1 of Gemmatimonadaceae bacterium. Taxonomy (GTDB): domain Bacteria; phylum Gemmatimonadota; class Gemmatimonadetes; order Gemmatimonadales; family Gemmatimonadaceae; genus Pseudogemmatithrix. The sequence continues at coordinate 34,665 of JBGATT010000003.1, read as the reverse complement.
TCGTCTCCGCATCCATCTCCGCGCCGAACTCGGGGAGCCCGCGCTCGACGCGCCAGGTGCGCACCTCGTCTGCGTCCGCCACTCTGGCGCCGTCCGCGAGCAGCGCGGTGAGGAGCGCGGCCGTGCGTGCGCGCGCGGCGAACAGGTCGAAGCCGGGCACCGAGAGGTCATCCGATCGCACCACCCACGCCGCCTCGTCGCCCGCGCCGATCGAGCGGCCGGCGAGCGGCGCGAGCGCCTCGATCGCATCCCGCATCGCCTCGTCCCCGCCGAGCGCGCGCGCCAGCGCCCCCGCCGCGTCGTCGCCGTGCACGCCGAGGCAATCGGTGGACTCGGTGACGAGCGCGTACTTCGCGAGTCGCGGGTTCACGAACTTGCGGATCATTGCCGCAAAGCCCTCACCCGCGGCCGCATCGCAGTCCACCAGCAGGTCCGTCCCGCGGTCGAAGATGCGGCAGAGCGCGATCACGCGCCCCTTCGGTGTGAGCGCCGCCGCGCGCTGCCCGGCGCCCGTGGTCAGCGTGACCACATCGTTGGTCACGAGCCCGCCGAGCGCTGCCTTCGCCTGCTCGCCGCTGAAGGTCATGCGCATCCGCGCGGTCCTGGCGTGGACGAAGCGGCTCACCGACGGCGCTCCGTGCTCGTGCCCGTCAGCGCGCGCATGCGCTCCGGCGTGAGGTCCGCGAGCGATTCGATCCAGGCATCGCCTTCGATCGCCTCGTGCGCCGGGAGCGGACCGACGCCCACGCTCGCGATGTTCGCGCGACGCGCGGCCCGCAGCCCGACCACATGATCCTCCACCGCGAGGGCCTTCAACTGCTGACCGGGGAAGAGCTGGCCGATGCGAGCGAGCGCGGCCAGCCATGGTTCGCGCGCCGGCTTGGTCGGCAGCACGTCCTCCACCGCGATGATCGGACGGAAGAGCCCTTCCATGTCGGCCAGCCCGAGCAGGAACTCCACCTCGCGACGCGAGGCGCGCGTGACGAGCGCGAGCCGCGCATGGGCGGCGAGCCGCTCGAAGACGACGCGCGCGTCCGGGGCGAGCGGGAGCCCCTTCCCGGCGCGGGTGGCGAAGGCCCGCTCGGCGCGCAGGCGACCGAGTTCGACCGCGGTCTCGTCGTCGGGCGCGCCAGCCGCGCGTCGCGCGCGCCGCACCGCGTCCTCGGTGGCGTATCCGGCCGCCTGCGCGAGGATCGCCTCGCTGCAGACGATCCCCTCCACCGCGAGGGACTCGATGAGCGCGGCGCGGCGGGCCGGCGCCGTCTCCACGATCACACCCTCGAACTCGACCAGCAGGACCGGGACATCCATACGCGAATGCTAACCGGGCCGCCGACCCTGCGCGTAGCCCTCATCCAGCAGTTCCACCGGGTGACGGGCCGTCACCTGACTCCCCGCGAGGCGCAGTCCGCCGCCGATCTGCATGAGGCAGCCGGGATTCCCCGTCGCGACGACCGTCGCGCCGGACTCGGCGATCCGTGACAGCTTGGGCGCGAGCACGCGCTCGGAGACGTCGGGCTGGACGAGATTGTAGATGCCGGCGCTGCCGCAGCACTGGTCGCTGTCGGCGAGCGGCACGAGCGTGACGTGCGTGCAGGCGCGGAGCACCGCCTGCGGGGGCGCGACCACGCGTTGCGCGTGCTGGAGGTGGCATGGCGCATCGTAGGCGACCCGCGGAACGCCCGCAGTGGGCCCCTCGCCCCGCGCGACCGCATCCGTCGCGATCGGCCCGGCGGCGGCGAGCAGCTCGTGCACGTCGCGCACCTTCGCGGAGAAGGCCACGGCGCGCGCCGCCCAGGCGGGGTCGTCATGGAGGAGGTGCCCGTACTCCTTGCACATCGCGCCGCACCCGGCCGAGTTGAGGACGATCACCTCGGCTCCGCTGCGTTCGAATGCCGCGATGTTCTCGCGCGCGAGGGTCTGCGCGGTCGCGCGGTCGCCGGCGTGCGCGTGCAACGCGCCGCAGCAGCGTTGTCCCGGCGCGTCCTGCAACCGCCACCCGTTGTGGACGAGCGTCCGCTCGGTCGCGCGGTTCACGTCGGTGAACAGGCCCTCCATCACGCAACCGGTGAGCACCGCGGCCGTGCCGCGCGCGCCATCGCCGCGCGGGCTCCATCGCGGCGACGCCGGACGCGCCGTGGAGGCGAGCATCGCGAGCGGCATCGCCATGCGCGCGGGGAGTCGCGCGGCGAACCAGGCCGCGAGTCCGCTCCCGCGCATCACGCGCGCCGCGACGAGTGCCGGTCGCAGCAACCACTCGCGTGCGAAGACCGCGAGCACGAGACGTGCGACCCATGGCAGCGGCCGATGCGGCACCAGCGAGGCGCGCGTCGCCTCGAGCAGTGCGCCGTACGGCACGCCGCTCGGACAGGCGGTCTCGCATCCGCGGCAGCCGAGACATTGGTCGAGGTGCGTGCCGACCTGCGGGTCATCGGGGCGTACCGTGCCGTCGAGCAGCGCGCCCATCAGCAGCAGCCGCCCGCGCGGCGAGTCGTTCTCGTCCTCGAGCGCGAGATAGGTGGGGCACGCGGGTAGGCAGAAGCCGCAGTGCACGCACTGGTCCAGGCCCGCGCGCGCGGCGTCGAGGAGCGGGAGGGGCGACGCGCTCATGCGGGCTCCCCGAGGAGGCCGGGATTCAGGATGCGGTCCGGGTCGAAGCGGTCGCGCAGGCGCACGGCGATCGGATCCCACCGCCACGACAGCGCGCGCGCGGGCGGGTCCTCGAAGGCGCGCCAGACATCGAGGGCATCGGGTGCCTGCTGCATCGTCTCGCCGAGCGCGCGCAATGCCGCCCGCGACGCCTCGACGAAGGCGGCGTTGCCGCCCAGGCGCACGAGGAACATCGCGGGGGCGCGCGACTCGCCGCTCGGCGGCTGGTGCCGCACGCAGGCGAGCGGTGCGAGCGGGCCGCGCACGTACGCTTCGAGCGCCGAGCGGTCCGAGGATGGGAGTCGGATCGCCCAGGTCTCGTCGACGACGGGGCGTGCGCGCAGGCGCAGGTGCACCTGCGTGATCGCGCCCAGCGTGCCCCATGCGCCGGTCATCGCGCGCGTGAGGTCGAATCCGGCGACGTTCTTCACGACACGTCCCCCCGCCGCGATGATCCGTCCCGTCCCGTCGACGCACTCCAGCCCGAGCACGAGGCTGCGCGGCCGGCCGAGGGCGGCGGCATACGGTCCTTCGCTCGCGGTCGCGACCGTCGCGCCAACGGTGCTCGTCAGGTCCGTGCCGGGCGGCGCGAGCGGGCACCACTGACCGTGGGGGCGCGTCGCCTCGTCGAGCTCCGCGAGGGTGGTCCCGGCGCCGCACGAGAGCGTGAGATCCGCGGGATGGTACGAGACGATGCCGTTCAGGGCGCGGAGCGAGACCGTCCGCGCCGCACGCACCGGATGCCCGGCGCTGAGCCACGTCCCGAGGCCGGCGAGCCGCAGTCCCGCGCGCGCCGCGCGCGCGTCGCGCACGAGCGCCGCCACTTCGTCGGCCGTGCGCGGGAGTTCGGCGTCGAGGGTGCGCGGCCCGGTCACGCCGGAGAGCAGGGGCGTCACGCGCCCGCCGCCTGCGGGCGCGCCGCAGCGGCCGCATGCCACTCGCGGCACGCGCGCATCGGCACCGTCTTGCCCGGGTTCGCGCGCCGCTCCGGGTCGAACACGTCGCGCAGCGAGCACATCGCATCGAGCGTGTCGGCCGTGAACAGCTGCTCCATGTACGGGAGCTTGTCGAGCCCCACGCCATGTTCTCCGGTGATCGTGCCGCCGGCCGCGATGCACCGCGTCATGATCTCCTTCATCGCGGCGTGGACCCGTGCCGACTCGTCCGCGTCGTTCGCGTCGTAGGGGATGTTGGGATGGAGGTTCCCGTCCCCGGCGTGGAACACGTTGCAGATCCGCAGGCCGTGACGCGCGCCGATCGCGGCGATGTCGTCGAGCACCTCGGCCAGACGCGAGCGCGGCACCACCGCGTCCTGCACCACGAGATGCGGGGCCACGCGCCCCATCGCGCCGAAGGCCTTCTTGCGTCCCTGCCAGAGCCGCGCCCGTTCCGCGGGGTCGCGCGCCACGCGCACGTCGCGTGCGCCGGACGCGCGACAGAGCCGCTCGATCGCCTCGGCGTCCGCGTCGAGACCGGCCGCCGCACCATCCACCTCCGCGAGCAGCACCGCGGCGGCGTCGCGCGGATATCCCGCGGCGTAGACGCTCGATTCCACCGCCTCGATCGTCGCCTGATCCATGAGTTCTAGCGCCGCCGGCAGGATCCCCGCCGCCACGATCCGCGACGTCGCCTCGGCCGCCTCGCGCACGCTCGTGAAGTCGGCGAGGAGCGTGATGACCGACTCCGGATCCGGCGTGAGCCGCACCGTCACGTCCACCACGACGCCGAAGCATCCTTCACTGCCGACGAACGCCCCGAGGAGGTCGTACCCGCCCACGTCACCGCGGTCGAGTGTCAGCACCTCGCCATCGGGGAGGACCACCGTCGCGCGCAGCACGTGGTCGAGCGTGACGCCGTACTTGAGGCAGTGTGGCCCGCCCGCGTTCTCGGCGATGTTGCCACCGATCGTGCAGGCCGACTGCGAAGAGGGGTCCGGCGCGTAGTGGAGGCCGTGAGGGGCGGCGGCGCGCGTGAGCGAGGCGTTCACCACGCCCGGCTCGACCGTCGCGGTGCGCGCTATCGGGTCGATCGCGATGATCCGCTTCAGGCGATGCAGGCCGAGCAGCGTGATCCCGTCGGCGAGCGCCCCGCCCGAGAGGCCGGTCCCCGCGCCGCGCGCCACGAACGGGACCGCCGCCGCCGCGAGCGCGCGGACGACCTCGATGAGTTCGGTCCGCGTCCCGGGGAAGACCGCGAGCGACGGGGCGCGCTGGAGACCCGGCAACGCGTCGGAACGGTACACCAGCAGCTCCGGGACGCGCACGAGCACGTGCGGATCGCCCACGAGGCGGCGGAGCTCGGCGACGAGGTCGGTCACGACGGAGAAACTACACGATATGGATGCACGAAGGGGGCCCGGATTCGCATCCGGACCCCCTTCGACCCTCGCCGCGCGATCACCGGGCGCGCGACGAGCGGCTGCGGCCTACACGATCAGGTGATCGCCCAGAACCCGGCGAGGGAGCGACCCTCGGGCGAGGTGCGGAGCTTGTCGAACGCGCGCTCGCGGATCTGCCGGATGCGCTCGCGCGTCACGCCCATGAGCGCGCCGATCTTCTCGAGCGTCATCGCCTCCGCCCCTTCATCGAGACCGTAATAGAGGTTGAGGATCTTGCGCTCGCGCGGCGTCAGGTAGTTGCGGAACACCTTGTCGATGCACTCGCGCATGAGCTTGAAGTCGGTGCGCTCCTCGATCTCCACGCCGTCGCCGCCGGCGAACCGCTCGCCGAGGGTGCAGGCTTCGCGATCGGAGCGATCCACCGGCGCGTCGAGCGAGAGCTCGGTGGAGGACATCTGCTTGGCCGCCCGGACCTGCTCCGGGGTCTCCTCGAGGAGGCGACCGATCTCACTGTCGGTCGGGTCGCGCTTGAGGACCTGGGCCAGGACCGTCTCGGCGCGCGAGAGCCGGATGAGCTGCGAGTTCTGGTTGAGCGGGATGCGGACCGATCGCGTCTGCTCGGCGAGCGCCTTGAGGACCGCCTGGCGCACCCACCACACGGCGTAGGAGATGAACTTCACGCCCTGGTCGGGATCGAACTTGCGGACCGCCTTGAGCAGTCCTTCGTTGCCGATGGCGACGAGCTCCGAGAGGTCGAGGCCGTGGCCCTGATACTTCTTCACGTAGCTGATCACGAACCGGAGGTTCGCGGTCACGAGCCGCTCGGCGGCGGCTTCATCGCCCTTCTGGGCGAGTCGGGCGAGTCGACGCTCTTCGGCGGCGTCGGTGATCAGCGGGAGCTTCTGGATGTCCGAGAGGTACTGGTCGAACGCGGAAGAGGGTGAGGAACGGAAATAGCCTTTCGATCTCGTTTCGGTCGCGTGCTGCATACCCATCCCCATACCTGCGTGTTGAAGGAGGCGGCGCCCCGCTCGGGGAGCCAGTACCTGCGACGCTCTGTGGGACGTGCGGCGAGCTGATGCAAGGCCGTCACCCGACGGCGGCCACCGGATCGACCTCTCCGGACGCCCAAGGCTATATGAGGAGGGGAAGGGCGGTCAACAGCCAAGAACCGTGCCAATGCGACAGCGTCCCGCCGCCACCGCGCCATCCCGTTGTATCACAATGTGTTAGGACCGCTCACAAATGTTCGAGGGCCCGCAAGGTGTCCGCGTCGCTCACCCGGACGCCGTAGCGCGTCGCGCTCCCGGCCATCTCGCCCATCGCCCGCGGCAGGGCGAACTCCACCTGTCCGGCGCGCGCCTTCTTGTCCGTGCGCGTCGCCGTCACGATCTCGGCCGGGCTCACGCCGTCGGGGAGCCGCACGGGGAGGCCGGCGGCATCGCACACCGTCGCAATCGCGTCGGCGAGGCCGCGCTCGGCGAGGCGCAGCCGTTCGGCGAGGACCGCCTCGGCGACCATCCCGATCGCGACCGCTTCGCCGTGCGAGACACCGTAGGCGGTCACCTGCTCGATGGCGTGCGCGATGGTGTGGCCGAAGTTCAGGATCTTGCGCAGGCCGCCCTCGCGCTCGTCCTGTCGGACCACCTGGACCTTGATCTCGATCGACCGGCGCACGAGATGCATCTGCGTCGCGTCGTCGGGTGCGTCGGCGTGGAGGATCTGCCGCAGGTTGGCGGCGATCCAGCCGAAGTAGGCCGGGTCCGCGATGACGCCGTGCTTGATCGCCTCCGCGAGCCCGACGCGCATCTCCTTCGGCGGCAGCGAGGTCAGCAGCCGCGGGTCGGCGACGACGAGCGTCGGATGATGGAAGGCCCCGACGAGGTTCTTCCCCGCGGCGGTGTCGACGCCCGTCTTGCCCCCGATCGACGAGTCGATCATCGCGAGCAGCGAGGTGGGCACCTGCACCAGCGGCACGCCGCGCAGGAAGGTCGCCGCGACGAACCCGGCGAGGTCGCCGGTGACGCCGCCGCCGAGCGCGACGATGACGGTGTCCCGGCCGCAGCCGGCCGCGATCAGCTGGTCCGTGAGCGTCGACCAGGTCTGCCGCGTCTTGTGCTTCTCGCCCGACGGGAAGGTGAGCAGGATCGGGGTCGGCGTCGTGCTGCCGAACGCGGCCAGTGCCGCCTGGCCGTACAGCGTCGCCACCGCCTGGTCGGCGATGACGACGACACGGTGCTCCGGCGCGCGCTGGCTGACGCGTGCGCCGAGGGTCTCGAGCGCGCCCGGCGCGACCTCGATGCTCGCGCCGTGGAGCGTCAGCGGCGCGTGCACGCTACCAGGTCACTTCGCCGGCGCCGGCGCGCTTGTTCGCCACCCGGGCGAGCACGAAGAGCAGGTCGGAGAGCCGGTTGAGGTAGACGATCACGATCTGCGGCACCTCGGTGTCGCGCTGGAGGTGGATCACCGCGCGTTCGGCCCGTCGGCAGGTGGTGCGGGCGACGTGGAGCGAGGCCGCCTTGGGCGTGCCACCGGGGAGGATGAACGCCTTGAGCGGCTCGAGCTCCGCCTCGCCGTCGTCGATCGCCTGCTCGAGCTGGGCGATGCGCGCGTCGGAGATGCGCGCCTTCGCGAGCTGCTCGCGCATCTTCTCCAGGTCGGGGGTCGCGAGGAGCGCGCCGAGCGCGAAGAGGTCGCGCTGCACCGGCGCGAGGACCTCGTCGATGCGCGGCATCATCTCGGCCGACCGGGCCATGCCGATCACCGCGTTCAGCTCGTCGACGGCGCCGTAGGCTTCCACGCGGGGATGGTCCTTCGCGACGCGCCCGCCGCCGAAGAGGCCGGTGTCGCCGTCGTCCCCGGTCTTGGTGTAGATCTTGTTGGTCATCGCGGGAATCTAACGCGGCGTCGCGGAGGGCCCCGTGATCGGGCTCATCGTCTCGCTAGGCCGGGTGGGCGGCTTGTAGCTCTCCGGGAAGAGCTCGGCGAGGTGGGCCTGAAGGCGTTCCGGCGAGCCCGGGGTGCCTTGCCGGGCGCACCACGCGTCCAGTTCACGTCCGAGGATCGCGGCGTTGGGCCGGCCCGACGGGTCCTTCGCGATGGCCCTCGCCACGAGCGCCTGGATCTCCGGGTCGGCGTCGGGGAGGCGCATCGAGAGGTCGGGACTCGGGTTGAGCACCACCTCGTCGAAGGCGGCCATCGTCTCGTCCTCGGTGAAGAGCGACCGGAGGGCGAAGAGCTCGAAGAGCACGACGCCCATCGAGAAGACGTCCGACCGCGAGTCCACGGCCATCCCCATCAGCTGCTCGGGGCTCATGTAGTGCTTCTTGCCGAGGAGCACCTGCCGCGTGGCGGAGGGGTCGGCCATCGTGCGGGCCTTGGCGATGCCGAAGTCGCCGAGCTTCACGTGACCGTCCCAGGTGAGCATGACGTTGCCGGGCGACACGTCGCGATGGACGATGTCGAGCCGGTTGCCGTTCTCGTCGACGAAGTGGTGCGCGAAGTCGAGGGCGCGGCAGACGCGGCTGGCGCAATAGGCGGCGACGTCGGGCGGCATGGCGATGCGCCTGGCGCGGTGGGTGTTGATCAGCGTCCGGAGCGAGAGGCCCTTGATCAGCTCCATGGCGATGAAGAGCGTCCCCGCCGATTCCCCCAGCCCGTAGATCTGCACGATGTTGCCGTGCACGAGGTTGGCCGAGAGCTTCGCCTCGTCGATGAACAGCTGCCGCCACTCGGGATGCCGACCGAAGCGGTCGTGGATGATCTTCAGGGCCATCCGCTTGGTGAAGCCGGCCGGGCCGACCTGCTCGGCCTCGTGCACGGTCGCCATCCCGCCGCGCGCCACCTCGCGGACGAGGACGAAGCGGTTGGTGGTCATCAGTTCGGGGTCGGCGGCCATCGTCGGGTGGTGAGGGGAGAGCGGATCGGCCCGTTGTCCGGGACGCGTGGCAGGGCGAACTTAATAAGATGCGAAATCACGAAATTCGGGACCTCTCGATCATCGGCGCGGGTCCCGCCGGGCTTTTCGCCCTCTTCTACGCTGGCATGCGAGGCGCTTCGGCGCAAATCATCGACGCCCTGCCGCAGCCCGGCGGCCAACTCGCCGCCCTGTATCCCGAGAAGCACATCTTCGACGTCGCGGGCTTCCCGAAGGTCCTCGCGAAGGACCTCGTGACCTCGCTCGTCCAGCAGGCCGGCCAGTTCCAGCAGCCCATCCACCTCGGCCAGCGCGTCATCGGACTCGAGGAGCAGGACGGCATCTTCACGCTCATCACGGAGACGGACCGCTTCCCGTCGCGCGCGATCATCCTCGCGGCCGGCATCGGTGCCTTCTCGCCGCGCAAGCTGCCGCAGGCCTGCGCCGAGCCGTGGTACGGCAAGGGGATCGATGCCGTCGTGCTCCAGCCGTCGGCCTACGCCGGCAAGCACGTCACCATCATCGGCGGCGGTGACTCGGCCTTCGACTGGGCGCACCAGCTGCAGGGCGTGGCGAAGAGCATCACGCTCGTGCACCGGAGCGACCGCTTCCGCGCGCATCAGGCCACGGTCGACCAGGTGATGGCCGCCGCCGCCAAGGGCCGCACCGCGGTGCACACGTTCCACGAGCTCGCGGACGTGATCGCGGAGGACGGGCGGATCGTCGCGCTGGAGCTCAAGGACATCAAGGCGAAGACCACGCGTCGCGTGGACTGCGACGTGGTGCTCCCGATGCTCGGCTTCGTCAGCGACATGGGCGCGCTGCTCGAGTGGGGCCTCAACCTCGAGAAGGACGAGATCCAGGTCACGCAGCTCATGGAGACCGGCCGCGCGGGGATCTGGGCCTGCGGCGACGTGAACACCTATCCGGGCAAGCTCAAGCTCATCGCGACCGGCTTCGCGGAATCGTGCGTCGCGGTGAACCAGGCGGTGCATTGGGTGTACCCGGACAAGAAGGTCAATCCCGGCCATTCCTCCAACCTCGCCGTCTTCGGACAGAAGGACGATTGAGCCGATGACCCGGCGCCGCTCCGCACTCGTGGGACTGGCGCTGCTGCTCGCGGCGGCGCCGCGGCTCGGCGCGCAGGAGACGCGGTGCGAGCGCGGCGACGTGGAGGTCAACACGCTCGCCTTCACCGGCAACGCCGCGTTCAGCGACGCGGACCTCGCGGCGGGGATCGTGACGACCCCGTCGTCGCTGCTGCGCCGGCTCTTCAAGATCGGCGGTACGCGCCGCTGCCTCGACCAGCGCGAGTTCCCGCTCGACGTGCTGCGCCTCACGGTCTGGTACCGCAACCACGGCTTCGTCGACGCGACCGTCGACACCGTCGTCACGCCGGCGGGGAAGGATCGGATCGACGTGCTCTTCCGCATCACCGAGGGCGAGCCGGTGCTCGTGGACACGGTGCGCTTCGAGGGGCTCGACGCGGTGCCGGAACGCGCGGCCCTCATGGCGGGACTGCCGACGGTGGTCGGCGGTCGCTTCGACCGGTATGCGAACCGCGCGACGAAGGACACGCTGGCGCGCCGGCTGCGGGACGGCGGCTACCCGGAGGCGGAGGCGTTCCTCGGGTACGACCTGCGGACGGACGCGCGCCGCGCGACGGTGATCGTCTCCGCCAGCACGGGGCCGCGCCGCCGGATCGGCGCGGTGCTCGTCACGCGCACCGGGCGCGAGGGCCGCGAGGCGCAGGTGACGGAGGCGGCGGTGCGCCGGCTCGCGGGACTGCAGCCCGGGGACCTGTATCGCGAGCGCAACCTCGAGCGCGCCAAGCGCACGCTCTACCAGAGCGAGGCCTTCGCGCAGGTCGACGTCGAGCCGGGGTCCACGCGGCCCGACTCGACGCTCTCGGTCGACGTGACGGTGGCCGAGTCCTTCCTGCGCTCGGCGCGGCTCGGCGGTGGGTGGGGCACGCTGGACTGCGTGCGGGCCACGGCGGAGCTCACCGACTACAACCTGTTCCGCACGGCGACACGGCTCGAGCTCCGCGGCCGCGTCTCGAAGATCGGCATGGGGGCCCCCATCGACGGCGCGAAGGGGCTCTGCAGTCGCGTCGCGCGCGAGGACCCGTACAGCGACACGCTCAACTACTACGTCAGCGCCACGCTCAGCCAGCCCTCGCTGCTCCGCGCGAGCTTCGTCCCCACGCTCTCGCTCTACTCCGAGCGGCGCAGCGAGTACAAGGCGTTCCTCCGCACGACCCCTGTGGGTGCGGCACTCGCCTTCACTCGCGCGCTGCCGCGAAGGACGCACACCTTCGGGTACAGCATCGAACTGGGACGCACGGACGCGCAGCCGGCCCTCTTCTGCGCGGTCTTCCAGGTGTGCGTGCTCGACGAGCAGGACGAACTGCGCCAGCTCCAGCGCGTGGCCGTGCTGAGCGCCGGCTCGGGATACGAGCGGACCGACAACGCGGTCGATCCGACGCGCGGGGTGACGGCGCGCATCGACGCGCGCTACGCGAGCCGCTTCACCGGCTCCGACACGACGATCCAGTTCGCGCGGATCTCCACCGACGGCGCCGCCTACTTCCCGCTCGGGAACGACATCGTCTTCGCGCTCCGGCTGCGGCTCGGCGGCGTGCTCGGGCCGACGCTCGCGCTCGACGAGAGCGACCGGTTCGTCCCGGCGCAGGAGCGACTGTTCGGCGGCGGGCCCAACACGGTCCGCGGGTACCGGCAGAACGAGCTCGGGCCCACGGTCTACATCCCCGACTCGTACGAGATGGTGTCCCCGGCGACGGGACTGCCGGTCACCAGCCCCGCGGTCGGCGACACCGTCTATCTCCGCGCCGCCGACTCGCTCGCGAACCGCGCCGTGCCGACCGGCGGCAACGCGATGGTCGTCGGCAACTTCGAGATGCGCGTCACGAGCCCGTTCCTCCCCGCGCTGCTGAAGTGGGTCGCCTTCCTCGACTTCGGCCGCGTCTGGCAGCGCGGGTCGAACGTCGGGCGGTTGCAGTTCAAGACGCTCGCGCTGACGCCGGGGATCGGCATCCGCGTCCGGACGCCCATCGGCTACCTGCGCGCGGACCTCGCGTACAACGATTATCGGCGCCCGTCCGGCGCAGCCTACTTCGACGCGCCGCTGGACGAGGGGGGCTTCCTCTACTGCGTCAGCCCCGGCAACACGCTCCCGGCGGTGATCCGCTCGATCAACACCAGGAACGTGCCCGAGCAGCTCCCGGGCAGCTGCCCGTCGAGCTTCCGTCCGCCGCGGCCGCGGACGGTCTTCAGCCGCCTGACGACGTCGATCGCCATCGGACAGGCCTTCTAGCATGATGGGACGCCGCCGCCTCGTGATGCTCTGGAGCACCTTGCTGATGCTCGCCATCGGCGCGGGGCTCATCGGGGCGTTCGTCGCGGCGACGCAGAGCGTGCGCGGGCGCGACTTCATCCGCGGCGTCGTCGAGGCGCAGATGGGCCGCACGATGCAGGGGACGGTGCGGCTCGGGACGCTGAGCGGGTCGTTCATCACCGACCTCACCATCGACTCGCTCGAGATCCGCGATCCCGACGACTCGCTCTTCGCGGCGACCGGCCCCATCCGGCTGACCTTCGATCCGCGCGACCTGATGGACGGGCGCCTCTTCATCCGCACCGTGGACGCGGCGCGTCCGCGCGTGCACTTCCGCCGCGGCTTCGACTCGCGCTGGAACACCGAGCGGATCTGGCCCCGGCCGCCGGGGCCGCGGCGCGCGCGGAGTCGCGCGAGCTTCGGCTCGCTGCTCGTGCTCGAGCAGGTCGCGGTGCGCGAGGGCCACTTCGCGCTGACGATGCCGTGGGCCCCCGCCGACTCGCTCCGCGGGGCGGCGCGCGACTCCGCGGTGCGCGTGATGCTGGCCGATCCCATCGCCGGCATCAGGCGCGCGGGCGGGCGGCGCTTCACGCGCACGTACGAGTGGCGCGACATCCTCGTCGATGTGCCGCGCATGCGGCTGCTGCATCCGGACTCGGCGGGCCGCCAGATCGCGCTCGCCCGGCTCGACGCGAAGGAGAGCAACCCGCCCTTCACCTTCCATCACGTGGCCGGCGAGATCCGCTGGGTCGGGGACTCCATCGCGTTCGACCTCCCGCGCTTCGCGCTCGCCGGCTCCACCGGCCACGCGACCGGCAACGTCTGGTGGACGCCGGGCGAGACCCCCGACTACCGGATCCACGTCGTCGGCGACTCGGTCGCGCTCGCCGACGTCGCGTGGATCTCGCCCTCGCTCCCCACCGAGGGACGCGGGCGGATGACCCTCGACATCCGGAACCAGCCCCGCTCCTCCGAGGTGTTCGAGTACGCGATCAGCGACATGGACGTGTTCGCGCACCGCTCGCGCGTCCGCGGCCGCATGACGTGGGTGATCGGCGGGCCGGTGGCGATCATGAAGGACGTCGACCTCGAGGCGGCGCCGGTGGACTTCGCCCTCATCGAGCGCTTCAACCAGGGACCGCTCGCCTATCCGTTCGCCGGACAGATCACGGGGCGGATGCGCGGGCGCGGCGGCCCGCTCGACCGCTTCGTGATCGACGACCTGCGCATGACGTACCGCGACGGGAACGTCCCCGGGGCCTTCGCCTCGGGACGCGCGCGCGGCATGCTCGACATCTACGAGCCCGCGTACACCGAGTTCCGCGGCTTCACCGTCGCGCTCGACTCGTTCGACCTGCGGACCATCCAGGCGGTGAATCCCGACTTCCCGCTGCTGCACGGCAAGCTCTCGGGCTCCGCGGTGCTCGACTCGTCGTGGCTCGACATGCGCTTCTCGCAGGGCGACTTCGTCCACTTCGATGGCGACCTGCCGCGCTCGCGCTTCACCGGGTCGGGTCGCGTGACCTCGGGCGAGGTCGAGATGGTGTACGACGTCGCCTTCGAGGCGCAGCCGCTCGCGATGACGACGCTCGCGAGCTCCTTCCCCGAGCTCCCGCTGCGCGGCGACTTCTCCGGTCCGCTCAAGGTGCGCGGCACGCTGCACGACCTCTTCGTCGACGCAAACTTCGAGGGCGATGCCGGGCGCATCGCCGCGAACGTCATGGTCGACATGGAGCTCCCGAAGTACCGCCTCATCGGCGAGACGCGGATCACGGCGCTCGACCCGAGCGTCGCGTTCGCGGACTCCACGCTGCCGAGCGGCGAGCTCAACGCGCGCCTCACGACGGACATCGGCGGCGACTCGCTCGCCGACCTCACCGGCACCGTGGTGCTCGGGCTCGACCGCTCGACCCTCGCCGGCGTGCGCCTCTTCGCCGGCGACGCGCGGCTCGGATTCGGCGGCGGCGTGATGACCCTCGACACGCTGCATCTCGAGACCACGGTGGTCCAGGTCGACGCCGGCGGCGCGCTCGGCCTCCACGCCGGACGGGAGGACTCGCTCAACGTGACCGCGCGGGTCGACTCGCTCGGCGGCTTCCGGCGCTGGCTCACGTCGAGCGCGACCGACACGCTCGACGGCGGGCTCCAGGTGGATGGCGTGGCGCGCGGCTGGCTGCGGGACTTCGCATTCGACGCGACGCTCGACGGCGAAGGGCTGTTGGTCGGCGCGGCCGGCGTGCGCCTGCTCACCGGGTCGGCCGAGCTCACCGGGCTCCCGTCGGCGGCCAAGGGCACGCTCTCGTTGGCGGCGGACACGTTGCGGGCGGCCGGCTTCGCGATCTCGCGCCTCTTCTCGCGCGCGACGCTCGATGGCACCGGCGGGGCCACGCTCGACCTCGACATGAACGGGGCGAACGGGACGCGGGCGGCGGCGCGCGCACAGGTGGCGATGGCCGCCGACACCGCGCACGTGCTCCTCGATTCGCTGACCCTGCGCACCGGCCGCCAGCAGTGGCTCCTCGCGGCACCCGCCGGCTTCACCGCCGGCGCGCCGGGATTCGCGGTCGATTCGTTCGTGCTCAACGGCGCCGGCGGTTCGACGCTCCGGCTCTCCGGCGCCGTGCCGACCACCGGCGAGAGCAGCCTGCGGTTCCGTGCCCGCGGCCTCCCGGTCGCCGACCTCGCCGAGCTGCTGCAGACCCCGGGGAAGCAGGAGGGCGAGATCGCCATCGACGCGCGGCTCGAGGGGACGCGCGCCGCCCCGCAGCTCGAGGCCACCGGGTCGATCACCGGCGGCATCGTCGCGGGGATCCGTCTCGACACGCTCATGCTCACGGCGTCGGGGTCGTCCGATGCGCTCCGGCTCGCCGCGACCCTCGGCCCGCCGGGGCGCCCGGTGATGATCGGCGAGGGCACGCTGCCGTTCCACCTGCGGCTCGACGAGCGTGGCTCCTACATGGAGGAGCGCGCGCCGATCTCGGCGAGCATCACGAGCGACACCGTGAGCCTGCGGCTGTTCGACGCGATCACGAGCCGCGCGAACGGCGATCCGGGGAGTTTCGCGCTCAACCTCGATGTCTCGGGCACGTGGGAGAAGCCGCGTGTCGAGGGCGGGCTGCTCGTGCGCAACGGCAACGTCTCGCTCGCGCCCCTCGGGGACGTGCGCTGGCGCAACCTGACGGCGGACATCGGGCTCATCGGCGACAGCCTCGCGATCCGGCGCCTCACGGCGAACTCGTCGTCGGGCGGTCGGAACGGCAGTGCGTCGGTGAGCGGGTGGGTGCACGTCCGCGACCGCGACAACCCCGCCTTCGACCTCTCGGTGCGCGCCCGCGCCTTCCACGTGTACAACGTGCGCAACGTCGCCGACATCGACCTCTCCGACAGCCTGCGCATCAACGGCACGATGAACGCGGCGACGCTGCGCGGCGCGCTCACCGCCGACCGCGCCGTCATCTCCATCCCCGAGATCGCGACGAAGGACGTCATCTCGCTCACCGAGTTCGACCAGTTCGGCGTGATCGACACGAGTGCCCTCCTCGACCGGCGGCTCGCGCCGCAGGCGCTCCCCGCCTTCGTGCAGAACCTCACCGTGCGGAACGTCCCGATCCGCATGGGCACCGACGTCTGGCTGCGCTCGACAGAGGCGAACATCAACCTGGGCGGCGAGATCTCCATCATGCGCGCGCAGCAGGCCCGCGGGCGGCGGAGCGACGAGGCCCAGCTCGCCCTCACCGGCTCGCTGCGCACCGTGCGCGGCACCTACCAGCTCAACATCGGGCCGGTGCAGCGCACCTTCGAGGTCCAGCAGGGTTCGATCGACTGGTTCGGCGACCCCGACTTCGTCTTCAACCCGAACCTCAACATCTCGGCGCAGCACACCGTGCGGCAGTACACCAAGCAGGGGGCGCAGCCCGACGTGCGCGTGCGCGTGAACATCGGCGGCACGCTGAACGAACCGACGGCGCTGCTCTCATCCCCCGACTCGGCACGCGTGAAGAGCGCCGACCTCATCAGCTATCTCGTGACGGGCGGACCCAGCTTCGAGATCGGCGCCGCCGGCGCCAACTACACGTCGACGGCGACGCGGCTGGTGATCAGCTCGCTCGGCAGCATGCTCGGCGGCAAGGCCGGCGGCCTCTGCGACGATGCGCGTGTCTCCACCGCCGCGAGCGACGTGGAGAAGAGCAACCTGCGGACCGGGACGGCGGCGGTGCTCGAAGGCACCCGCTTCAACTGCGGCAAGCAGGTGGGGCGGAATGCCTTCGTCCGCCTCGACGCCGGACTCTGCCAGGTGGGGCAATTCGTCGGTGGGGGCAACTCGCTCAACGCCTCGGCGCTCGCCAACTCGATCGGCGTGAAGCTCGACTACCTCCTCCGCGGCGGCTACACCATCTCCGCCGGTGTCGAGCCCCCGACGAGTGCGGTCCTGTGCAACTCGAACATCAGCGCGCGCGGCTTCGTGCCGGCCCCGCAGCAGTTCGGCTTCGACCTCTTCCGCGCCTGGCGGTTCTGACCGGGCACGGTCCGTCCTATCGGCATTGCGCGATCCGCGCCGAGCGCCATCTTCCATGCGTGCGACGTTCCTCCCGTTCCCGCGACTCCTGACCGCATGGCGAGCATCCTGATCATCGATGACGAGGTCGCGATCGCCACGGCGTTCGCGATGTTCTTCCGTCACGACGGCAAGCACCAGGTGACGGAGGCGCACACGGGCAGCGAGGGCATCGAGGCGTTCCGTCGGATCAAGCCCGACCTCGTCCTCCTCGACGTCCGCCTGCCCGACATGACGGGCTTCGACGTGCTCGACGCGATCCGCGACGATCATCCCGTCGTGATCATGGTGACCGCCTACGGCGACGTCCCGATGGCGGTCGACGCGCTGCACAAGGGCGCCGAGAACTTCCTCACCAAGCCGGTGGACCTGAGCCACCTCGCGGCGGCCGCCGAGCGCGCGCTCGAGAAGGCGCAGCTCCGCCGGCTGAGCCGCTGGCTCACGAGCAAGCGGGGCAGCGGCAAGGACCTCGTGTTCGGGTCGTCGGCCGCCATGCGCGAGTTGCAGGCCCAGGTCGCGCTCCTCGCCGGCAGCGACCGCACGACGGCGCTCGTCCTCGGCGAGAGCGGGTCGGGGAAGGGGCGGCTCGCCGAGCTGATCCATGCCTCGAGCCCGCGGGCGACGAAGCCGTTCGTCGAGGTCAACTGCGCGACGTTGCGCCCCGAGTCGCTCGACTCGGAGCTGTTCGGCGTGGAGGGGTCGCCCGCGACCAACGGTCACACGACGCTCGGTGCGTTCGAGGTCGCCGACGGCGGGACGATCTTCCTCGACGAGATCAGCGACCTCGACCCGGTGCTCCAGCCCAAGTTGGTGCGCGTGCTCGAGGGGAAGGGGTTCCGTCGCGTGGGCGGGACGGTGGAGGTGACGCCGAACGTGCGCGTCATCGCCGCGTCGTCCAAGGACCTCGTCGCCGAGGTCGCGGCGGGACGGTTCCGCGAGGACCTGTACTATCGGCTCGCGGTGATGCCGATCAAGCTCCCGCCGCTCCGCGAGCGGGTGCGCGAGGACCTCGTCGAGCTGGTCGCGAGCGTGCAGGATTCGCTCGCACCATCGGTGCCCGGCGCGCCCACGACGGTGTCCGAGCCCGCGCTCGACGCGATGCTGCGGTATCCGTGGCCGGGGAACGTGCGCGAGCTCCGCAACGTGCTCGAGCGCGCGATGCTCGTCGCGCGCGGACAGCCGGCGGTCGAGCTGCAGCACCTGCCGCGCGAGGTGCAGGGCGCGACCGGCGGCGCGGTCACGCACCACGAACCGCGCTCGCTCGCCGACGTCGAGCGCGCGCACATCGACCGCACCCTGCGCGCCCACGCGCACAACCGCACGCACGCGGCCAAGGAACTCGGCATCTCGCGCGCGACGCTCATCAAGAAGATCCGCGAGTACGACCTGGCCGAGAAGCCGCGGTGAGCCGCCGGACGTCCCCGCTCTCCCGGAGGTAGCGATGTCGGAGGAAGTCGATGCGATGATCTGCCGCGCCTGCGGCAAGAAGGAGCGCGCGTCGGAGGGCTATCCCTGCGAGCGCTGCGGCACGTTCATCTGCCAGATCTGCGAGTTGCGCGGCGTGACGCTCTGCGCCTCGTGCGCCGCGCTCGAGGACGCCACACGCGACGCGAACGGCCCCGGGCCGGCGTGAGCGTGCGCGCGTGACGGTCTCGCTCGAGCGGTTCGGCCTCGCCGTCGGCCATGCGACCGACGAGGCGGGCGGCACGGGATGCACCGTCGTCCGCGGCACGAACGCCCCGCACCGCGCCGCCGTGGCGGTGATCGGACGTGCCACCGGGTCGCGCGAGCTCGCCCTCCTCGAGCCGGGACATCTCGTCGAGCGGGTCGACGCGATCCTCCTCGCCGGCGGCTCCGCCTTCGGGCTCGACGCGGCGGCGGGCGTGATGCGCTGGATGGAAGCGCAGGGGCGCGGCTTCGCCGTCGGTGCGGGCGTGGTGCCGATCGTGCCGGCCGCCGTCCTCTTCGATCTCGGGCCGTGCGGGCGATGGGACGCGCGCCCCACACCCGCGATGGCCGAGTCCGCCTGTGCGGCGGCCACGAGCACCGCGATCGCCGAAGGGAGCGTCGGTGCCGGGACCGGCCTCACGGTCGGGAAGGTCCTCGGCCGCGACGGAGCGATGAAGGGCGGGTTCGGCCTGAGCGTGGTGGAGGGCGCCGGCTGTTCGGCCGCGGCGATGGTCGCGGTGAACGCCTTCGGCGACGTGCGTGATGCGCAGGGCGCGATCATCGCGGGGGCCCGCGCGCCGGGCGGCGGCTTCGCCGGGACCGAGCGCGTGCTGGCGGCGGGCGGTCCGGAGCGCGCGTTCGGCGGGGCGGCCGCGGCCGGCGGCACTCCCAACACCACCCTTGCCGTGGTCGCGGTCGATGCCGCGTTCAGCCGCGTGGAGCTGCATCAGCTCGCGCGATCGGCGACGGCCGCCTATCACCGCCGCCTCGCGCCGGCCGGGTCGAGCTTCGACGGCGACATCGCCTTCGCGCTCTCGCCCATGGACGGACCGCGCGCGCCGCTGGCCCAGGCGGAGGCGTTGGTCGTGGCCGCGCTCGAGAATGCGATCGAGCGCGCGGTGCGCCTCGCGCGAGGCCGGGACGGCGTCCCGGGCCTCGCGGACGCCGCTGGTCGCTAGGAGACCATCCCGCCCATCGGCGGGAGCGTGACCGCGCCGCCCGAGCGCACATGCAGCAGCAGTTCGGCGCAGAGGTCCCCGTCGAGCGCGACCCGCATCACGTGCGTGCCCGTCTCATGGATGGGCAGGTCGATCGCGGCGATCACCGGGACATCGAGTTCGGTCGCCCCCGGCGGCGGCGCCCCCACCTCGAGCTCGCCCGACGATGACCAGTGCTCGTCCCCGCCCGGTCCGATCCAGGCGAAGGCGAGCGTGTGCCGACCGACGTCATCGGGCAGGGCCTTGAGCCGGACGATGAGCGTCGCGCGCGGATGCACGGTCGGCAGGGCTCCCACCTGCAGCGCGTCGAACACGCCGAGGATGTTGAGCTTGCCTTCCTGCGAGATGTTCGCGGCGTCGGCGAAGAGGGCGAAGGAGACATGCATGACGGGAAGATAGCATTCGCATGAGGACCGTGACGGTACGGGGAGGCAGAAGGCAGATGGCAGATGGCAGAACGCGATGGTGCAGGCCTTTGCCTTCTTCCGTCCGCCTTCAGCCTTCTTCCCACATTAGTTTCCCTGACGTGTCCGCCCCCCAACACCCCCTGCCGTCCCATCGCCCGGCGTCCCACGCGACCGAACTGTCGCTGGTGCTCATGGCCACCATCTGGGGCGTGAACTTCTCGGTGGTGAAGTACGGGACCCAGGTGATGGAGCCGCTCGCGTACAACGCGCTCCGGATGACCCTGGGCTGCGTCGTCCTGCTCGTGCTGGCGATGTGGCGGCCCGGCAAGCGGCCGTCCCCGGCCGATCTCCGGCGCCTGCTGCTCCTCGGGGTCCTCGGCCACTGCATCTATCAGGTGCTCTTCATCAGCGGGATCGCGCGGACCCGCGCCGGCACCGCCTCGCTCGTCATCGCCGCCAGCCCCGCGATGGTCGCGCTCGTGGCGCGGATGTTCGGGCATGACAAGCTGCCCCTCCGGGCCGTCGCCGGCATCGGCCTCTCCATCGCCGGCGTCTTCCTCGTGCTCGGCGGGACGATGAGCGACGAAGGGGCCGGGCACGTGACCGGCGACCTGATGATCCTCGCCGCCGTCGCCTGCTGGGCGTTCTACACCAACTGGCTCGTGGAACTCACGCAGCGCGTCGATGCCGTGCAGGTCGCCGCGTGGACGCTCGTCGGGGGCGTGGTGCCGCTCGGCCTCATCGCGGCGCCGGCGCTGCTCCGCGTCGACTGGACGGCCGTCACGCCCCTCACCTGGCTCTCCGTGTTCTACTCGGGCGTGATGGCGATGGTCGTCGCCTACCTGCTCTGGTATCGCGGCGTGCATCGCATCGGGCCCACGCGCACCTCGATGTACGGCAACCTCCAGCCGATCGTCGCGGTGGCGGTCGCGTGGGTCGTGCTCGGCGAGGTGCCGACGCTCTTCCAGGGGGCCGGCGCGGCGACGGTGATCGGCGGCCTCTACCTCTCGCGGCGATGACGCGTGTCGTCCTCTTCGACATCGACGGCACGATCCTGCTGAGCGCGGGCGCCGGCCGCGCGGCGATCGAGCCGGCACTCCGGGAGTACTTCGGCACCGCGGGCTCCCCGTCGTACCGCTTCGACGGCAAGACCGACAAGCTGATCGTGCGCGACATGATGCGCATGGAGGGCTTCACCGACGCCGAGATCGACGCGCGCATGGATGCCGTGCTCGCGCGCTACCTCGAGCACCTCCGCGTCGCGCTCACCGACCCCGCGCGCCGCGCGCAGCTCCTGCCGGGCGTTGGCGCGCTCATCGATGCGGTCGAGGCGGCCGACGACCTCGTGCTCGGCCTGCTCACGGGGAACATCGTCGAGGGCGCGCGCGCGAAGCTCGCGGCGGTGGACCTCGCGTTCGACCGGTTCGCCCTCGGCGCCTACGGCTCCGACCACGAGGACCGGTCGCAGCTCCCGCCGGTGGCGCTCCGGCGCGCCGAGGCGCTGCTCGGTCGCGCGCTGGGCGGCGACCGCCTCGTGATCATCGGGGACACGCCCGCCGACGTGCACTGCGGGCGTGGCGTGGGGGCCCGGGCGATCGCCGTCGCCACCGGCGGGTACACCGCCGAGGAGCTCGACGCGCACGCGCCGGCCGCCACCTTCGCCGACCTGCGCGACACGGCACGCGTACTCGAGGCGATCCGCGATGCGTGAGGTCGAGCTCAAGGCGATCGTCGATGACGCGGCCGCCGCGCGTGACGCGATCCGCCGGGCGGGGGCGACGCTCACCTATGAGGGGCGGCTCGAGGATCGCCGCTACGACACGCCCGACTTCGCGCTGCGACTCCGCGACCAGGTGCTCCGCCTGCGCGTCTACCGCGCGACCCCGGTGCGCGCGATGCTCGATTGGAAGGGGCCGACGGCGTACGAGTCCGGCTACAAGGTGCGCGAGGAGCTCTCGACCACCGCCGGCGATCCCGACGCACTGGCGGCGCTGCTCGAGCGGCTCGGGTACGTCGTGACGCGCGAGATCGACCGCCGGATCGAGCAATACCAATGGGAGGGGGCGACGATCCGCTTCGAGCACTACCCGAGGATGGACGTGCTCGTGGAGGTCGAGGGCGAACCGTCGGCGATCGAGCGTGCGATCGCCACGCTCGCGATGCCGCGCGAGGCGTTCACCACCCAGCGGCTCCCCGATTTCGTGCGCATCTTCGAGGAGCGCACGGGTGAGCGGGCGGCGATCTGCGACCGCGAACTCCATGGTGACTACCGCTACTCCGCGACCGATGCCTGAGTTCGAACTGCCCGAGTTCACGCGCTCGCTGCGCGCCCTCGCGGTCCCGTCCAGCCCGGGCTCCGACCACGACCGCGTGTTCAAGCCGCTCATCGCCGCGCGCACGGCGGCGCAGAAGGTGCAGTCGGTGGACGCGCAGGTCGCGGCCTTCGATCCCGCGCGCCTCGAGCGCGAGTGGCGCGAGGCGATCGCCGCGCTCGCCGCCGCGCGGCACGCGTCCTCGCCGCCGGACCGTCGCGCGCTCGAGGCCGAGCTCGACACGCTCGCCGCACCCGTGTGGGCCGCGCTCCGGGCGCTGCAGGCGGCCGGCACTGACGCGCGCGCGGCCGCGCCCGATCAGCGGCGCGCGCGCTGGCAGCGATGGGTGGACGCCGTGCAGCGCACCTTCGACGCCGCCGACGACTGGTGGCGCGCCGCCCTCCCCGTGCTCGGCGACCCGCGCGGCCGGCGCGGCGCCCTCTGGCGGCGCGTGCTGGGACGCTCCTCATGATCGTCGGCGTGGGGTTCGACCTCGTTGCCATCGCGCGCGTGGAGCAGATGCTCGCGCGGAAGGAGCAGCGGGCGCTCGACCGCCTCTTCACGGCCCACGAACAGGCCTATGCGCTCGCGCGGGCGCGGCCGGCGATGCACCTCGCGGCACGGCTCGCGGCGAAGGAGGCGGCCTTCAAGGCGCTCACCGGCTCCGACGAGGCGAAGCTCATCGGGTGGAAGGAGGCCGAGGTCGTGCGCGGGACCGAGGGGCCGCCGGTGCTCGTCTTCACCGGGCGCGCCGCCGCGCGTGCCGCCGAGCTCGGCGTCACGCGGGTGCACCTGACGCTCAGCCATACCGATGAGGTGGCGGGCGGCGTGGTGATCCTCGAGGCCTAGGGCGCGGCCCTTCGCAACCATTCGGGCGGGACGGCTGTCGAACCTCGAGTTCGCCCTCCCCCGTCGTGCCGGCTCGTGCCGGCGCAGCCCCCCGACCGAGCGGTCCCATGTCGTTGCGCTTCCTCCTCGCCGCCGCGGTCCTCGCGGCGAGCCATCCGCTCGCGGCCCAGACGCGCGCCGGCCAGGCCGTGCGCACCGCGAGCGCGCCCGTCATCGACGGCCGCCCCGATGATGCCGCCTGGGGGGCCGCGCCGGTCATCGACCGGTTCCTCGAGTACGAGCCCAACACCGGGGCCGAGCCGCGCTTCCGCACCGAGCTGCGGATCCTCTACGACGACCGCTACCTGTACATCCTCGGCCGGATGCATGACCCGGCCCCCGACTCGATCATCTCGCTCCTCTCGCGCCGCGACGTGCGCACCGAGAGCGAGCAGCTCAAGCTCGTGATCGACTCGTACCACGACCGCCGCACCGCCTACCAGTTCATCCTCAACCCGGCGGGCGTGAAGCGCGACTTCTACGTCTACAACGACAACGTCGAGGACCCCACCTGGGACGCCGTCTGGGACGGCGCCGCGAGCGTCGATTCGCTCGGCTGGGTCGCGGAGTTCCGCATCCCGTTCAGCCAGATGCGGTTCGCCGACCTCGATGCGCACACCTTCGGCTTCCTCGCCGTGCGCGACGTCGCGCGCACGCGCCAGCGCATCTCGTGGCCGCTGTTCCGACGCGACGTGCAGGGCTACGTCTCGCAGGGCGGCGAGGTGACCGGGATCGGTCGCCTGCCGCAGCCGCGGCGCCTCGAGATCGTGCCGTACTCCGTCACGAAGAACGTCACGCGTCCCGACGGACCCGGGCAGTGGGAGCACCCGTTCCAGCAGGCGCTCGGCGCCGACGTGAAGTACGGCCTCTCGTCCAACCTCACGCTCGACGCGACGATCAACCCCGACTTCGGCCAGGTCGAGGCCGACCCGGCGGTGCTCAACCTCTCCGCCTTCGAGCAGTTCTTCGAGGAGCGGCGCCCCTTCTTCCTCGAGGGCGCGGGGATCTTCGACTTCCGCACCGCCTGCGACGACATCGACGAGGGCTGCACGGGGCTCTTCTACTCGCGCCGCATCGGGCGCGCGCCGCAGCTGGGCGGCCGCTACTTCGACCCGGCCAATCCCACCTCCTCGCGCATCCTCGGGGCGGCGAAGATGTCGGGACGGTTCAGCAACGGGCTCAACGTCGGGTTCCTCGATGCGGTCTCGCAGGAGGAGCAGGGCGGGCTCGGCCGGACGATCGAACCGCGCACCAACTATGCGGTGGCGCGCGTCCAGCAGGAGCTCCGGAAGGGGCAGGGCGGCGTGGGGCTCATGCTCACCGCCGTCAACCGCACGCTCGACGCCGACACGCGGGACTTCCTCCGCGGCGAGGCCTACACCGGCGGGCTCGACATGCGCCAGCGGTTCCTCGACGGGAACTACGAGCTGCACACCTCGCTCAGCGGCAGCCTCGTGCGCGGCGACCGCACGGCGATCGCCTCGACCCAGCGCGACGGCGTGCACCGGTACCAGCGCCGCGACGACGGTCTCGCGTTCGATTCCCTCCGCACCGCGCTCGCCGGCGACGCGCAGCGCATCTCGATCTCCAAGTTCGGCGGCGGCGTCACCCGCTTCCAGACCGTCTACCAGCGCTACTCGCCGGGATTCGAGTCCAACGACCTCGGCTTCCAGTCCCGCGCCGACGACCAGATGTTCCGCAACTGGTTCTCGTTCCAGCTGCAGCAGCCCACCCGGTACTATCGCCGGGCCTTCGTGAACTTCAACGCCGTCGCGAACTGGACCACCGAGGGGCTCCGCACACAGCTCGGGCTCAACACGAACTCGCACGTCGAGCTCCCCAACACGCACTGGGTGCATTTCGGCCTGAACGGCACGCTCCCCGGCTCGTACGACGACCGCAGCGCGCGCGGCGGCCCCGCCTTCCGGCGCGCGTCGAGCGTCGAGGGGTGGATGGGCTGGGAAGGCGACCGCCGCATCGCCTACACGCCGACCCTCTTCGGCGGCATGTGGCGCGGCGACGAGTGGCGCTCGCGCGGCTGGTGGATCAACCCGGGTTTCCAGTTCCGCGTCTCCTCGCGCTTCAACGCGAGCCTCTCGGGGAACGTGAACTACGGGCTCAACGACACGCAGTGGCACTCCAACGCCGGCGACGTCGCGAGCGACACGGCGCACATCACCTTCGCCGAGCTGGAGCAGTGGACGGTCGGCATCACCTCACGGCTCAACTTCACCGCGACGCCGACGCTCTCCATCCAGCTCTACGCGCAGCCCTTCATCTCGGTGGGTGACTTCCGCGAGTGGAAGGAGCTCGGCGACGCGCGGGCGAGCGACTACGACACGCGCTTCGTCCCCTACGGCGGCGGCGCCGATCCCGGCGGCTTCAACTTCAAGCAGCTGCGCACCAACACCGTCGTGCGCTGGGAGTACCGCCCCGGGTCGGTCCTGTTCTTCGTCTGGCAGCAGGGCCGCGATCGGGGCCTCGACTCGCCGACGGACTTCGACTTCCGCCGCGACATGGGCGACCTGTTCGACCTGCACCCCGACAACACGTTCCTCGTGAAGTTCAGCTACTGGCTCAATCCCTAGGGGAGGCGGGAGGCCGCGGTCGGGGACCGGTCAGGCGAGGATCCCCGGTCGCCCGGGCGCCGGCTTCGCCCGGAGCGCCATCCAGGTCGCGCCCGCCGCCACGAACCCCAGCGCGATCATCTGCGCCATCGTGAACGTCCCGAAGAACCGGTCGTCCTTCGCGCGGAAGAACTCCACGATGAAGCGCTCCGTCCCCTGCAGCACGCAGAATACGCCGAAGAGCCAGCCCTGCGCGTGCTTGTGGTCGCGCAGGCGCCAGAGGATGAAGAACATCACCAGGCCCATCGCCGTCTCGTAGAGCTGCGTCGGGTGCACTGCCAGCACCTGCTGCGCCGGCATGTCGGCGTACTCCTTCAGCCCGAACTGCTGCACCAGGTTCTGCACCGTGCTCGGCGGCGCGCCGTCGGGGAAGGCCACCGCGAGCGGACCGTTCCAGGGCGTGCCGTAGTCGTCGCCCACCGCCCAGCAGCCGCTGCGCCCCACCGAGTACGCGGCCGCGAGCCCCGGCGCGGTCGCATCGGAGATCTTGGCGAAGCTCTCCTTCTTCATCAGGACGACGATCACGCTCCCGAGGATGCCGCCCATCAGGCCGCCCCAGAAGACGAAGCCGGCGCGACTGAACAGCGCGCTCATGTTGCCGACGAGGAACGCGTAGTACAGCTTGGCGCCCAGCAGGCCGCCGATCACCGACGCCACCGTGATGTCGCCCATGATCTCCGAGCCCCAGCCGCGCCGGTCGAGCTCCTCGCTCGCCACTGCCTGGCCGATGAGGAAGGCGAGCAGCATCGCGAGCCCGAAGCCGGTGAGCTCCAGCGGCCCGAACTGGTAGGCGAACGGATGGTGGGTGATCGGTTCCATGGGCCGAAAGCTACCCGGCCGCCGTCGCGGGGGCGACGAGCCCCGGGATCGGCATCGCCGAGTGGGCGTTGAGCGAGGCGCCGTCCCGCTGGCCCGCCACGAACCGGAACAGCCCCGCCGCGCCGATCATCGCCGCGTTGTCGGTCGCCAGCCGCGGTGAGGGGGCGAAGACGGTGCCCCCGATCGCCGCCGCGGCCGCGGTCATCGCGTCGGCCAGCGTCCGGTTGCACGCCACGCCACCCCCCAGCACGATCCGCGTCCGGCCATGCGCCCGCGCGGCGCGGATGGTCTTGGCGACCAGCGTCCCGATGAGCGCGTCCTGGAATCCGCGCGCGATGTGCGGGCGGTCGCGCTCGAGATCGGCGCTCGCGCGCACCGCGAGCAGCACCGCGGTCTTGAGTCCGCTGAACGAGAAGTCGTAGTAGTCGGCGTCGCCGAGGTGCTGTCCGCTGTGGAGCATCGGCTTGGTGAACTTGAACCGGCCCGGGTCACCCTCGCGCGCGAGCGCCTCGATGTGCTTGCCGCCGGGATAGGGCAGGCCCATCAGCTTGGCGGTCTTGTCGAAGGCCTCGCCGGCCGCGTCGTCGCGCGTCTCGCCCAGAAGGCGATACCGGCCCCACGCCTCCACATCCAGCAGCAGCGTGTGGCCGCCCGACACCAGCAGCGCGGTGAAGGGCGGCGTGGCGAGCGGATGCTCGAGCGCCGTCGCGAAGAGGTGCCCTTCCATGTGATGCACGCCGACCAGCGGCTTGCCGAGGGCGTGCGCCAGCGCCTTGGCATAACTGACGCCGACGAGCAGCGCGCCCACGAGCCCGGGGGCATTCGTCACGGCGATGGCGTCGATGTCGTCGAAGCCGCGCCCCGCGTCGGCGAGGGCTTGGCGCGTGACGGGCACGACGGCGGTGAGGTGCTCGCGCGACGCGATCTCGGGGACGACACCGCCGAAGATGCGGTGCACGTCCTGCGAGAGGATCACGAGCGACTCGAGCCGCGGGGCGTCCGGCGTACCGGACACCACCGCGGCCGAGGTCTCATCGCACGAGCTCTCGAGCGCGAGCAGCCGTGTCATTGGGGGTCGCCGAGGCGGGGAGCGTCAAAGGGGCCTTCGGGGCAGGGAGTCCGTCGGGCCGCGGCTCGGCGAGGAGGCGCTCGAGGAACGCGATGTTGGTCTCGCTCGACCAGTCGTCCGCGCCGATGATGCGGCGACGGATCTTCCCCTCGCGGTCGATGATGAACGTCTCGGGGAAACCGGTCGTCTGGTACTGCTGCCTGATAGCGCCCGGAGCGTCATACAGGATCTCGAACGTCAGGCCGTACTCCTCGGCAAAGGCCGCGATCCGCGCTTCTCTCCCGGGATCGTCGACGCTTACCGCGACGATCTTCAGGCCTTTGGGTCCGAGGCGCTGATGCAAACGCTCGATACTCGGCATCTCGATGCGACACGGGTCGCACCAGGTCGCCCAGATGTTCAGCAGCACCACCTCGCCGCGATAATCCTCGATCGTCTTCGCGCTCCCCGGCATCTCGCCGCCGCTGGTCCGGCCGGCGAGCGTGACGGCCGAGAACGCGGGCGCCTCGCCGCCGATCTTGAGCGGGAAGAGCTCATCGCCCAGCGCGGTCACCGCCGCCCAGAGCCCCGCCGCCATGAAGGCGACGGCGCCGGCGATGATCAACCATTGCTTCCGGTCCGTCACGCCTGCTCCGCGCAGAGCGCGCGCAGTGCGCGGATCTCGGCGCGCGGGTCCTTCGCCGAGAAGACGGCGTTCCCCGCGACGAACGTGTCCGCACCCGCCGCCCAGCAGGCGGTGATGGTCTCGCGCGCGATGCCGCCGTCCACCTCGAGCAGGGCACGGCTGTTCGCCTCGTCGAGCATCCGGCGCGCGCGCGCCACCTTCGCCACCGAGCCGGGGATGAACTTCTGCCCGCCGAAGCCGGGGTTCACGCTCATGATGAGCAGCAGGTCCAGGTCGGCCGCGACCTCGCGCACCGTCTCCAGCGACGTGCTCGGATTGAGGGTCGCGCCCGCGTGGACGCCGAGCTCCTTGATGCGCATCACCTGGCGATGGAGGTGCGGCGCGGCCTCGACGTGGATCGTGATCGTGTCGGCGCCCGCCTTCGCGAAGCTGTCGAAGTACTTCTCCGGCTCCACGACCATCAGGTGGCAGTCGAGCGGCAGCGACGTGAGCTTCTTGCAGGTCTCGATCACCTTCGCACCGAAGGTGAGGTTGGGCACGAAGACGCCGTCCATCACGTCCACGTGCAGCCAGTCCGCGCCACCCTCCTCCAGCATCTTCAGGTCCTCGGCGAGCTTGCCGAAGTCGGCCGAGAGCAGCGACGGGGCGATGCGGACCTTGCGCATGATCAGAGTGCTCCCCGGCGCAGGCGCGCCGCGAACGAACCATCGGTACCGTGCCGCTGCGGCAGCACACGAAGACGACCGGCGTCGAGCACCGCGGCGGGCACGGCGCCCTCGGGCGGCGGCTCGAGCGTCCAGCCGGGATTGTCGGCGAGGAACGACTCGACCTGGGCGTCGTTCTCCTCGGGCTCGAGCGAACAGGTGGAGTAGATGAGCAGGCCGCCCGGCGCCACCGCCTGCGATGCCGCGCGCAATACCGCGCGCTGCGTCGCACCCATCACCGCGAGGTCGGAGGTACGGAGCCGCCAGCGCGCGTCGGGGTGCCGGCGGAAGGTGCCGGTGCCGGTGCAGGGCGCATCCACGAGCACCGCGTCGAAGGTGCCGAGCTGCGCCGCGTCGCGCGCATCGCTCACGACCGCGGTCACATGGTCGAGCTCGAGGCGGTCGATCGTCTCCTGCAGTCGCACGAGCCGCGCCTCGCTGGAGTCGGCGGCGGTCACGTAGCTCGCGGTCCGCGCGAGCTCGACCGTCTTGCCGCCGGGGGCGGCGCAGAGGTCGGCGACCTTGGCCCCGGCGGGGATCGCGGCGTACTGCGTCACGAGCGTCGCCGCCGGGTCCTGCACGAAGCAGCGGCCCTGCTGGAACGCGCCGAGCGAGGTGAGCACGGTGCCGGGCGCGAGCTGCATCGAGTCGGCGACGAGCGGCGCGTCGGTGACCTCCACGCCCGAGGTCTCGAGCATCGCCTCGAGCTGCTCGCGCACCACGCCCCACGGGCGCACGATGAGCGGCGCCTCGCGGTTGTTCGCCTCCAGGAGCGCGCGCGTCTCGTCGGCGCCCCAGCGCGCCACCCAGCGCGCGACGAGCCAGCGCGGGTGCGACCCTTCGATCGCGAGCGCCTCCACCGGGTCGGCCGGCAGCGCGGGCGCGAGCGCCTCGCCCCGTTCGCGGTCGAGGCGGCGGAGCACCGCGTTCACCAGCTTGCTCGCGCCGATGCCATGGCGATGCTTCGCCAGCTCGACCGTCTGCGCGATGGCCGCGTACGGCGGCACGCTCCCCATGTGGAAGAGCTGGTACGCGCCGAGGCGGAGCAGGTCGGCGAGGTCGCCGTCGAGCCGTGCGATGCCGCCCCGCACCCGTGGCGCCAGCAGGTGGTCGATCCACCCGCGCCGGCGCAGCATCCCCCACGCCAGCTCCTGCGTCCACCGGCGGTCGCGCGGGTCGAGCGCGCTGGCGCGGCGGTCGAACGCGGCGTCCAGCAGCACCCCTTGCCGGAGGTCGGCGAGGGTGTCGGCGGCGGCGATGCGGGTCTCAGTGACCATCGAGAGCGAGGGCGGCATACCCTCGAAATCTAGTCAGGGTCAGGCGGCTGGACCGTCGGCCGCCTCCCAGTGGTCCCCGGGACTGACGCCTCGCCCCTGCGCCCAGTCGAGCGCCGCGATCCGCCGCTTCCCGGCCGGATGCACCGCCTCGACCGCGACCGCCCCGCTCCCGCAGGCGACGACCATCCCCATCTCGCCCACCTCGAGCACCTCGCCCGGATCGCCGCGGCGGTCCTCGATCGCGCGCGCGCCGAAGAGTCGCACCTCGCCCCCGCGCAGGATGCCCCACGCGCCGGGCTTGGGGTCGTACCCGTGGATGGTGCGCGCGACCTGGCGGGCCGGCTGCCGGAAGTCGATCCGCGCCATCGCCCGCTCGATCTTGGGCGCATACGTGACGCCGGCCTCGTCCTGCGGCTGCTCCTCCACGTCCCCGAGGTCGAGCATCGTCACGGCCTCGACGATCGCCTCGGCCCCCAGTTCCGCGAGTCGCTCGGTGAGCTCGCCGGCGGTCTCCATCTCGTCGATCGGCGTGCGGAGCGCGAGGAGCACCGGTCCCGCGTCGAGCGCGAGTACCATCCGCATGATGCAGACGCCCGTCTCCTCGTCACCGGCGAGCATCGCCGCCTGGATTGGGGCGGCACCGCGCCAACGCGGCAGTAGCGACGCGTGGATGTTGAGCGTGCCGAGGCGCGGGAGGTCGATCAGGTCCTGCTGGAGGATGTGCCCGTAGGCGACGACCACCGCGAGGTCGGGTTCGAGCGCGCGCAGCTGCGCCATGAACTCCGCGCCGCGCGGCCGGTCCGGCTGCAGCACGGGGATCCCCTCCTCGAGCGCGACGACCTTCACCGGCGACGGCACCAGCGTCGAGCGCGAGCGCCCCTGCGGGCGGTCCGGCTGCGTCACCACCGCGACCACATCGTGCCCTTCGCCGATCAGGGCGCGGAGCGGCGGGGTGGCGAAGTCGGGGGTGCCGAAGAAGAGGATGCGCACGGAGGAGCGAGAAGCGAGGGGAAGGGAGAAGGGGAAAGGTGAGGCGTGCGGGAGAGCGACGAAGTCCCTGTCCCATCGCCCTCTCCCCTGATACTTCTACTTCACATCCTCCGAATTCGCTCCTTCCCCTCGCTCCTCGCTCCTTCCCGTCAGCACCCGGAGCCCGTCCGGGTACTTGCCGCGTTCTTCTTCCCACACGGCCAGGGCGGCGCGTCGCTTGAGGAAGCTCAGATGGTCGATGAACAGCTTGCCATGCAGGTGGTCGATCTCGTGCTGCAGGCACACGGCGAGGAGCCCCGTGCCCTCCACCTCCACCGGCTCGCCGTCGCGGCCCATCGCGCGGACCTTCACGTACTCGGAGCGCTCGACCCACCCGTACACGTCGGGGATCGAGAGGCACCCTTCCTCCCACTTGATCTTCGCCTGCCGCGCGACGATCTCGGGATTGAAGAGCGTGAAGAGCTGCCCGTCCACCTCCACCACGGCGAGCCGCTCGGTGCGCCCCACCTGCGGGGCCGCGAGGCCCACGCCCTCCGCGGCGCGCATCGTCTCGATCATGTCGTCGGCGAGCGCGCGCAGCTCGTCGGTCACGACCTCCACGGGGACGGTCTCCTGCCGCAGGATCGGCTGGCCGAGGACCGAGATGGGGAGGATCGCCATCCGACTCAGGCCGCCGGGAGCTCTTCGCCGCCCACGGCGGCGATGCGGTTGCGGACGACCACGAGCCGGCTCTCGCCGCTCTTGATCGTGATGTGGTCGCCGAGCGTCGCGGCGGAGGCGCCGTCCTTCTGCCCCATCGCGATGTGGATCACCTCGCCGACGATCCCGCCGGCGGTGACGACCGAGTCGCCCTTCTTGATGTTCATCACCTTCTCCTCGTGCTCCTTGCGCTGCTTGCTCTGCGGCCGGATCACGAGGAAGTAGAAGATCGCGAAGATCGAGCCGAACATGATCAGCTGGCCGAGGCCGGAGGGGCCGACGGGCGCAGCGGTCTGGGCGAAGACGATGGGATGCATGGGGCGGTCGGAAGGCTGGGGGGACGGTCGAGGGCCCGCGCGGTCCACGCGCGCTGCCACCCTCGGAAATCTATCCGGTGCGCCCCGCCCGGGTCAGGTGACGAGCATCGCGTCACCGTACGAGTAGAACCGGTAGCCCTCGCGGACCGCCGTCTCGTAGGCGCGCATCGTCAGCTCGTACCCCGCCATCGCCGCGACGAGCATGAGCAGCGTGGAGCGCGGGAGGTGGAAGTTGGTCACCAGCAGGTCGGCGGCCCGCGGACGATGGGGCGGGCGGA
Organism: Gemmatimonadaceae bacterium; assembly: GCA_044229035.1. Taxonomy (GTDB): domain Bacteria; phylum Gemmatimonadota; class Gemmatimonadetes; order Gemmatimonadales; family Gemmatimonadaceae; genus Pseudogemmatithrix. The sequence continues at coordinate 2,172 of JBGATT010000003.1, read as the reverse complement.
TGAAGATCGACGTCTCGCCGCTCCCGGTGCGGTACCGACCCCCGGTCCCCGACGCCTCGTACGCGCTCTCCAGCGTGCGCAGGCTCGTCGTGCCCACCGCGCAGATGCGCCCGCCCGCGGCACGCGTGGCGTCGAGCAGCGCCCCCGTCGCCTCCGGCAGGTCGTACCACTCCTCGTGCATCACGTGGTCCGCCGGATCCTCCACGTCCACCGGCTTGAACGTCCCCGCGCCCACATGCAGCAGCACCTCCGCGCGGCGGACCCCCTGCGCCTCGAGCGCGGCGAGCAGCTCCGGCGTGAAGTGCAGTCCGGCCGTCGGCGCCGCCACCGATCCCTCCTCGCGCGCGAAGACGGTCTGGTAGCGCTCCGCATCGGCGGGCGCGTCGCCGCGCGCGATGTACGGCGGCAGCGGGATGTGCCCATGCGCCGCGATCGCCGCGCGCGGGTCGCCGGCATGCAGCCGCACCAGCCGCGTGCCACGCGCCGTCGCCTCGAGGATCTCGGCGTCGAACCCCGGCGCGATGTGCACGCGCCGCCCGGGCTTGAGCTTGTTCCCCGGCTGGACCATCGCTTCCCACGTATCCGGCGCCACCTCGCGCAACAGGAACACCTCGGCCGGCGCCCCCGAGTCGCGCGTGCCGAGCAACCGCGCCCGGCAGACGCGCGTGGTGTTGAGCACGAGCGCATCCCCCGCGCGCAGGTACTCGGCGAGGTCCGTGAAGCGGCGATGCTCGATCGTGCCGCTGTCGCGGTGCACGACCATGAGCCGGCTCGCATCCCGGCGCGCCGCGGGCTCCTGCGCGATGAGCGACTCGGGAAGGAGGAAGTCGAAGTCAGCGGTGCGCATCACCTTCCCCCTTCCTCCTTCCCCCTTCATCCTCAGAGAGCCTCCAGCTGCTCCGCGGACGCCGAGGGAGGCTGGTACCCCAGGTGCCGGTACGCCTGCGCCGTCGCCATGCGCCCACGTGGCGTGCGCTGCAGGAACCCGTTCTGCACGAGGAAGGGCTCGTACACCTCCTCGATCGTGTCCGCATCCTCGCCCACCGCCGCGGCGATCGTGCCCACGCCCACCGGGCCGCCCTCGAACTTCTCGACGATCGCGCGCAGGATGCGTCCGTCCATCTCGTCGAGGCCGTACTCGTCCACGTCGAGCATCGCGAGCGCCTCGCGCGCGACCGCCTGCGAGATGTGCCCCGCCGCCTTCACCTGCGCGAAGTCGCGCACGCGGCGCAGCAGCCGGTTCGCGACGCGCGGCGTGCCGCGCGCCCGGCGCGCGAGCTCGTGCGCACCCGGCGCATCGATCCCCGCGCCCATCACCGCCGCCGTGCGGTGCACGATCTCCTCCACCTCGGCCGTCGGGTAGTAGTTCATCCGCAGCTCGATCCCGAAGCGCGCGCGCAGCGGCGCGGTGAGCATCCCCAGGCGCGTCGTCGCGCCGATGAGCGTGAACCGCTCGATCGGCATGGTGATCGTCTGCGCCTTCGGGCCCTCGGAGAGCCGGATGTCGATCTTCCAGTCCTCCATTGCGGGGTAGAGGAACTCGTCGATGATCGGCCGGAGGCGATGGATCTCGTCGATGAACAGGATGTCGCCGGCGCGCAGGTTGGTGAGCGTGCCGACGAGGTCGCCCGGCTTCTCGAGCGCCGGTCCCGACGTCGTGTGGATGTTCACGCCCATCTCGCGCGCGATCAGCTCGGCGAGCGTCGTCTTCCCCAGGCCCGGCGGGCCGAAGAGGAGCGTGTGGTCGAGCGGCTCGCGCCGCGCGGTGGCCGCATCGATGTAGATCCGGAGCGCGTCCTTCACCTTCCCCTGCCCGATGAACTCGGCGAGGCGCTGCGGGCGCAGCGACAGCTCGACGACCGACTCGTCGGCGAGCGACTCCGGGGTGGTGATCTCGGGGCGGGACATGGCGGGGAATCTACTTCTTGATCGCCGCGAGCGACCGGCGGATCAGGTCCGCGGTGGACTCGCCCTTCGCCGCCTGCTCGAGCGAGGCGCGCACCGCGCGCTCCGCCTCGGCCGGGGCGTAGCCGAGGGCCACGAGCGCGCGCACCGCATCGGCGCCGGGACCCGAGGCGCCCGCGGGCTTGCCCGGTGACGCGGCCGCTTCGACGCCCGTCCCCTCGAGCTTGTCGCGCAGCTCCAGCACGAGCCGCTCCGCGAGCTTCTTCC